>NZ_JNKH01000006.1:0-170767 GCF_000701985.1 Butyrivibrio sp. WCE2006 | reverse complement strand
ATCAAGATTCTGCCGAAGCTTCATCAGCGATAATCTTCCGTTCGACTTGCATGTGTTAGGCACGCCGCCAGCGTTCATCCTGAGCCAGGATCGAACTCTCACGTTTAAATGTTTCTCAAACATCTCTGTTTAAGATCGTTCGTCTTCTGACCAGAACTTAAGCTTGGCTTTTGTTCTGTCCGTTTTACCTTTAGTTAGGTTGTTTTGTTCTCTGAATATTCTTTTTGGAATTTTCAGGGTTGCATTACTATTTCATTGTCAAAGTACAATCTCATCATATTGATGAGGAACGCAGAAGGAGGGATTTGAACCCTCGCGCCGCTATTAACGACCTGCACCCTTTCCAGGGGTGTCTCTTCAACCTCTTGAGTACTTCTGCAAAAGTGTTGACTTCATCTCTTCACTCTTTAATTTTGAGCGGAGCGAGAGGGATTCGAACCCTCGTGGCGTTGCCGCCAAACGGTTTTCAAGACCGCCTCGTTATGACCGCTTCGATATCGCTCCATTTATAATTTTCTCTGTGAAGTGTTGCACACCTCAGCAGCGAAATTTATTATATCCATATGTGCATATAATGTCAACACTATTTTTAAATTTTTTCTTTTTATATTTTATTTTTTTCTTTTCCTTTTCTCAAAGTGTGACTTTTACTCTTTGAAGCAACTTTCTTAAGTTGGAATTTAATTTTTACTCCAGCTTTTTCTTTTTAATATTGATTCAGCCAGAATAATATCCTCAGGAGTGGTTATCTTAATATTGTCATATGATCCTTCAACCAGCTTTACTTTCCGTTTTCCAAATGTCTCCATTACCATGGCATCATCTGTTATGTTTATACCTTTTGAAATCAGGTCCTCTTCATTTCTGACAAGTTCTTCATATAACTCTGATATTTCATCATAAACAAAAACCTGCGGCGTCTGTACAAGCCAGGTATGATTCCTGTCAGGTGTCATTTCGGCAAAGCCTTCGGAATCTGCAATCTTGATGGTATCTTTTACAGGCATGCCAATTACACATGCTCCATACTTCATCACTGCATCATAAGCTCTCTCCAAAATCATATCATCAATAAATGGTCTTGCTCCATCATGAATAAACGCTATCTCTGTATCCCCTGAAGCTGCTTTAAGGCCATTTCTTACACTGTGGTAACGAGTGCTGCCACCCGGAATCATTGCTTTAACTTTAGTGAAATTACGCGAACCTATTATGTCTTTTTTTACATATTCAATATCTTCTGACGGTAATACAAGAATGATTTCATCAACAAAGCTTTTTTCAAACACTTCAAGTGCATATAAAAAAAGTGGTTTCCCTGCTATCTGCATATACTGCTTTTTTATGTCGCTATGCATTCTGCTACCGCTTCCTGCAGCTAAAACTATCGCTGTTGATTTTTTCTTATGATCTGCCATGATATCTTCTTTCCCTGTTTCCAAGAGGTAAATTAGGTACTGCATTTAAATCCATCCCACTTCTTACCCCTTTTAAAAACTCATAATAGCCTGCTGCTCCGATCATCGCTGCATTATCAGTGCATAATACCGGTGAAGGCCTGTAAAATGTATATCCTCTGTCCTTGCATTCTTTTTCCAATCGTGCACGTAACGCTGTATTAGAAGCAACGCCACCAGCTATGGCTATCTTATCGCATCCATATTCAGCCGCTGCTTCTATTGTGTGCTCAGTAAGAACATCTATAACTGCCTTTTGGAAAGAAGCAGCCACATCATTTATGTTTACGCTCTCTCCTTTCATTTCAGCCTGGTTAAGATAATTCAGTACTGCAGATTTAAGTCCGCTAAAACTAAAGTCATATGATTTTTCAGTGGTTTTTGCTCTAGGAAAGTGTATTGCTTCCGGATTTCCCTCCTTTGCAGCAGCATCCACCTTGGGTCCACCGGGATATCCAAGCCCTATCGCTCTTGCAACTTTATCAAAAGCTTCACCGGCAGCATCATCACGGGTCTGACCAATAATGTCATATTCACCATAATCTTTCACATACACAAGGTGTGAATGTCCTCCAGAAGCAACAAGACAAATGAACGGCGGCTCTAATGTCTTGTCCTCTATATAGTTAGCACAGATATGTCCTTCTATATGATGCACTCCAACAAGCGGTTTTCCTGTAACAAAGCTAAGGGCTTTAGCTTCTGAAACACCAACAAGCAGGGCTCCGACCAGGCCGGGGCCATATGTTACTGCTATGGCATCGATATCTTCAAGCCTGAGCTTTGCCTCATCCAATGCAGCACGCACACAACCATTTATTTTTTCTACATGCTTTCTGGAGGCTATCTCGGGTACTACCCCACCATAAATTGTATGTAAAGCTATCTGAGAAGATATAATATTTGACAACACCTCTCTGCCATTTCTGACCACGGCAGCCGCTGTTTCATCGCAGCTGCTTTCTATTGCCAGTATTGTTATATCATCAGCTTTGTTTTTTTCAATGTCGTTCTCGTTCTTAATCGACATAAATATTACGCCGTCCTCTTCGGTACGGCGCTCAATTTTTTCTACATTTTTATTATCCATAATTTACTGCTCTTCATCCGTTATTTCTGAAACTGTCCAACCCATTATCTTCCATAGCCCTTCTGAATCCTTTCGAAGAACAAACAAATAGTTATATGGAGTAGTGGATGTTCCATGTCGCAAATTGATTTTTGCGAGTACATTTGCTATTTCTTCACCGTTATCTCTCTTTTCCTGGAGATCCGATGTCAATACTTCATATTTGGTGATAGAATAGTCACCCTTCTTTTTTTCGTCAACTTCATTTTTGAGTCCATCCGGCCAATTGCTCTGATTCAGCAAAAATTCTGAATCAAATATACCCGCAAGAATTGCTGCCATTTTATCAAATTCTTCGTCAGTATATGTCTGTTTATACAGAACCTTCATGGTCCGGGCATAAAGATCCACAACAGTAGGAGGAGTTTTCGGATAGCTTTTTGCAAGGTCAATGGTTGTTATTTTTTGAACCTCTGTAAGCACCTGGTCCTCTGTTGTAGTATTTGTGTTCTTACCATTTCTGGTTATAACAACAAATATAGATATTCCTACAACTGCTGCAAGAAACATAAGCAACACGGTTTTAAAAATACTATTCTTCGTAGACTCGTCCATAATTCCTCCTCAAAAGAAATATGATCTGTTATTCGTCTTCAAATTTTAATGTGATATTTCTACCGTCCTTGGCTGCAATTGATTTAGAAAAAATATCCTTTACTTTAGGGAGATATTCCTTTGGATTAACAAGTGACGGACTGTAATGTGTAAGCCACATTTCTTTAACGTTTGCCTTCTTTGCAAGTTCAGCAGCTTCATACATTGTCATATGTTTGTTTTCTTTTGCTTTCTGCAGTTTTTCAGGTTCTCCGTACATTCCTTCACAGATAAATAAATCTGAATTTTCGGCATATTTAATTATACTGTCGGTGGGCCTTGTATCTGTGACATATGTCAGATGTATGCCCTTCCTTGCCTCTCCAAGAACCATATCCGGTGTGAAGATTCTGCCATCCTCAGTATGTATAATCTCGCCTTTTTGCAAAGGATTCCAGTATTTCTGTTCTATATTGTTTGCTTTGGCAGCTTCGACGTTAAATTTTCCAATCCTGTCCAGCTGCATGGAGTATCCATAACATGTAATGTTATGATTTACCTTGAATGCATTGATTTTAAATTCCGGCATATCAGGTATTATGATCTGGTCACTATCGCTATTGATCTCGTGATATTCAATAGGGAAAGGAAGTTCCGGCGCGATTGTCCTCAGCGCTTTAACTACACGTTCAAGCCCTTTGGGTCCTACGACCAGAAGTGGTTCTGTTCTTTCGGCATTGCCCATAGTAAGAAGCATTCCGGGTAATCCGGAAATATGATCTGCATGATAATGTGTAAAACAGATCATATCTATGGGTTTAGGACTCCATCCGCTTTTCTTTAAGGCTATCTGTGTCCCTTCTCCGCAATCAATTAAAAAGCTCTTTCCGTTATAACGGACCATCAGAGCTGTAAGGTATCTGTTTGGCAGTGGCATCATGCCGCCAGTTCCAAGTAGACATACATCAATCATTCGTTTTATTTCTCTTCCAATATATTATAGCATCGTCCTTCGGATCATCATAAAATCCAGGTCTGGTCCCCTCATTCACAAAACCAAGTTTTTCATACAGCCCTATTGCCGGTGCATTTCCTGCTCTGACTTCAAGAGTAAAGTTCTCGCATCCTATAGCTTTTCCTCTAAGCAGTAGTTTTTCAAGCATCATAGAGGCGATTCCTGCTCCCCTGCATTCCTGGGATACAGACACATTTGTAATTTCTCCGTCTCCCTGGATGTTTTGCACGCCGCATAATCCTACTACATTTCCCACCTTTTCTGCAACAAGATAAACCGTGTCATCCCGTGTACTTGCTTCAAGTATTTGTTTTTCAGTCCATGCTTCTTTACCGAGGTTGGCTTTTTCCAGTTCTGCAGCGTACGTTATATCCTCTGCCCTAAGGTCTCTTATGTAAATGGATTCACTTTTACTCTTTTTTTCCAGCTTAGTTGAATCTTCAGAGGATGATTTCATTGCAGATTTTTTCTCTGCAGCTTCACGCTCAGCCTGGGAGGCTCTCAAATATTCAGGAGAAAAGCTGTCAGCATCTACTGTTTTGCCTTCACGAAGGTATATTTCCGCCAGAGAAGCCAACGCTGAAGCTCTCTGTCTGTTCATATGAGCAGGCGCAAGGATATAGTTGACTGTCAACAGTTTTTCAATCTTATCCCTATAAACCGGTACTCCATCACCAAGAAGCACAACCGTTTTGCCAAGCATGTTAAGTTCACCTGCTATGTTCTCAACAGACATTGCACTCTGAGGTTTTATTGTTTTCATAGAAAAATAGATTTCACTATGCTTTTCGTTTTCCTTTTCAGGGACAAAAGTATATATGCCTGTGTAAACCTGGATTCTTCTGGCATCCATCATTGGACATATAACGAGTTCATTACCATAAAACTGATATGCCATTGCATCAAGGGTTGGCACGGCAATCAGTGGTTTATCCATGGCGAGGCATAGTCCTTTAGCTGTTGCGCAACCTATTCTAAGTCCTGTAAATGATCCGGGTCCCGCTGCAATCGCAATAGCATCAATTGTATTTAAATCAAGTGCTATACGTTTTTTAATTTCGTCCATCATAGGAAGTAAAAGCTCTGAATGCGTAATCTTATGCTGTATGGAAAACTCCGATAACAGTTTGTCATCCTCCATAACAGCCACACTGCAAACAAGGCCCGATGTATCTAATGCAAGTATTCTCATTTTCTATCTCTCAATCGTTCTTAATGTTATTCGGCGATAATCTGTTCCTTTCTTCAGATCTTTTTCAATTATTATCTCCATATATTTTTCAGGAAGGATTTCCTCTATCAGATTTGCCCATTCAATGAAGCATATTCCTTTTCCGTAGAAATAGTCCTCATATCCTATCTCATCCATTTCACTCACATCGCCTATTCTGTAAACATCGAAATGATAAAATGGTATCCTCCCCTCATCATAAACCTGAAGTATCGTAAAGGTAGGACTGTTTACAGGTCCTTCAATTCCAAGACCTGCTGCCACTCCCTGAGTTAATACGGTTTTACCCACACCAAGATCCCCGATCAGTGTATATACCGATCCGGGCGCAGCAGTCTCTCCAATTCTTTTTCCAAATGCGAAGGTTTCCTCCGCTGAGTATGTTTCTAATATAGTATTCATATAATCAGAATATTCCAGCCATCCAAAAAATGCAAGTCGGGAGCCAAAAAGGTATTGACGTGTTCACTTTCTGCTATATAATGATGACATAAAAATATAATCTTCGGGGCAGGGTGTAATTCCCTACCGGCGGTAACTGAGAAGCTTTTTATTTTGTATGTCAGCTTAATCATTCATTAATGACATCGAAACAGAAATGTTTTGCTGATAATCTGCTTGCATCAGAAGTCCGCGAACCGTTTTTACGGCCGATTTGGTGAGATTCCAAAACCGACAGTATAGTCTGGATGATAGAAGATGTCGTTTTATTTTGTCCCGAATCAACATCTATGTTGATTCTTTTTTATTAATAGAGCGTACGTAATCTAATCATAATCCTCCCCGACATTAATCTGGAGGAAAAAACCATGAAAAACAATTTATTAGCTTCAATCGCAGAAAACACTCTTCTTGTAGCGATTTTTCTCATGCTTATCGTTGCCATGTTTATAGCAGCAAGAATTGCAGAGAACTATGTATCTAAAAAAACCGGTGACTCTTCAGGCACAATGAGTACCAGAAAACTTGTCATCATCGGCATCTTTTCAGCAATTTCAGCAGTGCTCATGCTCTTTGAAATTCCGATGCCTTTTGCACCAAGCTTCTACAAGCTGGATATCTCAGATCTTCCGGCAGTGATCGCAGGTTTTGCTTTTGGCCCCATGACCGGTGTTATGATTGAATTTATAAAAATCCTTCTCAATCTTGTACTTAACGGAACACAGACAGCATTTATCGGTGAGTTGGCAAATTTTGTTGTTGGATGCAGCTATGTACTTCCCGCTTCAATCATTTATATTTTCAAAAAGAACCGCCAGACAGCATTTATTTCATGCCTGGTAGCAACTATGATCATCACAATAGTAGGAAGCTCTCTCAACGCATTCTATCTTCTTCCTGCTTTTGCCAAGCTTTATGGAATGCCACTTGATGCACTTATTGGAATGGGAACAGCCATTAATCCGGCTATAAACAATCTGTTTACATTTGTGCTTTTCGCTGTTGCTCCCATTAACCTTATTAAAGGTGGCGTACTTAGTGCAATTACAGCTCTGGTTTATAAAAAGCTCAGTCCAGTGCTCAAGAATTCAGAACTGGCATCTCACAGAAAAATTCAGACAGGAACAGAAGCTTAAACCTGCAATTTATATATTATTTATTGTTTTTTAATAGCATGAAAATGGCGTCTTTATTGACTTTTATACTAGCGAACCCTAAGATTAATTTGTATTTACGTTCACTAAAAAACAGTCAATGAGGCGCCTTCTTTATGAAAAGGTTGATTACAAAAAAACTTGTTCCGGGCATGGTTTTATCTGATAACATATATGCCCATGATAATAATCAATTGATCTTACCAAAAGAATATGTTCTGGATAATCAAGCCATCACAAAGTTGACCTTTTATTCTATACAAAGTGTGCTTGTTGAAGATTCTTCAGAAGATTTGATTGATTCTTTTGATAATAGCAAATCCTATGCAGCCAGTCTCAGACAGACTGCTGAATTCATTGAGTTCAAAAAGGACTTTGAGGATTGCGCATCCAAATTCAAATCCGGTATAGAAGACTTAATAAACGATAAAGAGAAGTTTGATATTGATTCCATCATTTCTCCAATTTATGCATTACTGCACAAAGGGAGCAGCTCCTCAAATCTTTTCGACATGATTCATAATCTCCGCTGTTACGATGATGCAACTTATGTACATTGTATAAGCGTAGCCATGATATGTAACATTTTAGGTCAATGGCTTAAAATGAGCGAAGAGGACATTTTGATCCTGACAGAGGCAGGTCTTCTTCATGATATAGGAAAACTTCTAATTCCAAATGAAATAATAACCAAACCATCAGTTTTATCTTCTGATGAGTACTCTGTGGTTCAGACCCACCCCTCTCAGGGGTATATGATCCTTACCGATCTGAATCTGAGTGACCATGTGAAAAATTCCGCGCTTATGCATCATGAACGGTGCGATGGCACAGGATATCCTGCTCATCTTCGCGGGCCTCAGATAGATTATTTCGCAAAATGTGTGGCCATCGCAGATGTTTACGATGCCATGACCTCTGCCCGTGTATACAGGGATTCACTTTGTCCCTTTATAGCAATTGAAATGTTTGAAAATGAAGGGCTTCAGAAGTATGACACAAATGCTATAATGACATTTCTTCAGAATATCGTTAATACATACTTATTAAACCGCGTGAAATTAAGCGATGGCCGTGAAGGAGAAATCATATTTATAAATCGCGCTCATCTCAGCAGGCCTACAATAAAAATCAATGATGAATATCTTGATCTTACGCAGCATCCTGATCTATACATAGAAAAAATACTGTAACTGTAGCTTATAGGCATATTCCTTTTATTATGGATCTTCCCTAAAACCTATTTATAAGTTAGCATGAAAAAGACTTACTAGTGCTGCTGTCATTAAATACCTCGACTTTTTACGAAGTATAAATTGTTCTTCTGCAAGGCGGAGGAATGAGTCGTACCGGGCGGTACGGCGATTGACGACAACGCAGCAGAAGACAATTTAGACAAGTAATAAAGTCGATTTATTTGATGACAGTAGCACTAGTGCTCTGCTCAAACAAACTCCACCAAGTCCGAAAATATTATACTTATCGGAGTTACATAGTTCTCTCGAAGCTTGTGAAAAACTCAATGGTTTTTCTACTAAAATAAGAATTTTGCTTGCAAAATTCTCGCGCCGAGCGCGGTTGCTTCAAGCAACATATTCCTATCGCGCGAGTGCGCATCCTCACGGAGTGTTTTTATCTTATAGGAAATCCGGAGGAATTTCCTGTAAGATAAAAAAAGAATCACTGTAAGCTACAGCGATTCTTTTTGTTTATATTCATGTTTGTATTTATGTTATGCAAACTTTAATTTGAATTTCTGAAGTTCTCTGTCAGAATCTATCTTTTGAATCTGAGCTCCAAGTTCTCTGAGTTTTACATCAAAGTCCTCATAACCTCTCTCGATATATTTGATATCTTCCACAGTAGTAAATCCCTCAGCTGTAAGTCCTGCTATTACAAGGGCTGCTCCGGCACGTAAATCCGGTGCTGCTACTTCTGCACCTGTATATTGATCAACGCCTTCAATAATTGCAGTACTTCCCTCAACTTTGATGCTGGCTCCCATTCTGGTAAGCTCATCAACGTATTTAAAGCGATTCTCAAAGAGCGATTCTGTTACAAGACTTATACCACTTGCAAGTCCGAGTACAACAGTAATCTGCGGCTGCATATCCGTAGGATATCCCGGATATGGAAGTGTCTTTACATGGACATTCTTCATTCTCTTAGTTGCTACGACTCTGACTGCATCATCAGATTCGAGAACCTGACATCCCATCTCAGTGAGCTTGGCACTTATTGATTCCAAATGCTTGGGTATTACATTTTTGATAGTGACATCACCCTTAGTAGCAGCTGCAGCCATCATAAATGTTCCTGCCTCTATCTGATCAGGAATTATCGTGTACTCTGTCCCGTGCAGCCTCTCAACACCTCTAATACGTATTATGTCAGTACCGGCACCTTTAATGTCAGCACCCATACTATTTAAGAAGTTGGCAAGGTCAACCACATGTGGTTCCTTGGCAGCATTCTCAATTATTGTTTTCCCTTCTGCCATAGAAGCTGCCATCATAATATTGATCGTAGCACCTACACTGGCTATATCGAGATAAATATGGTTAGCTACTAATCTGTCTGCTTGGGCACTTATAATTCCATGTTCTATTGAAACATTCGCGCCAAGAGCAGTAAATCCCTTTATATGCTGGTCGATAGGTCTGAGACCGATATTACATCCACCTGGAAGTACGACCTGCGCATTCTTGTATTTTCCAAGAAAAGCACCAAGCATATAATATGATGCTCTTATCTTTTTAATAAACTCATTCTCTATTTTGTATGAGCTAACCTGTGATGCATTGATTGTAACTGAATGACGGCCTGTTCTGTCGATCAGTACCCCTATGCTCTCCATTGCCTGAAGCATTACATTTGTATCAGCCTCATCAGGCATATTGTCTATATATACAGTCTCATCGGTCATAGAAGCCGCAGCAAGAATAGCCAGTGCAGCATTCTTAGCTCCACCGATTTCAACTTCACCTACAAGTGGTGTCCCACCTTTAATAACATATTTTTCCATAATTTCCTATATTCACACCTTCGTGAATCTTTTAGTTGATAAACTTTCTCCCCAATTTTATAAACGCTTTATGTTATACCACAAATTAAAACATTTGTAAAATGAACCCATTAATTAAGATAATTAAGCGGATTAACCTGAGAGCCATTTATCAGTATTTCAAAATGTATATGCGCGCCGGTACTTACGCCGGTGTTACCGCTAAGTGCTATCTTCTGTCCCTGAGAAACGGACTGTCCGGGCTTAACCAATATTTTGGATAAGTGTCCATATCTGGTCTCTCTTCCATCAGAATGACTGATGTAGACAACATAACCATAGCCACGTCCCCATCCGGCTCTTGTTACAACACCGGCATTAGATGCCATGACAGCAGTACCTACAGGAGTTGCCCAGTCAATTCCTTTGTGGAAAGAACTTGCACCCTTTGTAGGAGCATTCCTTCGTCCAAATCCGGAAGACAGTCTTCCTCCAGATATAGGTTTAATATATGTGGGAGGAACGATGGTTCCCCTTTCTACAATCTTGGGAACTGCTTCATAGGTCACCTCTTCCTTTTGAATATCACGACCTACTTCGCTATTATTAACATACGAAACCATAGCCACAACTTTTCGGTGACCGTCTGAGGGTTCCTGAACAACTTCAGACCTTGTTGTATACCAGGAATCATTATCCCTGTAAATAACGTCAGCCTCATAGTCTTCTTCGTAATACTGCTGCTTTGTATATACAACAGCCAGTTCCGGTTCAGGAACTGTAACTATGATCTCATCTCCTATTCTTATGGTTGAGTTCTCATCTTCTATAGTTTCATTTATCGCTATAAGCTGATTCATCGGTATTCCGAAATCTTCAGCTATAGTTCCTAATGTATCGCCTGCCTTTATTTCGTATATCTGATTAGTCTCCTGATCCTTGGTGACTTCATCTATGGCAGTCTGAATATCAGTAATTTCTGAAGATGGCAAATAGCTTTCGACCACTTCCACCTTATCACCAAAATCTATTGACATAAGTCCCAACTGATAATCATCAAAGCTTTTTTCGACAATCAATGGCTTGATCTCTCTGAAAATATCAGATATTGCCTGATTAATTCCAGCCTCAGGAAGCTTAATCTCCTCTTCCTGCTTCTTGGCCTCTTCGACTGATACAACCTGTGATGTAAGCACATTTACCTCACGGGTAGGGTCCGTTACAAGTTCAACCTTGTATTCACCCTCTGTATCGTATTTTCCAAGGGCCTCCCCTAAAAGAGTAAAAACATCATCTTTACTAGAAAGATTGACTGAGTATTTATTGATTTTAACAGTATATGAGCGTTCCAGTGTTGTCGAAATATTATTTTTGAGCACCTCAAGCATTCTGGCTCTGACTGCTTTTTTAGAGTCAATCTGTCCAAACAGTACATCATCGCCCTCAAGCTCAAGATTAGCATCCACAAGTATGAGTTCTTCACTCTCAGCAGCAAGCTGCCTTCTGGCATCCCTCAGGCATTTCTCTGCAGCTTGTTTAGACGATAGTGTTCCGACTTCCACTCCGTTTAATGAAACTTTAAAAATATTATCACCCGAACTTTGTATCGGCGAATAAATCGGCAATATCATGACCACCCAGACAATTGCCGCCATAATAGTAGCCTGAAAAATGCCCACTCGATTTTTTTTGAGCTTATAAAACTTCATTCTTTAAACCAACCCTATAATTCGTAGAACTACAAGAGCCAAGTTGGCAATAGTAGCGATCAGAATGATCACTGTCAAAGGCATAATACCTCTGTTCTTTGCTCTATTAGCCCTCTGCATGGAATCAAGCTGTCTCACAAGCATAGTGAATTCACCTCTGATTGATTCCATCTGTTTCTTTAAATCCTCTTTAATCTCATCAAGCTGCTTCTTTTGTTCATCTATTACAGCAGCCTGGACGTTCCTGTAAATTCTTACTCCGACATCATGAGTAGCTTCGTCACTTTTATTAAGTCTGTCGCTCAGATTATTCTTAAGTTCTCTGATAGCATTATCAAGTTCCTGTACATTGACATCTGCCTCATCTCTGTCCTTCTTTAGATCCTTAAGAGCTATTTCAATATTATTCAGTCTGTCCTCAAGCTTATGTGCATTTTGACGAAGAACATTTATCTCTTCTTCATATTGCCTGTTCTGATTCTCAATCTGCTCTCTATGAGCCGCCTCAGCAGCAGCATTAGCATTTATTATCTCTTGCGCACTGATTTTCCCAGCAAGTTTATCCATTATATTATCCATAGCCCCTCCCGTCAACAAATGCATTCTGTCCATTTTATTTAATTAAAACTTTATAGCCAAATACTAGATTACATTATTTATGCATTTCGCACAATAATACGATGAAATAATTCCTTGTTTTGTTTATATTAACGTCTAGTTTAAATTTTATTAATAATTTGTTCATATTTGATTGTTATAATTAAACAGAACCAAGGAAAATGAGGTTCATGAGCGAAGCTTATTAGTAGCTCCGAAAGATAGATAAATTTTTTCATAATAGCCCGGGTGCCGAAAGGTGCCTGGGCACTCCTCATTATTGAGGAATTATTACTTTCAATATAGATTTCTATCTGAACGCATATAGGAAAATGCGTTCAAAAATCCGTTATTTCACAGATTCCTGAACGTATTCCATTTATATATCTATAAATGATATCAATCATTCTGAAGCGTTATTGACTGTATCTCTTCATTCAGTGATAGCATTCTGTCGTCAAGCTCCGCCACCATCCTGGCACATTCAAATAACTGCGCTTTTATATTTGCAGGTGCCTTGGTCTCGAATTTATATTGAATCTTATGTTCCAGACTTGCCCAGAAATCCATGGCAACAGTACGAATCTGGACCTCAACCTTAACCTCTGCCTTATGATCAGACAAATATACAGGAACTGCAACAATCATGTGATAGCTGCGGTAGCCACTGGTTTTGGGATTCATTATGTAATCCTTTATAGTCAGTACCTTAATGTCCTGCTGGTTGCTTATCATGTCCGCAATACGATAAATATCTGAAGTAAAAGAGCATATGATTCTGATACCGGCTATATCATTGATATATTTCATCATGTTTTCCAGTGTTGATTCATAGCCATGCCTTTTAAGCTTTTTAACAATACTTTCAGGAGTCTTAATTCTGGACTTTATATGTTCTATCGGATTATATCTGTGAACTTCTTGAAATTCATCATTTAGTATCTCAATTTTTGTATTTATTTGTTTAAGAGCTGAATTATATAGAAGGCTGACTTCTTCCCAGCTTTTTATATCTCCATCTGAAAATCTGGACTCCATAGTATTCCCCCTGTATGGTCCATCACCAAATACATCTATTATTATTTACCCAAAAGTACCCATCATTTATCCCAATAGCTCTTGTTCATTGAACATGCTCTTACAAGCGCCTTGGGAAGCTTTTTATAACGCCTTCCCATTCTGTATCCAATAAATCTGAACCCACACATTACAATATAATGAGGCACCAGATACAGCTTCCCGATATGTTGAAAATGTCTAATGGTATCCCTCACCATACGCTTGCCCTCAGATTCAGACTTGATTCCAGAAAAGATTTCAGGATGATCAGTCTGAGACACACCAAGGTCAAAATTCCGATGAAACTGCTGCATACAGGAATAATTATGGGAATGTATTACTCCAGCATCAGGTACATAGCATATCGCATATCCCTGATACATTGCGTTTCCTGCATATACCATGTCTTCATTGAAAATCGCCTTGTGAAGGAACCCTCCTACCTTATCAAAAACATCTCTTCTATACATTGCACAAACATTGGAACAGAAGAAAGTTTTTATCCCAAGGTTTGGTAAATCTTTGATTGTCTTGCGAATGTATTCTGTAGGGTAATTGAATTTTCTTGAATAGCGTTCAGCCAGATTGCAATCGCTTTTAGGATACTGTCTACCATAAGCTGCTGCTACCTGCGGATCTTCCAGCTCTTTTATAAGATTGGAGATCAAATGATAATCCCTTGGCACAGCATCCTGAGTAATCATAAGAAAGCAATCAGCTGTTGACAAACTTACTCCAAGATTTCTAGTCTCACCATGATCAAATTCCTTCTTGGAAATATGACGGACAATTATATTGTCATATTTGCCGATTGTATCCATGGCGTCTTTTCTTTCTACCAGATGATGCTTCTCTGTATTAATTATTATAATCTTCTCAGGTCTGTATGCCTGCTTCTCCAGCTCATCGATAAGCATGGAAAGCTCCGGTCCCGGTTTATATGTTGGTATTATTACATCTACTGTCTGCATTATACTCCTTTAAATCATAAACAAATTCCAATGGATTGTTATGAGTATGCTTGTTTCAGTACATATTCAGCTTGCGCAAGTGCGCAAATATCTCATAGCTCAAATAAAGCCCCGGCTGAAATGCCGGGGCTAGTCTTCAAAACTTCTATCTGTCAAGATACTCATCCGTATCAGCAGCGATCTTCTGGCTGTATTCCTCAACACTTGAAGATACCTGATATTCAGCATCATCAAAGAGGAATTCATGAAGCCACTTAACATTAGAAGCAAGATTTACTGGAATTACACAACTTCCCTTTTTACCAATTGTACCGGTTGCTCTCATATCCGCTACCGGGAATCCATCATTTGCAACTACATTATAATTGGTAACATTTCCTAATAATTTTACAATATCATCAAGTCCAAGTGAAGTATATGTCTCACCAAAAACCTTATTTGCGACATTTTCAAGTTCAGAAATGTTTACTGTTTTAGCCTTTTCCAAAATAGCCATGAGAACTGTTCTCTGTCTCTCAGCTCTCTTGAAATCATCACCGGCCGTGTACCTTATACGGCAATATGCAGTAGCCTGAAGGCCGTCAAGTGTCTGCATTCCTGTCTGAGTAACCGGTGTGTATTTTTTATTGAGTTCTTCTGCCATAGTCGACTGGTAGTTGTTAAGATGAGTTATCTCATTCTCTTCAATGTTAATATCAACTCCACCAAGCTCGTCTATAACATCTGTAAGGCCACCAAATCCAATTGTAACGAAATCAGTTATATCCATATCCAGATTCATATTCAGCATTGAGATAGCCTGCTCAGGGCCACCAGCCATATATGCTGCATTACACTTGGTATATGTATCATTACTAAGATTAAGATATGTATCACGGTATACTGAAACCAGTCTGATATCACCTGTAGCATTGTTGATTGAAGCAATCATGATGGTATCACTTCTGGTATTCTTATCAAGATCGCCCTCACGAGAATCTACACCAAAGAGTGCCAGATTCGTATAGCCTGTCATCTGCTCATTCTCTTCGACTCCGGTATTCACACTCTCGGCAATTACCTTCTCATCAAGATTGACCTTACCTACCTTATCAACTTTAATCCTGCCAAACAAAGTCCAAACTATAAAAAGAAGTATAAGCAGAACAACAATTTCAACACCAAAAATCACAAGTGCTCTCTTTGTGTTCTTCTTTCTGCCTCTTCTGCCTGAGCTTCCACTCCTGCGATTAGACATATCAAAAATCTCCTTTAACTTATGTTTTCCACTGCCCTATTTTGCCACAAAAACAATAATTATACAAGCAAAAGTAATCAGTAAGCATTCTTATTTATAAAGCCATGGAAAATCGTTCCTATAAGAATCCTGATATCAAATTCCATTGACCAGTTCTCTATATAGTAAATATCATATTCTATACGTTTTCTTATAGAAGTATCTCCTCTGTAACCATTAATCTGAGCCCATCCTGTCAGTCCGGGTCTTACCTGATGCTTGACCATGTACCTTGGAATCTCCTGCTTGAACTTTTCAACAAACTGAGGTCTCTCCGGTCTTGGCCCGACAAGTGACATGTCTCCGATCAGAATGTTAAACAACTGAGGAAGTTCGTCTATACTATGAGATCTTAAAAATCTTCCAATTCCGGTTACTCTGGGATCATCCTTTGTAGTCCAACCCTTTTTCTCGCTTTTCTCAGACTGAAGCTTCATGGTTCTGAATTTGTACATCATGAAGCTCTGGCCGTGAAGTCCAACTCTCTCCTGCTTAAATATAATAGGCCCAGGACTTGAAGCCTTAACTGCTATGGCAGATGCGAGCATTATTGGTGAAAAGAGAATTATTGCCACTATAGAGCCAACTATATCAACGATTCTCTTCACAAATACATTAAATGCATTTGTCAATGGCACATATCTGATGTTAATAACCGGAAGTCCCATAATATCTTCCGTGTAAGGATTACTCGGGAAAAGGCTGGTATAGTCCGGTATGAATTTTGTATGAACACCTGATTTCTCACACTCATCCACAAGCACTTCAAGTCTGTCATATCTGTCCAGGGGAAGAGTTATCGTAATCTCATCATATTCATTCTCTTCGAGAAGTTCAGGAAGCTTACCTATTTTTGAGATTACTTTTACCCCATGATAAGTTGTTCCGATTGGAACCGTATCATCAAGAATTCCGCTTACTACATATCCCCATTGAGGATTATTGTTGATTCGACTGATATACCCTTCAGCGCTTCTTGAATATCCCACAAGGAGAATATGCTTTAAATTATATCCTTTTCTCCTGATATATCTTAGAAACCTCCGGAGCAAAACTCTTGAGAGGCTCATCAGTATGACATTTATCACCCCGAACATGATTATCATCTTACGGGAGAAATCGACCTGTTTAACCATGTACAGCGCTACGAAGAATCCTATAACGCCAATAACATTGGCTCTTAGAATGTTATATAGCTCAATCCTGGTCCTTGTGGCACGTCTTGGCGTATAGAGATTGACCATATTGTAAAGAACCATATATGCAGGCACCAAAAAATAGAGGGCAGTAAAATATGTCCCCATTGATAGGTAGCCTCCCTCCGGCTCTGAAAAAGGTGATTCAAATTTCAGATAAAATGCCAGCATATAGGAACAGGCCACAATTATGCCGTCCCCAACGACGTGCAGCATGTTCAGGTTTTTCTGATTATCTTTAATCATATCTATTTCATTCTATAACATTTTATTTTATCCAACAAGCCTGCGAACGCAGTTAACAAGCAGTTCCAATTCAAGCTTAGCATAATTTTTAAAATGCGTATTACTATATGCTACTTTCTTGTTACTATTATGGATAATTTTGTTTATCCCGCTCATTAATCCTTTGAAATAAGCTCTTCCAAGCTTTTTCTTTGAAAAATACAACTGCTTAATTATAATTCCTGTGACTATGAGCGGTAAATTTATAATTATCTGTAAAAAAGGCATATTCTTGTATATAAAATAAAGATTGTTGGCAGCCGTAAGTTCTTCCTTAAATACGTTATATCTTGAGCCGCTGGTCCCGCTACCTGCATGATAAACTATAGCAGATGGTTCAAAAACGTTCTTATATCCAAATATCCTTGCCCTGTAGCCTATATCAACATCTTCAAGATAGCAGAAATGGGCTTCATCAAAATAACCTATTTCTTCAAAGACAGATTTTCTATAGATAGCCGCCCCTGCGCATGCTGAGGTGATTGTTTTCTTTTTATTGTAACGGTCTTTATGTTTATCCCTTGCAGGTGAAAAGGCCCATCCCAGTGCACAGTAATAATCCCCTGCATCATCTATATAGTCCGGATTGTTCAATTGTAGCATTTTAGCCTGAACAGAGAAAATCTTCTTATCGTGATCCGCTGTTTTTATAAGCTTCTCCGTCATTGCCTCATCAGAAACAGTATCATTATTAAGAAGAAGGACATACTCTGTTTTAGCAAGTTTCATACCTACATTCACCGCATTGGCAAACCCGGTATTCTCAGAAAGCTCGTGAATAATTACTTCAGGGTATGCTTTAGCATGTTTTGCCATTGCATTTTTTAGTATTTCCAATCCGTTATCTGTCGAACCATTATCTACCACTATAACCTTAGACGTAACAGTCTGCTTCTTAAGGCTTCTCAGACAGGCATCAAGATATTTTGCACCGTTATAGTTAGGAATAATGATCGTAACTCTTTCGCCAGTATACACTAGAATCTCCTCTATAAGCGTCGGATTCCTGTCAGATTATAGTTTCAAATCCGGGATCCCACAATACTTTGTAGCCAAGTTGTTTTGTAGCCTGTCCGAAACGGACGCACTTATTCAGTATTTCACTTTCTGTTCCCAGAATCTCAGGACGAATACTATTATCTTTTGTTGTGTCCACATAAGATATACCAAAAATCTCTTTATACAGGTTTTTCAGCTCAGGGCGAATTTTCATACATCTTACGTCAACCGCATCAGTATCCTGTTCCAAAACAGCCAGATGTTGCCTTCCGCCGCTAAATCCCTTCGGAAGACCATCAAATCGGATCTTTCCATCTGCTCTGTAATTACCACCAAGAAGAGTGCCGTTCTTATCTACAATCTTACCACCTACTACGCCGACATCTTTTCTTGCATCAAAAATGTCTTCCTTATACTCAACCCTGTAAAAGCCCACATGTTTAAGATGAGATACTGTAGCCCTTATATTATTTGAATCAAGGAAGTCCTGAACAGCTCTTTTTCCGGCATCATAGGCATACATCTTGCTCTGCGGGTTGGCAGAGGTTGAATTCTCATGCGTTCTCCAGTGATATAACACTTTTGAGATATGTACTATCTGCTTCTCATAATCAGACGTCCACATGATTCTTCCAATAGCCCTCAGGAAAAGATCATAGTCCTGAGCCCCGTCATATTCATTCCGGAATCTGCAGGTATGTATTACATCAGACCTGATTGTCGTAAAGTGACAGATATAATTATTGGACAAAAACAGGTCCGGATTAAATTTCTTTTTTCTGTGATATTCGAAAAACTTCTTTCCTTCAGCATCACACTTATCCTCATCAGAATAAATAAGCCTTGGATAGTTTTTTATGGCAGCTATGGCAACTTCACACAGGGCATCAGGAGTAAGCAGATCATCATGATCAAGCAGAGCCATATAGTCTCCCCTTGCGACATCCAGCGCTGCATTACTGTTTCCTGAAATTCCTGCATTTGCTTTCAGCTTTATATGTCTTATTCTGCCGTCATTTGTTGAATAGCCCTCTATAGTTTCAGTGAGAGGATAATATGGTCTTCCCCTAGAAACCACCGGTGCCTCAGCAAGAATAAGTTCCCACTTACCGTATGTTTGATTCTGTACTGACTCTATCATTTCACGCAGAAATCTTCTGTCAGTATTAAAGCAGGGCACAAGTATGCTTATAAGAGGAAGCATCTTTGATTTTCCTGCATTATTAAGAAGCGCTCTGTACCATTTTCTTTGTTTTTCCAATTCCTCTTCGGAAACTGGCACAAAATCATAGCTTTCAGTGCGCTGATCGCGGAGCCTCTCCATTGCAGCAACAACGGTATTCCCCACTCCGTTTCTTCTTGCATATGCAATTGTCTTTTTTATATTATTGATCATATTAAAATAAGAGGGCTGCCAGGCAAACTGACAGCCCTATAAATAGTATTTTTAGTGTTATTCTATAAGAGCCTTAACAGCAGCTGTTAATTCTTCCTGCTTCTTCTCAGCATCCTCAAGACTTGTTCCCTTAACACCCATGTAGAATTTAATCTTGGGCTCGGTTCCTGAAGGACGTGCGCAGCACCATGAATCATCATCCAGTGCAAAGTACAATACATTAGACTCCGGAAGTCCGGTTGTTCCTTTTTCACCGGTCTGAGGATTAACTGTCTCACCTGTCTTGTAATCACGGAACTCAAGAACAGTCCAATCACCAAATTTCTTAGGCGGATTGCTTCTAAGTTTATCCATAAGTGCAGCTATCTCTTTTGCACCTTCAATGCCCTTCATAGTGATTGAATACTGACCTTCCTTGTAATAGCCATAATCTTCATACATGTCGATCATAGCATCCCAAAGAGTCATATCATGCTTCTTGCAATATGCAGCTACCTCGCAGAGCATCATAACTGCAACAATAGCATCCTTGTCACGGGCATGTGTTCCGGCAAGGCAACCATAGCTTTCCTCAAGTCCAAATACATAATTGTATGACTGATTGTTTTCCTCAAAAAGTCTGATCTGCTCGCCTATATATTTGAAGCCTGTAAGAACTTCGATATAGTGTAAGCCGTACTTATCAGCTACTCTCTTAGCCATGTTAGTTGTAACTATTGTAGTAACAAATGCAGGTCTCTCAGGCATTGTACCTGTAGCCTGTCTCTCACGAAGAATATACTCTCCAATAAGCATACCGGACATATTACCTGTGAATGCTACATACTCGCCTGTCTTTGTATCCTTAGCATAAACACCAAGACGGTCTGCATCAGGATCTGTTGCAAGAACGATGTCTGCATCCTTCTCTTTTGCAAGTTCAAGAGCAAGCTTAAATGCCTTAGGATCCTCAGGATTAGGATAATCCAGTGTAGTAAACTCAGGATCCGGAAGCTCCTGCTCAGGAACAATAAATACATTCTTAAATCCAAGCTCAGCAAGTACTCTCTTTACTGGTACAAGACCTGTTCCATGGAAAGGTGTATATACTACTGTGAGCTTCTCAGCCATTTCCTTGATAACATCAAGATGAATGATCTGCTTTTTAAGCTCTACCATATATGCATCATCAATTTCCTTGCCTATAACTTCATAAAGGCCTTCCTTCATTGCGTCCTCTTTGGACATGGTCTTTACGTCATTATAGTCAGTTATTGCCTTAACTTCTCCGATTATTCCAGTATCGTGAGGAGGTGTAACCTGTGCGCCATCCTCCCAATAAGCTTTATATCCGTTGTATTCTGGCGGATTGTGGCTTGCAGTTATCATTACACCTGCAATACATCCAAGCTTTCTTAAAGCAAATGAAAGCTCAGGAGTAGGTCTAAGTTCATCAAAAACATAAGCCTTTATACCATTAGCTGCAAGACATCTTGCTGTCTCATCGGCGAACTCAGGTGAAAATCTACGGCAATCATATGAAATAGCCACACCTCTCTTAGCGCCATCAGCACCACCGTTTTTCTTGATATAGTTTGCAAGTCCCTGTGTAGCCTTACGTACTACATACTTGTTCATTCTGTTAGTACCTGCTCCGATAACCCCACGCAGACCACCTGTACCAAACTCAAGCTCCTGATAAAATCTATCCTGAACTTCATCCTCATTGTTACGGATAGCTGTCAGCTCTTTCTTTGTCTCCTCATCGAAGTAAGGATCATTCAGCCAATATTCAAGCTGTTTCATTGCTTCACTCATCATCTTCCTCCTTATAAGTGAGGTTAAACCTCAATATACTTAGTAAATCATTACTGAAAGCAAAAATCAAGATAATACTTCCCAACAATCATAGGAACGAAAAAGTCACTTCGTGGCTCTTTTCGTGCTCATGAATTTCTCAGACTGCTATAGCCTTCGACGTTTAGCGAAAAATCGCTTCTGTCAAGTGAGAAGTTCGGATTATAGTACGGATCTCCCTTATCGAGAACTTTTTTCCATTTAGTGCGGAAATGCTCTGATTCCTTATCATATCTTTTGGCATTTTCGCCCTCAAGATCAAGGCCTCTTGAAGCGGACTCATAATGATACATCTCTGCAAAGGGTGTAAATATGTTGAGATACCCTTTTTCCCGCAATTTGAGGCAAAAATCAACATCATTTAATGAAACCTGAAATCCTTCGTCAAATCCTCCGACTTCATCGTACTTTTGTCTTGATACCATGAGGCATGCACCTGTGACAGCCGATACATTCTGAGCGTAGCAGAGTCTTCCCATATATCCAAGGTTCATTCCCTCCTGCCCATAATGTGAATGTCCTGCCGTTCTGTGAGCTCCAAGTCTTAAAACAATTCCTGCATGCTGAATTTTTCTGTTGGGGAAATATAATTTTCCTCCAACTGCACCAACATCACTACGCTGGGCATACATCAAAAGCTCTTCCATCCAGTTCACGGTTATTACCTGAGTATCATTATTCAGCAATAGAACGTAGTCTCCTGAAGAATTCTTTACTCCATAATTAACTACCGCAGAATAATTGAACGCCGGTCTTGATCCATCCGGATTTAAATTATTCTTATCCTCATAGTAATCCACAATCTTTAGCACAGAGCTCATCGCGCTGTTTCTAAGTTCATCATAATAAGCTTTTATTTCTTTTGAGCTGCTGCCATTTTCTACCAGTATGATCTCATAATTATCATAGGTCGATTTTTCATATATTGATGTAAGACACCTTTTAAGATCCTCCATGTGCTCACATGTAGGAATAATTATCGATATTTTAGGCATTCCTTCGACTTCATATGCTATCTTGAATATAGTCTCAAATGCCCTTGTGCTGCTGATCTTAAAATGATCATAGCCGTGTCTTCTTAAATGATCAGCCACTGCGCCTCTTGCCGCATCAATGGCATAGCTCTTGGCACTGATATCTGATGCCACACTTCCGGCATGGGATCTCCAATAATATAAAAGTCTTGGTACATGAACTATCTTTTCCGCGTTGTCTGTCAGCCTGAGAATCATATCATGATCCTGGCTTCCATCAAACTTGGATCTGAAAAGCTCGGTCCCATCCAAAAGTGAACGTTTAAATACACTAAAATGGCAGATATAGTTATTTGCCCTTAAATTATCAGGTGCATAATCAGGTTTAAAATGCATTGTTATCATGTGATCAATGCTCTTGCCTGAAAAAGTGGCCTCATCACAGTAAAGATAATCTGCATTTTCTTCGTTGATAGCCTTAACGTAATAATATAAAACCTCAGGATGCAGAATATCATCATGGTCCAAAAGGCCTATATATTCGCCGGATGCAAGCTTCAGGCACTCATTGGTATTTCCGGAAATACCTGTATTTTTCTCAAGTCTGAGATATAAAATTCCGGAGTCTTTCGATATACCTTTTCCGCTCCGCTCATCCTTCTGATATTCCTTTACAATCTGCTCTACATATGCATGCTCGGCATCTGAGCCGTCTGCCAGACACAGCTGCCAGTTTGTATAAGTCTGATTTAAAACAGACTCGATCATATCTCTCAAAAAGTTCTCAGGTGTGTTATACAGAGGAACAAGAATACTGATAAGAGGCATATTATCAAATCTGGTCTCTCTCTCAATCCTTATAGTTTCCTCTGAGGGAAAGCTCTCTGTTCCATAATGAACCTTCGCTTTTCTCTCAATCTGTTTGTACTTAAGCTTTGCTATAACACCTCTGACAGATCCTGCATTCTTGACTCTGTCCTTTTGTCTGATAACAAAATGCATGGCGTTTCTGGCAGGAGTGCTGGCTTTCCAGATAGGATTATTCTTAATTCTGTTTAGTTTAAATTCCAGTTCCTGATTCTTATCTTCAAGATCTGCTATTCTCTGAGCAAGATCAGCACTTTTAAGCTTTTCCTTCTCATATGCTGTTTTAAAATCAAATTCTGTATTGTCAGTCATTATTTCACCTTAAGTAAATTTGGTACCCAATTAATCAATTTCAGGCTTCCGGTCTGATCAAGTGCTGCCATACCGACCTGATAATATCCGGGAGAAAGCTTCCCGGTTGCAATTCGCACTTTGTATCCGGTCAGGTCCACATCTATCTGATCCTGAAGTCTTAGTCTGATATCAGGTCTGTACCATGTATATACCGGCATACTGTAAACTATAGAAGAAACCGGCCTTGCACCCTCATCGGATCGTTCAACCTGTCTTAGTACAAGCCTTCTTTCGAAAAAGGCATTGTCTGAACCGATAACAAAGCTATATCCCTTGATAAAGTAGCCATCGGGGGCCTCTCCATCTCTGATTCCATACATCCAGTTTTCCATAGTTCCGGCATATTCAACACCAACCCTGAGGCAGGCATCCTCTCTTGCATCAACAAATCCATCCTCATGAACCTTGATGCTGTGATAGGGTATATCCGTTACCGGTGTAAAGTCTTCACATGGAATTATTGCGCTTATAGTCTCATCATCAGTAAGATAACCACTGTAGAAGGGATCCTTATTGTAAAAACCGGGATGACGCTTCATAAGCACTTCATACTCACGGGCAAGGCGCTCCATCTTTTTAATATCCAGAGTATCAAGCCCTCGACTTAATGACTCGTGATGATAGAGGCTTATGTGATTGCAGGATACATTATAATATCCCTTTTCAAAAACACTGTAGCACAGATCAACATCATTAAACGCAACCGGCAATTCCTCAGGAAATCCTCCGACCTCGTTAAACTTTTCTCTGCTGATCATAAGGCATGCGCCTGTAGCACCTATCAGATTATGAATTCCTCTGTTAAATCCAAAATAATGTGATTTCTGATCGTGCATTTTCTGGAGCTTATGAACAGGGCCAAGCCTTACATTAGTGATTCCGCAATGCTGAATCAGATCACTGTCAGGATAAAGGAGCTTGGCACCAACAACTCCGACATGACGAAGCTGCGCCTGTGAAAGCATCTCCCGCATCCATCCATCCTGAGTGGCTTCAATATCATCATTCAGGAAAAGCAGGTATTCACCGCCGGACCTTGATGCTCCACGATTACACATATGTGAAAAATTAAAATTCTCAACCTTATAGAGATACGAAATATTGATCAGACCATTGATCTTATCAATCTGGCTTATATAAGATCCATATCTCACACGATTATAAGCAGTACTTCCATTATCAACTATCACTATCTCATATTTAATAATCTTCTCATGAGTAGTATTAACTATCGATTTAAGACACTGAAAAAGAATGTCCGGATGGTCCTTTGTAGGAATTATAATACTCACAGTAGTGGGTTTCATAAGCATATGCCTGGAATTATGAAATCCTCTTCCATAAAATACATCCGTCTCAGAGTTTCTGTGGAAGAGTATCTCTCCAATATGTCCTATAGGAAATGACATATCTTTTCTCTTTCCAAAAGCTCTTTCTTCTATCGCGAGCATGCAGAATAAAACGTCCGCAGAAAGCATACTTGCTTCACGTCCCAAGGCTTCCGGGGTATTTTTCTTAACTCCCGTGGTTCCTCCAAGCATTCGCAGAGCATTGTCATACTCTGCTGCAGCGGCTTCATAGGTATTTGCTCTGCAGGCAAATACACTGCCAATATAAAATGCATTAAGATATGTATCAGGTGACCAGTCAGGTTTAAAGTACGGGTGTCCGTATTTACCCCTGCTCACCATTTCATCCTCATCGCCGTAAACAACGTTGATCTCGGGATGTGCCTCAAAATAACGTCTTATATTTTCAACAGCATGTCCTGCGAGCCTTCCTTTTGGGCTCACGAAAATAAGGATCTTCTCAGCAGTGGCCGTAGGATCAGATTCTCTCCAAACCTTAGTATAGGATACAATCTCCGTAGTCAGCTGAAGTCTCCCCGTAACTTCAGAAGCCTCCCCGTTTTCAATAAATACAGGGTGCTTCTCCTGACGGTGTTCCCAGATGTTATAGGCATTTTTACACTCATTGACCTTATTCTGGTAACCACGTTTTCTGTTGTTAATAAGAACGTTCTTAATGGCTTCTTTTAACATCTGCTAATGCTTTACTTAGGAAGAAGCTTCTTAATCTTCTGAAGAAACTCCCCTTTCTCCTCCGCGCTTTCATCCACACTCACCCTGAGTGAATCCTCAAGGGTAATAGCTGTCTCCTTCGGAATAAGCGTAGTCATCATTGTAACCTTCAAATGATTCTCACGCCTTTTCTCAATTTTATCATCCATAAATCCAAATTCTATATTAGGATCATCTGTTCCAAATACAATACTGTCCTCAGAAATCCATGAACCGTTGGGATGAATTGAAATATAAGTGTCTCCTTCTTCTACCGAAACACCATTCCATACAACCTGCTTAATAGTTACTATGCAGCTGGAAAATGCCGGATCGATTCTGATGTTCTGCACATTATCATTGCACTCCACATCGAGTGTGACGATATTATGGTCATCATAAGACTCCTCAGGGAAAATAGAATCATCCTCGCTATAACCATCACCCTCATCAACATAAATCTGAATATCCTCAGCACTTCTTGCTGTTTCTGCGGAGCCTGCAAGTTCCTTGGGAACAATAGCAGTCCTTCCTATCATCTTCCAGAGTTCAACTGACGATTTCCTTCTTCCGGTGACATATTTCTGGAAATCAGCCTCCTCACTGAGAAGAGCCTTTATATCCTCATCAGTTATACCTATCTTTTCATATAAAGCCTTAACATCAAGCTTCTCACGGCTTCTGTCCTCAAGGATGTAACTGTATAGTGCTCTGAATGCTATTTCCTTTGGCGGAATACATTTTCCATATGTCCATTCATAATCAATTATGGTCCATATAGGTCCATTAACCAGAATATTAGGGAAAATCAGATCATAATCCGTAACCGGATAATCAGATCTGTATCCAATCCTTCTCATGTACTCTCTGAAAAGTGCATTAAATGAATCCATATCATCTGATTCAAGACATGCATCAAACAAAGCTGTAAGAGGAATGCCGTTAACATATGAAAACATTGCACATCTTGACTTCTCATCAAGCTGGCAGTCGTTTACCTCAAGGTCGCCGCCTCTATATCTCTCGCGAAGTGCATAATAAGCATCCTGCATTCCAAAAATGTGCTCTTCTGCAGCTTCTGTAAGGGGATACTTCTTTATTATCTTCCTTCCAAGCTTATCAACAACAATATCTGTCCTTATCTTAAACTCGTCCGCACGATCGTTGGAATATTTGCAGTAAACAGTATCAAATCCTGGCCCTAAAATAACCTCGAAGGAATTAGCAAAATCAGCATACATTCCATCATTTATAAGACATTCATAGGCACGCTTTTCATTAAAAAGAAGTAATCTGTCTCTATCAAAATTCCGTACATTATCCTGCAGTTCTCCGTATCCGGGTAAATATTTATCCGAATGGAGTGAAGTCATAAGCTTGTAATCCGGGTATGGATAATAGAAATGATAATCATTGATACCACACTTCTTAAATATCTTTATAAGCCCATTTCTTGTAAATGTTCTTGCAACAGAATCCTTGGAATAACCTTCAATTCCATTGAAATAACCACCAAGATGATCCTCTGCTGCCCCTGCAAAGTACTTAAGACCTATCCTGTTTTCTATAGCTATAACAATTCGTCCATCTTTTTTAAGATGCTTCTTAAGCATCTTAAGGAAATTCTCGTATGGGTTCTCTGTGCCGATATAGCCCTGTCCATACTCAAAAACACCTATAAGAAAGATAAAATCGAAATCTGTCGGAAGGTCAGGCTCAATATCTCTAAAATTACCAACGTGAATAGTTACATTATCACAATCAGAATTCCTTGTAGCATTTATCTCACTTCTACGTCTTGAAAGATCACACGCAACTACCTCTTTGGCTTTCTCCGAAAGCATACCGGTAATTGCACCGCAACCGGCTCCAACCTCAAGAACCTTTTCCTTACCATTCATCGGAATCCATTCTACAATGTTACTTCTAAGCTCTGATAAATGATACAGTACCGGCCAGCTGGCTTTCTTTTCAATAATCTCCGGATACTCTTCTTTTTTATGTTTTCTTACGATGTCGAAAATTTCCTGTTCTACCGGTCCATCACTATACAGATCAAGTCCGGCATAATGCTTGAAATTCAGTTTTACGTTACCAATAAATACTTCTTCCTGCATGTTTTATTCCTTTTTGGCATCGGTTACCTGTACTGTTGATTCCATATCTACAAAGCCAACCGTGTTTTTATCTGACACAACAGTTAAGTTAAGTGCATCATAGAGACGATGGTAGACCTCAAAATTATCCTGTTCAAAACCTGTAACTCCAAAGGATACGAGATAGTCTCCTCCCTGTAAAAGCATTCTCTGACTAAAGGTAATAACCTTCTCCTCTCCTGCCTTAACAGGCTCCAGGAATGCTTTTTCAACCATGGAATTGGTTCCTGCAATTTCAATTCCCATGATGTTTTTAATAGTAAAAGCAAAAATCGGAGCATTTATATCTTTAAGGAACTTAACCTTCATATGAATGGTAAACTCTGTTCCCTTAATTACCGAATTAGTACGCAGCCCCTTGGAATCTGTGGCATAAAATTCCACAATCTGTGCTGCATTATTTCCATATTCCAAAAGATCAGGATTCTGCTCGGTTTTATCCTTATCTTTGGTGGAATCATCACTATTTTCTTTGATGTCCACATCTTTTTTGCCAAGCTTTTTCCCGGCAGCTTCCCTGATGTCATCATCCTCAAGAAGAGACTTGAAATCATTCTCGGGAAGAGGATATTGTCCAACCAGAACCTGTTTATATATATCTATCATCTTTTTAGGGGTACCTTCACCAAGGATCACTCCCTGATTCAAAAGGATCGCCCTGTCACAATATCTGCTTATGGTTGAAAGATCATGTGAAACAAAAAGAATCGTTTTCCCCTGCTTCTTGAACTCCTCAAATTTATGGTAACACTTTGCCTGAAAGAAAACATCACCAACTGAAAGCGCTTCATCAACAATCAATATTTCAGGATCTATGTTGATGGCTACTGCAAAAGCAAGTCTTACAAACATACCGCTTGAATATGTCTTAACAGGCTGATAAACGTAGTCTCCTATATCGGCAAATTCAAGTATCGAATCCATTCTGGCCTTTATCTCATCTTCGGAAAAACCTATCATCATTCCATTGAGGAATATATTGTCGATGCCGTTATATTCCATATTAAAGCCAGCTCCGAGCTCCAGGAGTGCTGATATATGTCCATCCACCTCAACAGAGCCTGATGTAGGTGATAAAACACCTGTAATGATTTTAAGAATAGTAGATTTACCGGAGCCATTGGTTCCGATAATACCTATTGTCTCTCCCTTTTTCACTTTGAGATTAACATGATTAAGGGCAAGATGCTCTGTATATGAATTTCCTTTAAGCAATCCCAGCGCATCTTTTAATCTGTCACCGTTTTTATTATATAGTTTATACATTTTCGTCAGGTCTGTGACCTGAATCGCTATATCTTTTTCCATTAAACCAAACTTTCCTGATGGATTATATTAAAGCACATCTGCAAAATGTGTTTTAGAACGCTTGAAAATCAAAGAACCTATACAAAATAATGCTACAACAACGATCCAGAAATATGTGCTTGAGTAGAAATGCTCAAAGAACCATTCATCGCCGTAAACAGCATTACGATAGCCATTAACAACATAAGTCATGGGATTAAGCTTAATAATCCACTTAAGATTGTCTGGAAGCATATTGATATCCCATAAAATCGGAGTCGCCCACTGTCCTACCTGCAGAACGATCGCCAGGATCTGTGTGAGATCCCTAAAGAAAACCACCACTGCACATGTAGTATAACAAACGGACAATACTAAAATAAACTCACATATTGCGTAATAAAAAATCTGAGTCGTATATATTGTGGGATAATACCCATACATACAAGCCACAACAAGCATTACTACTGCAAAAAATATATGAATAAATAATGCTGCAATAACTTTGATTAGCGGAAGTATACTGATCTTAAATAGAACCTTCTTTACAAGGTAATTATATTCAAGAAGTGATGTAGTTCCGTTCATAAGTGCTTCATTAAAAAAGAACCACGGAACAAGTCCGGATGTGAGAAAGAGAACATACGGCACATCTATTCCACCTGCAACCATCTGAGATCTTGTGTGGAATATTCTGTCAAATACAAACCAATACATCAAAACAGTGACCACCGGTTGAACCAGTGCCCACACAACGCCCATATAAGAGCCGGCATATCTTTTCTTAAAATCATTTACCGCAAGTCGCCATATAAGCCTTCTGGAATTAAAAAGCTCAACCGGCAATACCATAAGTTTGTCATACCATGCAGTAACAAGTATCATCGACATGACTATCAAAATACATGCACATATCTTTTTCAGGAGCTCCGTATGCTGATCTGCCAGCTGATTGCTGTGCAAAACAACAATCAGCATAAGCACTACAGCAAGTCCATAATATATTCCAAGCCCCACCTGCTTTGGCAGCTCACTTATAAACGGCAGTTTATCAGTTTTTTCCTTTGCCATTTAGTTAATACCGCGTTCCTTTTTATAGTCAGAAAGTGTTCCCCACTTAGTATCCTTATCTGAAAGTGTGAGTTCTGCCTCATTTTCGAAAGGCCATTCTACTCCAATCTCGGGATCCTTAAAGAGAAGACCGCCCTCATCGTCGGGATGATAGAAATCTGTACATTTGTACGCAAATTCAGCATAATCTGAAAGTACAAGGAAACCATGTGCAAATCCCTTAGGAATAAAGAACTGCTTCTTATTCTCAGCTGAAAGAACAACTCCAAACCACTTTCCAAAAGTAGCTGAACCTTCTCTTAAATCAACAGCCACATCAAAAACTTCACCGTTTACAACACGAACAAGCTTGTCCTGAGGGAAGTTCTTCTGAAAATGAAGGCCTCTCAGCACACCTTTTTTAGATGCTGACTGATTATCCTGTACGAAATCCATAGGAATACCTATTTTCTCAAAATCACGTTTTGAGTATGTCTCCATAAAATAGCCTCTGCTATCACCGAAAACCTGGGGTGTGATAACCTTAAGTCCTTCTATTTCACATGTTTCAACTGTTAACTGTCCCATTTTAACCTAAATCCTCCAAAATCTAATTTGCATTTCCGTCTGTAACTTCCGGTACTTCATGAAGCATTCCGTGTTCATCCGGTTTTAGATTGCCGTCCTTAACAGACGATGACTGATCCTGCTGAATGTCTGCATTGGCAGGAACAGGCACATTATCAACAACAACCACCACTGAAGGGCGTTGCTCACTTTTATCAAAAAAATCGTTGGCAGTAAGAAACCCTTTAAGATTGTCTCCTATCTGTTCTCCATATTCAGTTGTACGTACTTCTTCCTCAACGCTCTCCTCTACCTCTGCCGTATCATTCTTTCCAACAAGAGAATTGATCTGCTCTCTGTTGGCAGCATAAACCACAACAGCGATAAGGGCCAGCGTAGTAAAAATAGCCAGTACAGATAACCTGAATGTTTTAGAGTCCATTTGCTACCTCAACAAGATATTTACCGTAATCAGTTTTCATCAAAGGCTCAGCAAGCTTTAATAACTGTTCCTTGTCGATAAATCCTCTCTTATACGCAATCTCTTCTATACATGAAACATAAAGTCCCTGTCTCTTCTGGAATGCGCAAACAAAGTCAGCTGCATCAAGGAGTGAATCATGGTTTCCTGTATCAAGCCATGCAAAGCCTCGACCCATAGTCTCAACACGAAGCTCACCGCGTCTCAAATACTCATTGTTAACGCTAGTGATTTCTATTTCTCCTCTTGCAGAAGGTTTAACATTTTTAGCAATTTCAATTACGTCATTATCATAGAAGTAAAGTCCCGGAACCGCATAGTTGCTCTTTGGATGCTCAGGCTTTTCCTCAATTGATATAGCCTTGCCATTCTCATCAAACTCTACAACACCATATTCTCTGGGATCACGAACATAGTATCCAAATATGGTTGCACCCTTATCCCTTGCAGCAACTTCCTTAAGTAGCTTACTAAAGCTCTGACCATAAAAGATATTGTCTCCAAGTACAAGAGCCACACTGTCATTACCTATGAAATCTGCTCCGATAATAAATGCATCTGCCAGACCTCTCGGCTGCTCCTGAACAGCATATGAAAATGACATACCAAGCTGCTCTCCTGTTCCGAAAAGATCTTCAAAAATCGGCAGATCTCTGGGCGTTGAAATAATAAGAACCTCTCTTATGCCCGCAAGCATAAGTGTTGAAAGCGGATAATAGATCATAGGCTTGTCATAAACAGGCATAATCTGTTTTGAGATTGCTCTTGTAAGCGGATAAAGTCTTGTTCCGGATCCTCCGGCTAAAATAATACCTTTCATGGATATTCCCTCCAAATAAATTCCTAAAGCGGACCACTTGCGGTGAATCCCTTAGGACGATTCACAGTTTCAATAATTTGCTTTACATTACCTCACGAAAATGTAAGCAAACATTTTCACCACATTATACTATAACACAAAATGAACGTGTCTTTCATTTGTTGTTATTTCGTTATTTATTCTCGTTTTTTCGAACTTCATCAATGATAAACGGCGGTCTGGACCTTGAAGCATCCAATGCACGCCATATATATTCCCCAAGAATACCAAGGGTTACCATTATCAGTCCTGTTGCAAAAAGCACTACGCACATAAGTGAAGCGTATCCTGCTATCGGTGTTCCCACTGTCAGCTTCTCATATATAGCACCAATTATTCCGATCAATGCTGCAAGAGCAACAAAAAATCCCACAGTGCTGATGGCCCTTATGGGGAAATACGAAAAGCTCATCATCGAATCAACTACCAGTTTATATTTCTTAGCGAAAGTCCAGCGTGATTTACCTACTGTCCTGTCTTTTCTGTGGAAGTATACCTTTGCTGATTTAAAACCGATCCACATAACCTGCAGAGTAAGAGATGAATTTTTCTCATCCATCAGCTGAATGACCTCTATAGCCTGTCTGTCCAAAAGGTAACAATCACAGCCTCCCTGAGGCATCTCTTTGTTGATTGTCTTTCTTACAAGCCAGTAATACATACCGGCAAAGAACTTTTTCACAGCACCTTCATCTCTCTCAGCACGAATGGCAAGTACTACTTTATTGCCTTCCTTCCACTTTTCAAAAAGATCAAGAATAAGAGTACTGTCCTCCTGCAGATCAGCCTGCTTGGTCACAGCGCAATCACCCGTGCACACAGATAACCCCGCCAGAATTGCTGCATGCTCACCAAAATTCCTTGAGAGTCTGGTGCATACAACCTTCTCATCACGGCTGGCAATCTTATTCATAATTTCCCAGGAATTATCGCCGGATCCATCATCAACAAATACTATCTCGTAGTCAGGAAGCTTTCCAAGGATTTTCTCCTTCATGTCATCATAGAGCATCTCTAGTGTATCTGAATTGTAATACACAGGAACAACTATTGATAATTTACTCATCTTATCTCCATAATTTCACCGATAATTATCCTTACCGATGAGGTCTCCTAAAACGCAACAACAGAGAGCCCGGTAAAAAAGCTTACCAAAGCTCTCTTGTTATACTAATGATACAACCGCATCATTTATGTTTTAAAGCTTGTTGCTGTACATGCTGTCGTAATATTTCTGGTAGTCACCGCTTGTAACGTTCTCCATCCAATCCTCATTGGCAAAGAACCACTTGATTGTCTTGCGGATACCTTCTTTAAACATTGTCTCAGGCTCCCAGCCGATCTCAGCCTTGATCTTATCAGGAGCGATAGCATAACGACGGTCATGTCCCTTTCTGTCTTCAACATAAGTGATAAGATCGTAAGTAATCTTCTCTTTTCTGGGATCTGAATCATCAAGTGACTCACGAAGGACATCTATAATAGTCTGAACTATCTCGATATTCTGTTTCTCATTATGTCCACCGATATTATATGTCTCGAAAAGTCTGCCCTTCTCCTGAACCATATCGATTGCCTTGGCATGATCTTCAACATAGAGCCAGTCACGAACATTCTTACCGTCTCCATAAACAGGAAGAGCCTTGCCTTCAAGTGCATTGTGGATCATGAGAGGTATCAGCTTCTCCGGGAACTGGTAAGGGCCATAGTTATTTGAGCAGTTTGTAATGTTTGCAGGGAACTTATATGTATCCATATAAGCCTTAACAAGCATATCTGAGCTTGCCTTACTAGCTGAGTACGGGCTGTGAGGATCATAAGGTGTATCCTCATAGAAATAAGCATTGGGATCCTCAGGAAGCGATCCGTAAACTTCATCTGTACTTACGTGAAGGAATTTCTTTCCTTCCTTGAAGGTTCCATCGGGAAGTTCCCATGCCTTCTTAGCTGCATTAAGCATTGTTGCTGTACCAAGTACATTGGTCTCAACAAAAATCTCAGGATTAACAATTGAGCGGTCTACATGACTCTCAGCTGCAAAATGTACAACCCTGTCGATATCATTTTCTTCAAAAATCTTATTTATAGCATCTCTGTCACAAATATTAGCTTTAACGAAAGAATAATTATCTCTGTCCTGAACGTCCTTTAAATTCTCAAGATTGCCTGCATATGTAAGTGCATCAACATTGATGATACGGATTTCATTATCATATTTTTTAAACATGTAATGAATGTAATTTGAACCGATAAAACCGGCACCGCCTGTTACAAGATAAGTTCTCATTTTTCACTCCTATAATATAAATATAACTACTTTTAAATAATTAGCTCATAAAATTATAACCGTTATGTGATATTCACGCAAGAAAGATTTCTTGCCTTACTGCCTGCTGCAAAAAGAGAAAGTATTATAATGCCCATCAACAGGTCATTCCAAGCCACCTTCGTTGAAGGTCAGTCTGATTAAAGCAGATAAAATACAAGGATACCTGCCATGATAAGTATCATACCCCAAATCTTGTTTTTGGTTATCTTCTCTTTGAATATCATTCTGCTTAAAAACATAACAAGGATATATCCCACAGGCTCTATTATCACCACATACATGTAAGGCATATGTCCATAACAGATAATAGCCACCAGCATGGACACAACAAGAAGCCCATATCCGCCTATCACAAGTACATTAAGATACTGTCTGATAAAACCGGGATATTCTTTAAGAGAGCTCTGTTTTAACATAATCTGGGACACTGAAGCCAAAAGTTGTCCAAAGAGCATCAGCACTATGAAGGGAATCATATGCTTCCTCCCTTCATATCATCTGTATCCTCTTCCATGTTTTCTGTAGGAGAATTCAGAATGATGGTGCCTGCAATAACCATGATCACTCCAAGAATCTTAGCAAAAGTTATTCCTTCGTGGAACAGCACGACACTCCAGAGAAGCGACCATAAAAGCGTCATCGCCTTGTTTGCATAGGCTATAGACAGCTCAAACCTCTTTAATAACTGCTGCCACAATATGGCATATATTCCCAGCACCGCAAAATCAAGCAAATAAAAAATCACAAATTCTTTTGACAAAAAATCATAGCCAGAAACAAGCTTACTGATAACTGTAGTCAGTGAATAAATAAGCACCGCTCCCTGCAAAAAAATAATACTCAAAAACCTGTTATTCTTCATCAAAACCTCATTTATATATTGCGGAGGCAAAATGCTCTGCTATATGTTTATTTGCATCCTTGTTAACATGAATATTATCAAGAAGGAATTCCGAACTGTTTCCCTCATCGATAGTTCCATAATAATTATCTATGAAAGATACTCCGGTATCACCGCAGGTATCTATCATATGCTGCAGATATGTAGTAAGTTTACCGTTTCCAAAATCGACCCTGTCTCCATTTTTCAGAACCCCATCTGAATCATAGGCATAACAAAAAGTAAAAGACATGCACACAATTCTGATGAAAGGATATTTTTCCTGTATCATCCTGATTCCCGAATCAAGTGCTCCCATGTAAGTCATAGGATCCAGTTTGTCGCCGGGATTCATACCTGGACGAAGCTTTATATAATCTGTGGCATCATAATAAATGATAAGTGTGTCCACCTTGTTCATATCAAGATCAACAAGGCTCTGTGCATGCTGCTGCATCACTGTCTCACCGAGAATCCAGGTGGCATCAAGAACATCCGTCCTCGTATCACCAGCTATAGACTTAGCTATATTGAAAAAGCTCAGTCTGTCCATCGCATCTCCTTCACCTTCAGGGCTTGAAAGAGCGATTGTACTTCCCGCAAAGCCTGCGTTTATCACTTCCGCTCCGGTTCTGTCAGCTATCTGTGCACAGACGCCATCGTCGGAAGTATCATATGTAATCGCATCATTTCCAAGAACAAGTATCGTTTCCTTGCCATCGTCTTCATGCCCTTCTCTCTTTTCGGAGGGTAAAAGAAATACCTGGTCAAGAAGCTCTACCTCATATTCCGATTCATCAATTTCAACCTTTTCAAGCGTCTTGCCCTTATTCCATTTAAGGAGCCTGAATGCGCCATATCCGATAAGTAAAACAATAAGTCCCAGAATAACCAGATGAACCCATCCGGGAATTCCAGCGTCATTTCGTCTTTTTCTACGTCCTCTGTTATCATCAGATCTGTAATTAGCCATAAAAACCTCTCTAATACTCCTTTGAAAACAGCTCTTCAAAATCGAAATTCTCTATAATCTTTCGCATTTTGGAAAGCTCGGTTTCAAATTCTTCCTCACTTTTTATCTCATAGGATCCATCCGCAAAACACTCTGTCATAAAGCGATTGATCCTTGGATTATAGTGCGTATAATCCGCATAATTATTCAAGTCTGTCACAACATCTTCCATATTCTGAAAATAGAATAGACGCACATTATCATACTGCAAAAGCTCTCTCGCCGCAAACATATATTGATTCAGGGTAGCCTCAAGATGATTTTCAGTAATAACATTATTCCAATAAAGAATGCTGTATGGCGGGAAAAATACATAAAAAACCGTGTCCGGATTTTCTTTCACAAATGGAAGAATATTGACCTCCAGATTTTCCTTCGTCTTGGGAATCAGAAGTTCCTTATCCATCTCTTCATCAACCGGCTCCGGAGCTTCATATCCGTGCATCACATACTGAAGGTTATAGTAATCCTCAGTCCACCAGCTGGCATAAATCTCAGACATATTGGAGGGTTTTCTCTGAATTACAGGCTTTAATATATATTCCAGAAGAACATCCTTATTCCACAGATATTTAACATCATTTACCGGATTTTTATCATAAAGATACATTGGAAGTTCATACTTTATCTCATCCGTTTCTGCGGTAAGGGTAGGTATATCCAGCCCCAAAAAGACCGCTTTCATATCATTATTCTTTCTGGCATAGGTGTCCTTATCAAAAACTATGCTTAAGATGTTGTAATCATCCCTTGGATACGCTCCGCTGTAGGAAAGTTTTAGCGTATTAAGTCCCATCAGCTCATTAAAATCATCCGTATGAAAATTGACTGTCATTGATGAACCTATTATGCAGCTGTCATAATCCATATGCACCGCCATTCCCGGATTTTGAGATAACTGATTATCCACTATATATGGAAATCCATTTAAAGGTTTATGATAATGAAAAAACGGATCTACATAGGCAACCAACGCTGATACAAGAATCAATATTATTGCAACGGTTACAAAAAAATATAATATAAATTTTTTTCCGCCTGATTTATCCAATACAAATCTCTCCTCATCTATAAACAAATCTTTTATCTGACTAAGACCACTCTGTAACCGGTGCCGTTAACCAATCATGCTTTGCATTCCTGGACGATACCAGTTTCAAAAGTTCACATAAAGGAAGGTACTGACGCCACCAAGGCTTAATACTCCCCATACAAACAACAGTCCATAAATTATGGGAGCCTTTCTTTTTTTTGCAATTTTTCTGGCAGTGTCACCTCTGATTATGATAAGTGCAGAGATGATAATTATTATCCACATACATATATAATTACTCTTGTCCCAGCGCGGTATCGGAGTAACCTTAAAGATATACCAGATTTCATCAACCATAAAACATTCTGCCAGTTTTATGGAAATATGAAATCCTCTCCAGGCATCAATATTGATAATTTTTCCCAAAAGTGCCAGTGCAGAATCAATACCGGGGGCCCTGAAGAACACCCAGGCTGCAGTTACATAAAGAAATGTAAGCAAAGTTTTTATCCCGTCAATTACTGCAGATTTTTTTGCCTCTCCTGCCTTTTTATCACCTTTTAATAATCTGGTAAGCACCATAAGAAGACCATGAAGACATCCCCACAGAACGAACCCCCAGCCATTTCCATGCCATATTCCGCTTATCAGAAAAACAACCATAATATTTATACAGGTTCTCACTATTCCCCTGCGGCTTCCACCCAGTGGAATGTAAATATATTTTGTAAAAAACCTTGTGAGGGATATATGCCATCTATCCCAGAATTCTGATATATTTCCTGACTTGTACGGAGAATCAAAATTTATCCTGAGATCCATTCCGATCATTTTGCAGATTCCCTCTGCCATATCACAATAACCACTAAAATCAAAATAGAGCTGGAAAGAATATGAAACCGCTATAACCAGAGCATCCAGCGCCGTAGCTGTGTTTATACCCTGATAGCCAAAATCCACAGCTTTCCCAAGAATATCAGCTAAAAGCACCTTTTTTACAAGTCCCAAAGTAAACAGCCTAAGACCCTCGGCTATATTATCTGAATTCAGTTTTCTCTTATGAAGATCAAAAATTCCTGCCCTGATATTTTCATAATCAGCAATAGGTCCCTGGAGAATCTTGGGGAAGAAAAGGACATAACACAGGTAATCAATTATATTAAGTCCTTCCTCTTTATTAAGTTCTGCTATAAACATGATTTGGGAAAAGGTATAGAAGCTTATGGCCACAGGCATAGCCCCGGCATTTAAATATTTAAAATAACCAAGAAGTGCTACATCTCCTACGATTGCAACAGCTTTAATATATTTAGAAAAACCGCCCCTGCTTCGTAAAATTGCAAGTCCGGATAAAAGATTCCATAAAATACTAAAAGAAAAGATCAGGATACTGAATCTCCCGTATCCCACGAAGAAAAAGGCTGACATTACTATCAGCCACAATTTCATCAAAGTTCCCTTTTTATCATCCTGTAAAAAGGAGCTCTGGATTCCCCATATACCCAGAAGGAATACAGGTAAAAATATAAAAATAAATGAATATGAATTAAAAGTCATTTCTATGCTTACCGAACCTATAGTCCTTATTGCTGAACCGCTTCGGTATCCTCATAAATATTATAACCGCCGACATTATCCACAAGTTCAAGACCCATTTTATCAAGCGGTACATCTATTTTCCTGCCCTCATGCATAACTATGTATCTGCATTGAGCCTGTCTCGTAGCCTCAAGAAGATCCTTTGCGTTAATTTCCTCCGGCTTTTCAAAAACTTCATGAACCGCATTGTAATAATCCCAATGAATAATATCACGTCCGTAAGGCATTAGGATATTTGTATCATATTGTCTTACAAAATGAAGCATCTCAGAAGGAAATACTGCCCTGATTCTCGGCTCATTCTCCCCTGGACTTATAACGTCGCAGACATCAATGACCACCTGGGGTATATGATAAACATTTTCAGCTTTGACCATATACTGATTCTTGTAAACAATACTTCCGCAAAGAATGATAAGAGCACTTACAACCGGAAGTCCTATCCTCTTGTGGTTTATGAAAAGCTTACAGCCGGCATAGGATATGCACACTCCCATCGGAAGAAGCCACAATATACGGTAATAGGTGTCTCCTCCGTCACTTAAAACTGCCACATAGGCAATTCTTGTGTATGGTATGAAAAAGCCCACAAGTACTATCAGTGGAGCAACGGCTATAACAAGTCTTTTCCTGTTGTCCTTCTCAGTGATCAGAAGATATATTAGAGAAACCAAAAAGAGCGGGATCAGAAAACCATTCTCTCCGTATAATTTAAAAATGACCCAACACTCCATAAAAATTCCATACATAAATTTTCCTCAAATTCAAAATGATGTGTATATTAAAAGATATACGCCTGTAGGAATAACTGACAAAGCAGCCTTGATAATAACCTTTAAATCTCTTGTGTAGATCAGAAGTAAAAGTGACAACAATCCTATAAGTCCTGCTCCAAAAACAATCCCCATGGAACTCATGATTCCTGCTGCCATATTGAGAAGAAACAATAGTATCCAGGCACTGTTGCGAATCGACCTTATTCCACCTTTTGTCTCTTCCTTCCACAAAAATCCCGGCTTCCTGCAATCATCAAACAGCCATAAAAACAGCCAGAATATAAAAGGAATAACAAAGTTTGCTACCATAGCTTTTCCCTGCCAGGTTCTCATCATAAAAAAGGTCTCCGGCGTGTAGATCGAAGTATTCCCGAACATGGCAAAAAGCGAAATAAACAACATGTACACAGGAATCATATCCTGCCTTGCACCAAAAAGAATTCGACCTATTTCCAGATAGATCAGATAAACAAGCGGAATGATCAAAAACGGCATTATGGTATGAGATACGATTGTAGCATGAATCCCGCTCATTCTTGCTATAAATGCAATCCAGAGAGGAAATACCGCCATGGCATGACGTATATCAAGAGATGTTGAGCTTCCGGTATAAGGAAGAATCGTATTCATAACATCTGTCTGCTGCGCAAGGAGCGATTCAACAACATAATATGAATCGTCACCGTCAAACGGAGCAATTACAACAGCCATTACAAGCTGAAAAATCAGCACCACAAGAAAAACAGCCCAATATATAAGACTTTCCCTGGAATACTGAAATTTCATGACTCTTACATCTGTTCTGGGGCTTATGATAGCCTCCGGTTTTGCTCTCTTATCTCCCGGAAAGAACAGATAAAAAATATTTACATCCTTTTTTTCGTAATCCCTCTGAATATCCATAATCTTTGCAGCGTATCCCGCAATGGCAAGAATGCCCTGTACACTGGCAAAGGCAACACTGCACTTATGAAAAGCACCGTAAGGAATCTTTATCATGCACCAGATTCCTATCACTTCGAATACAGCAAAGGATATCAGAAATCCGCAAAGACAGGTTATCCCTATTGTCTTTTTCGTTTGCGGAAGAATCCTCTGAATTAAGAGCCCCATCCCCATAGGTACTATAAAAAGCCACAATATCAAAGAAAGTGCGGACAGTACCAACATTATCAGTTAACCTCCTCCCGAAGCATTGCATTTAAGTGCTCTGTAAAGATATTGATACCAGTGAGATTCTCGCCGCCCCTCGGAATTATAAGGTCAGCATATTTTTTACTGGGTTCAACAAACTGCTCATGCATAGGTTTTACAGTCTCAGAATACTGGGTAAGTACTGACGAAACGCTTCTTGCACGCTCGATAGTATCTCTGCGAATACGTCTCATAAGTCTCTCATCAGCATCTGTATCAACAAAAACCTTTACATCCATAAGGTCTCTAAGCTGTTTGTTCTCAAGTATCAGAATGCCCTCAAGAATGATTACCGGCTTTGGAATCACATGCACTGTCTGATCGGATCTGTTATGGATTGCATAATCATATACCGGTACATCAATCTCTTCGCCATTTTTAAGCTTCATCACATCTCTTATAAGAAGCTCTGTATCAAAAGAAGAAGGATGATCATAATTGAGTCTGCTTCTCTCGTCATAGGTCAGATCATTGTGTGCTTTATAATATGAGTCATGGCTGATGACCACAATATCATCACCAAACTGCTCCCTTATTCTGTTCACAATTGTTGTCTTTCCGGACGCAGAACCACCGGCTATTCCTACAATGCAAATTTTCTTCATTAGAACCTCTCTTTCAAAACTGTGTATTACTCTTCTATTTCATAATTGTGGGATGATTCACAATAAATATGAGAAAGCATCTCTCCACTATTATTATCATATGTTATAAGCTGAACGTCATCCTTAAGGTGATCATCATCATATAAGAAATTATTATTCTCATCTGATGTAAGATACAACAACCTGAATTTTTTCTCAATAGGAATATATGTCATTTGCCCCATTGAAGTATCCATATTTTCAACAGGCTCATATCCAACAGCCTCGTAGATATTACCTGATGCCCTGTCCATCAGAAGGAAATATTGCTGATGATCTCTTCCGGCCTCTTCAATCTTATCTGTACCTGTCAGATTTGAAACCAAATGTCTGAACCATGGATCCTGAAGTGCAGGTGAATCCTCTGTAAGATAGAGCGCAGCACTTACATCTCCCAATGTGAGCATATTAAGCTGAGTAGTGAGAAGTCTGTAGCTTATTTCCCTATCTCTGACTTCTTTATCATATCCTGCGCTGAGTTCATCCCACTTAGAAAACTCTGCATCACCTCTGTGATCCTTAAGATCAGTGTTCTCAGAAAGCCATTTTCCTATGCAATCTGTAACCTTCTTTGCTCCGGTAGAGGACAAGTGCCCGGGATCACTTAAATCCGCTTTGGGGTCGATAATATCCTCCATCTGAAGCATATTTATATACGGAACTCCATACTGCGCTGCAATGTCTCCCGCAGAATTGGCAGACTGAATATCCTGAGGCTCAGCTGCAAACGGAAGATATGTAACAAGTATTCCTATACCGTCTCTTTGACATTCATCAATGATTTTCATAAGGTATTCTTCACAAACGGTATGCTCCGGAAGTCTTGCAGCTGTATCATATTCATAATCGTAAGATATGCTTCCCTCAAGCTCATGCTTCATCTCTGCTCCCATTAACATATTGTATTCTGAAGTACCTGTAAGTCTCTGGAAGTCCTTCTGCTCAAGCTCGTTCCATCTGTTGTGATATACCATAAAATCAAAAAGATACTGTTTTTGTATATCAGGATCATGAACGAGGTCCTTAACAGCTGCAATCTTGAGCTTACTCAAAGGATACGCATCCATATTGAGGTGAAGCTGGCTGATAGCTGCCTGCCTGAACTCTTCGGGAGTCTCCTCATACATTTCATCAATATAATCGTAGTTCCTGTCCATCATAAAGCAATCCACGACTACATAATCCGGCTTACAGTAATCAAGAGCCCTTATGAGCTGCCAATAGCTTTCCTTCAGAAGGCTGCCGTGACCACCCAGATTGTAGGATGTGATTCCGTAATCCTCATACAGATCAATGGGATTTATACCGTTTATCACATGGGAAGATCCCAAAAACAAAACATCAAGATGATCTTTTTTTGCTTCCTCAAAAAAGTCCTTATTCTTCATATAGCTGGTTTTTCTCTCGGTAACAAGCATTACTGTACACAAAACACCGCCAAGAAGTATAAGAAATAATATTGTTTTAAGTGTAAGAATCAGTTTTCTCTTCATTATAATAATTCCTTAAAAGTTCTGATAAATAAATCCTGCTGCATCATATCCGGGTCCCCATATACCACAAGTCACAATAAATGTAACCGCAGCGATATAGATGAGCCATCTGAGCCAGATTCCCTGATTTTTAATTTTTTCCGAAATCACAATGCCCTTCTTGTTAGCTATATCTACTCCTATAAGCAAAGCTATGGATGAAAACAGCAAAAGCACATTGGTTCTGTCAAGTCCAAGGTTATAAAGGGTTCCCTTTGTAATAAACCATGGCTCAGGCTTTAGAATATGTGTCACCATATAAACAGCAGAACCAAAATCCTGAACCCTGAAGAATATCCATGCGAGATTTACCAGCATAAAGGTTATCAGGATTTTTAAAACTCTATGGGAAAAGCTGGTCGTTTCAACCTTAAAAGCAGCACATAGCTTTTCTCTTGCAGGCATCAGGATATGACCTATTACCTGATACAGGCCATGCAATAATCCCCAGATTGCAAAAGTGTAGTTGGCGCCATGCCACAGCCCACTTAAAATAAACACAATCAAAATATTTATATATTTTCTAACAGTTCCCTTTCTATTGCCGCCAAGGGGAATATACAGATAATCCTTAAACCAGGAGGAGAGTGAAATATGCCAGCGTCTCCAGAATTCCTGGACATTACCTGATAAATAAGGAGCATCGAAATTCTTCATCAGATCAAAGCCCAGCACCTTGGCGCAGCCTATGGCAATATTACTGTATCCGCCAAAGTCACAGTATATCTCAAAGGTATAAAGAATTGATGCCACCAGTGTAGCTGTTCCCGCGTACTTCACAGGATCTGCATAAATAGCAGATACAAGTATCGCACATCTGTCGGCTATTATCATTTTCATAAAATAGCCCCACATCATCTGTAAAAGGCCATCTCTCATTTTGTCATAGCTAAAATCATGAGGTTCCCTGAACTGTCTGAACATATGTCCCGCACGTTCTATAGGTCCTGACGTAACCTGTGGGAAGAAGGATACAAATAGTGAGAGTATGAAAAAATTCTTCTCCGCATAAATATTCCCGCGGTAAACATCCACCATATAGCCGATTGCCATGAACATAAAAAATGACATACCGACTGCTGACAGAATTGAGATACCCGCATATTTTGAAAGAGCAAGGATCAGAAGATTTGCACCTATCACACATGCAAGAATAGCTTTTTTCTTATTCCCTTCCTGCTTCTCCATGACCCTTGCCCCAATATAGGTGGACAGGGATGTGAAAAGAAGCATCGGAAAGCCTTTAAGATCGAGTGAAAGGTAAAAAGCCCAGCTCATCAGAAAAAGCCATAAATACCGTAGCTTCGCCGGGATTAAAAAATAGATAAACGCCATAACTGGCAAAAAGATTAAAAACTGCAAAGATATAAGCTGCATTATTCGTCCTCTTTGTTAGATAATATTAAGGTTTAGTATAGCAAAATAAGACCTAAAAAAAAAGAATGTCGCGGTGCGACATTCTTTTGGTTGCAATTTATTATTTTTTCTTGATGCTGTCACTGTATGCCCAGAAATCAAAATTATTTATTTCGATATAAGGCATTTCACTGTCATCAAGCCCTCTCAGCTTCTGAATTCTGTGAGCAAGGACCGCTGCGTAAATCTGTCTTCCTTTTTCGTTGTAATGAAGACCGTCTACAAGATAATCATCTATAGTTTCCATCTTAAGGTCAAACTGTGACGCATACATGGAATCCATAAAGTCTATGCCCATATCACTGGCAAGGTTGCTGGCAGTATTTGAATACTCTGAAAGCGTACCAATTCCTTTACTTACGGTATAACTGTCTCCAATAAGATATCCGTCTGAGTTGTACCATACACAATATGATGGTCCGCAGAGAATAAACTGCGCCTTGGGGCTTATGGTCTTAAGTGTATTTATTCCCTCTGAAAGAGCTCCGCTATATGAATGATAATCTACATAATTGGAATTATACAAATCTTTTCCGTTTATATAGTCATTTGCTCCATACTCAATAACATACAGATCCACCTTTTCGGGATCAACCCTTTTAAGCTCCTCACCCGCAGGATACTGATCAAGGAAAGAAGCGTTTATCTTACCTGCAAGGGCATAGCTGATTCCTATAAAACATGAATCACTAAATGTATCAAGTTCAAGGCCCATGTCTCTTGAAAGAGATGCTGCCGTTCCTCCTATTGCCAGGTTATAGAACTTAACCTTTTTCCCAAGAAGCGAACAGGTATAAGAGGGTATATCAGATGCCGTTCCTCTGGCATTGTCAAACTGGCTGTCACCAATAAAGACTATGTCATAATACTTATCCTTTTTGGGTTCTTCTGCAGGAGTAGCTGCAGGGTCTTCTACGGGAGTCTCAGCCACGGTCTGTTCTGTTTCAGTGGTATCGGTGGCGGGTACATCAGCAGTTACCGCCTCTGCCTGCTGTACTTCAGCCGCAGGAAGCGCAGGCTCAACTATCTCCTCAGGATCAAATGCCACTCCATCCGACGTTACTGCCATAGGCTTTTCAGCTGCTTCTGCTGTAGAAGCTTCAGCGTCATCACCTTCTGCATTCTGCTCCGAACCAGTCGCCTGCCCCTGACTTACGCCATCAGACACGGCTTCCTCCGAAGTCTCCCCGGTTATCTCTTCTTCCACAACCGGTTCATTTACATTTTTTGAAGTCAGCTTAGACGGATCACCGCAGCCGGCTATTGAGACGGTAAGCATTAAAGCAGTCAGTCCCATAACAAATCTTTTTTTCATAATAGCTCCTCATGTCATTAACAAATCACAAAAGTACAATGACATTTTAACACCAGAAACTCCCTATCATCAAAAAAACACAAAAAGTTAATATAATCTTAACTTTCCTTTTCCAGCAATCTCCTCTTATCCGCATTCAGGCTTATAAGCCTCATCTCGAATTCTCTCCTGTGATTTATTGTAAGATTATGCAGTATCATTCCTGCGAAAAATGCGAAAATCGCAGCAAGCATCACAAAACCACAGACAATAAGTGTCGGAAATCTCTCAACAAGCCCCGTCTGAAGATATGATGCAAAAATCGGCACAAAAAATACAATTGATACAATCGCAAGAACAAGAGAGATTATTGAGAAAAATCCCATAGGCTTATAGTCTCTGTAAAGTCTTGCTATGGTCATAAGCACTCTCATTCCGTCAGAGTAGGTATTAAGCTTTGACTCAGAGCCTTCCGGTCTGTCCCTGAATTCTATGATGTAATTCTCAATCTGCATATGATTATTTACAGCATGAATTGTCATCTCTGTCTCAATTTCAAACCCGGTTGATAATACAGGAAATGTTTTTGCAAATTCGTAGCTGAATGCCCTGAATCCTGTCATTACATCTCTTATGTCACAATCAAAAAGCCTGTTGATGCTACCCCTTACAAGACTGTTACCAAAATTGTGAAAAGGCCTTTTATTCTCAGTAAAATATGTTGATGAAAGTCTGTCACCTACAACCATATCAGCATTTTTCTTAAGTACCAGCTCGCACATGCCAGGTGCCGACTCCATAGGATAGGTATCGTCTCCATCAACCATTACATAGCACTCTGCATCAATTTCACGAAACATTCTTCTTATTACGTTGCCTTTTCCCTGAACATATTCATGGCGGACGATTGCACCATTTGCCTCTGCTATTTCTGATGTGCGGTCAGATGAATTATTATCATAAACATATATAACCGCATCAGGAAGAGCCGCCCTTGAATCCTTTATTACTTTTTCAATGGTCTGCTCCTCATTGTAGCAGGGAATAAGTACCGCTATTTTATCCATTTCTAACCTCTCATTATGATATTTGAGCTAAAATATTAGCCCCCGGAAGATTTTCCGTTTTTCACAGGCTTTATAACTACAGACTTTATTAATCCAGCCTGTAGACATATATAGTCATCGGAGATGATTCATCCTCATATGTTCCTACAGATAAAAGCCCTTTTTCCTTTGCATTTCCAAGTTCAATCCTGGAAAAAATATATTTGCATGAAAGCTCCCTCAGAGCCTCTGTGTCTGCATACAGATTGGTATCAGTAACACCTGCCATACTTTTTGTAGGCATAACTATCGAATCATCAGTTCCGGAATACAGATAACACCTTGCTCCCCAGTCATCAAAATAGATTCTGGTGTTTTCCTTTCTATCAAGGGCTGGCGCTATGACTCTTCTGAACTTCTCCTTGTAATCCTGAGAATAAAATCCAAGATAACCGTCAAGTGTCGATATTCCGTTGTATTCCAGCACGGCGGGATGCATTCCAAAGGCCACTGCCCACTCATCCTCTTCATAGCCAAGATCGCTTTTAATTTTATCAAAAAGCTCTGTGGAATAAAACTCTCTGTAACTGAGCCTGTCCACTTCATGTCCTGTCTTTAAACGATATGCCGTTCCGTAAGCAGTATCATACAGATCATTATAATGCCCGGAAAAGAGCAGTATCACAAATACAGCTATAACAGGCAGGACTCTTGCGGATATCCTTAGCAGTACATTACTTCTTTTAGCCATTCTCCTGCATACTATGAAAAACATTCCGTACCACAGAAACGGGCTAAAGAAAATCGTCCTGTTAAACTGCCAACCTGTAAGCGGCGGTAATACCAACGCAACAAAATCTCTTACTGCCTCGCTGTAATAAATTCCATATACAGCGCTGTTAAAAATCAAAAGCACAAAAAAGAAATTGTAAATATCGTGAACAATTCCTTTAAAATCCCTTTTTATCACATATCCGGCATTTAAAAAGACCAGATATATCATACACACCGGGAATACAAAATATGAATGTGCATCATCAGCATGCATCATTCCATTTTTAAACACAGAAAAGCTCTCACCTATAATCTCAGAAATTCCCATGGAAGCATCTTTCATAGAACTTCTTATCGTTATTTCATCCGAAAGCAGCATGGTTCCAAAAAGTCTGTACTCAAAAATCACAAATCCTGCAGATAAAACTATAAGAGAAATACATAAGGAAAGAGAAAGCTTTTTATCACTTATCAGTCTCCAGATAATTGCAAGAACCAGGTACCCCAGAATAAACATTCCAAAATACGAAAAATAAGATACAACCGGATACAGAAATAAGAGTATATAGTACTTTACAACCTCCCTCTTTAATCCAATTCTGTATATCCTTCTAAGAAGATATATAACAAGGGGAATGGAAGCAAAAGGTATTCCAAAGGCTGGAAAAAGATTGAGAATTCCATATGCAAAAGCACTTAAATAAGCAACATCTCCCGGCTTCTCATCCGGAAAGAAATCCTTAAACAGCAGCAGGCAGGAAACAAGCGCTATAACAATCTTCAGAATATATCCCAGAACATAAGCGATATATGCCGGAAAAATCATGTACAGAATACTGTACAGATAAAATTCTCCGGGAAGATTATCCCTGCTGATACCATTAAGAAACGGGACATCCGCGCCGTGAGCCCAGAATGTCCCTGTATTTTTCATCATTTGATATTGTGCAACAAATAGATCCAAATTGTCCGGCACTGCTATGTAACTGTTCTCACCGACTATCATATACATAGCAAAAACAGCAGTGATAAAAATGCCTATAAGCCAGATGTACCATCCGGATGCTATTTTCCCTGTTATGCCTTTCACAACTTCACCTCTATATGTGCATATCCTGATAAGGCTGACATAAAGCTACGATTAGTCTTCCTTCTTGAAAATTCCCATTCTCTCATGTCCGCCGAGCTTATTGGGATCTCTTCCCTCAAGAATGGCCTTTACGATCGTCATACGGAATCCTGCATCAATAAAGTCACAATGCTTACAGAAGGGCTCATTCTGTCTTCCGGAAGCAATCTTCCTTCTTACAGCCATAAACTCCTCAGATGCCCATCCATCCTTAAGACTTGTTGTAGCAAGGTCAGCATAATTAGTAACCTCGAAGTTATCACAGCAGCAAAGTCCAAGCTTTCCGTTAGGCATTATCCACATATCAGTGAAAGGAAGAAGACAAGTCTCCTTGATAACCTTCTCGGTAGCCTGCTTGTTAGGTGCTGAACCGGCTCTGTTTGTGAGCACTTCCTCCAGATATCTCATCTGAATCTCTATATCAAGATCCTTGAACTCATCAGGATGAGCCTTAACATACTCATAAATCTCCTGAATGTTCTTATGAAGCTTGAACTCCATACTATAGTTATTGATAATAAGCTGATTTATATAGGGCTGAATCTGCTTAACCTTATCAATATTAAGGATAAGTCCGTTAGTACTCATGAAGATGAAGCTCTCAGGAAGCTTCTCCCTCGCGTACTTATGGCGTTCAACTATCTTGGTATCAAGCCAGGGCTCATTATTACCATACAATGTGAGGTGTCCCTTGTATCCCCAGTCAGCAAGCTGATCGATAATGCTCTTATAAAGCTCATCATCTATCTTGCAAAGAGGTCTTCTCTCAGCATGTACATTTGCTGTACAGAATGCGCAGGTAGAATTACATCTGTTTATTGTCTCGATGTTAACCACATTGGGCATCGGAACTTCCTTGGCATTCATAAAATAATCTATATAATCCTGTTGCTGTTTATGTCTTGTGGCAAACTGAAGCTTTAAATAGGCTTCACTGGCAAGCATAGGAAAATGCTTTCTTGCAAACCAGCCAAATTTCCCCATAAAACTGTTAACCTTGATTGGCATTTCATTTCCTCCAAACTAAAAATCTACAAGAGTGCTTACTATATATACTGCTCACGCCTTATGGTGCTCGCAGCAAGTGCGCAGAGCTGAATGAACAGTTTATAATTATAGTTACTGCTCGCACCTTATGGTGCTCACAGCAACGGGATTTGCCCATTCCAATTGCCTTCGGCAAGGGGCAAATCCAATATTCAAAGCTTTAAACATCCTCACGCTCAGCGCAGCAAGTGCGCAGAGCTGAATGAACAGTTTATAATTATATCAATAGCAGGGCTTTTTTTCAACTTAGCGTTTGACTCTTATCTGTACGTTTCCTATAATTAATACACAAGTATGGCTTTCTGAATACCTGAGGAAATTCAAGAAGTCATCAACATTCGAACAATAATTGCAATCTACAAGGCGGAAAATAGTTTATGCTAACTTTAAATGCGGTATCACTCATTATCTATTTTGGGATCATTGCTTTAGCTTTGTATCTGTATAGTAAAAATGACCGTGACTCATTTTCCCAGATAAATCTATCAAATGTCACCTTCAATAAAATATATACGTTTTTTTTACCTGCAGCCCTTATTATTATTGGTACTGCACTCCGAATTTATAAGCTCACACAGATTCCTTTGGGTCTTCATCAGGACGAAGCATCCATAGGCTATGAGGCTTACATCCTTTCTGTTTTCGGAATTGACCGTGACGGCAACAGATATCCTGTTTATCCGATCACTTACGGTTCAGGTGGCGGAAGCCCGCTTATGATCTATATTAACGCCATCACAACCTTTCTGTTTGGTTCAAGCCCCGTGACTCTAAGGGCTTTGCCGGCTGTTCTTGGCGTAGCTACACTTATTATTTCATTTTTCCTTATAAAAAAACTCAGCAGTGAATCATTTTCCGACAGTAGTGAAAGGCTTACTCTTCAGTATATATCAGGTGAATATCTGTGGCTCCCAATTGTGTATCTGTGCATAATTTCCCTTAGTCCATGGCATATCATGCTCTCAAGATGGAGCCTTGACAGCAATACCGCACCGTTTTTTGTACTTACTGCTCTCTTTCTTTTCATTCTCGGAGGCAAAGCGCAAAAAGAAGCTACCTCCTTCGAGAACATTGGAACATTATTTAAGCGTAAAGACAGGAAAAAACGTCAATCCCTAAGCGCTTCTGATACGCAGGCAACTCTGCTTTTTGCTTTTTCCGCCTTATTCTATTCACTTACGCTTTACAGCTATGGCGCAGCTACAATCATCATTCCTGTCCATCTGGTTATCATGTGCGTAATATTTACAAGAAGACATCGCATGACCAGACTTCAGGTAACAACAGGCGTTGTGGTATTCCTTATTTTTTCTTCGCCTCTGCTGATTTTTTACGTGGTCAATGCACTTAATCTTCCGCAGATTACAACGCCTCTGTTTACAATAACAAAATTCACAGCCAAAAGGAGCATATTTGTTTCCGGTTCAGGGATGCTATTGTCAGTGCTGCAGAACCTTCTGGTTATAATTAAAAATCTGTCAATCGGTTCCTCCGCAGAACAGATTCTTAATTATATCCCGGGATTTCCTCCGCTTCTGGCTTTTACATTCCCTGTTACACTACTTGGAATGTTTTTAAGTATACTCAGATTAAGAAATGGTGAATTTATTGATCAGGTAATTGCAAGCCTTTTCATCCCTTCATTTATCTTTGGTTTATTCGTTGAAGAAGATATAACAAGAATGGTGATGATCTTTATTCCAGTGATTTACTATCTGGCGCGTGGATACATTTTTATAGTTAATGAATTTGTCACTCTTGAAAAAAACACACCAAACAAATTTATTCATTATCTTGCCATATTTGGAAAAGCAATTGCTCCCGCTGTTTTTCTTATTAGCGCAATTTTATTCAGCAGGACTTACTTTACTGACTTTAATCATCTAAGCAGAGATGCCTACATGCCCGGATACGGAGAAGCCTGTGCCTATGCAGATAATATAACTAAGGATGATTCAATTATCTACTCAACCTACGAACACGTATCTGCCCCATTTATGATAGCACTTTATTACACCAAAACGTCGCCCACCGATTTTATCAAGACAGTCCATTACAAGGATCCGACTGCAGAATTTCGCATTGCAGATTCCTTTACCAATTTCAGATTTGGACTGCCGGAAGACTTTGCGGAGAATGTAGTCTCTTATCTGGATGAAGGTAATACTTTTATCCTTCATAAGACTCAGGTTGATACAATAAAAAATGCCCCGGGTTATGATCCCGAGGCACTAAGTATAAACTATTTTGGTGATTTTTTTGTAATTTCAAAAAGACCGTAAGCTGCAAAGGGAAGGAGCATCAGATAATATCTTATTATATATCTGGACGAACCTTCCCATATTTCATGGAAAAGCATTCCCCCAAAAACAAACAGTATCGGCAGCGCCTGCCAAAGTGTAAAGCTCTTTTTCTTCAAGGTTAATATGCAATAAACCACCACTCCAAAATACACAATAAAGTGGGCCACATCCATTATTCCCTGAAAAATCTTCGACCATATCCCATCTACCATTGACCTTGCAAACGAAGATGTAGAATCTGAATGTCTCATCGACAACTCAAAATTTCTGACAGATACAAATGTAGGATCCGCCCACTGACTTAAGAATTTTCTTGCATAAAATCTCGCCGCATGAAGCGGTCTTTCCTTAAACTCAGCAATTCTTTCAGCTATGGCAAGCTTTGCTTTTTCATCAGTAAGCTCTCTGTCATAATCACATTCATCATAGGTATTTCTGTTAAAGCCGTTGTACCAGCCCCACTCTCCTTCACCCTCCTGCATAGCCATGGCAAAATAGGTTGAGCTCGGTACGCCCTCCGGATACGCCTCAAGGTCTGCCTTTGCAGCATATACATTCCCTAAAAGCTTAAGCGGATATATAGCCATGATGCATAGAATAATACAGAATACAAGATTAAAGAAAACCGTCCTCATCTTTTGCTCTTCATTATCAAGAATCACCTGCACAAAATGCACAATCAGCAGGATCACCATGGCAATTAAAGCTATATACAGATTTGTTTTCAAAAAACATCCAAGACCTAAAAACAGTGCTGCAAGTATCTCATCTTTGACCGCTTTTCCCTTTAAATAGCGGATTTCAAAATAAATAGCAGCAACTCCCGGCGTCACAGACCAGACATCGTTGTATACAAAGGTCACATAGGTAAAAAAGAAAAACATGAACAGAGAAAGTACATCAAATATCGCACAGACCTCGTCGTTTTCAAACAGCTCCCGGGTTATCAGGTGAAGAAGGTACACCGTAAACAGTATCGCTATCATATTTATCAGCTGAAATACTGTATAATTGCCGGGTCCGAACAGGTTACCTATTATCTGCCCGATAGCCACATATCCCAGCTGAAAGGGATATATAAACATGTAGCCGCCTTTACTTAGGCTATGGTAATCCCCTGCATTGAATTCATTGATGACATTATCCAGCATAAGTCCGTCTGTTACTGCCACGGCTTTTGATGAAAAAATGATAATAAGACAGACAACTGCTTCAAGTATAAGTGCAAGTGGCAGCATGCGCTTTTTTACAATTTTAACTGCCAGTAGAGCCATGAGTGCAAATGCAAGAATTCCTACCAGTAATTCCGAATAATCTTGCGTCCCAAATCTGGGAAGATCCGCCTCCTGCCCCACATCATAATACACAGTGGTAAAGGTCCCTGAAAGAAGTATCACTGCATTCAATAAAGTAAATGGAATAAAAAAGATCATTGAAAGTCTTCGAAGATGCTTATTCATGGGATCCAGCTCCAATCCTCTTTACAATATCAAAGGCAGTAATGGCATAAAGGACTACTGCAATAGCTGACAGAATTGTTATAGAGAACACTTCCTCCTTAAAGAGCACCATTATATACACAAGCATGGAATTAATATTCATGATGGCTGCAATCCACAATTTCTCTCTTTTAACCCCAAGGCAAAATGCTGTCATGAGAAGGACGATTGCATAATCATATCTCTCGTGCATCCCCGGTAAAAACATGCAGCAGCTCCAAGCCATAAACAGGCCAAAGTATAATACATTTTCCTTTTTATCCAAAAAAGAAGCATGGCGAATAGCATATACCGCAAATACTCCAAGCACCGCAACCGTCATAAGAACTGCCGGCAGCGTTAGTATCTCATCAAAGGCATCCAGCCCGAAATTATAAAAATTAGGATAATAGGACACCATGCCGTATCCTTCAGTTGCCACTTCCTGAGTCTGGAAAAGATATGCCAGATATGTGGCTCTAAGCCCTCTTCTGCTCAAAACACAGGGAAGCCCCATTATCAGATACATAACAGGAATCCATAGGAAATTAAAAATACTGTATCTCTTTTTTACAAAATAGAGTACCAGAAAAAGAGGCAGAAAGAACACCGCCTGAAGCTTAAAGCTAAATGAAATCGCAAGGAAAATGAAAGCTTTCGTGTAATTGTCCTTAAGTACATAATACAAAGCTATTACAAGAAATACTACGTAAATTGCATCACACTGTTTCCACAACGCTCCGTTCCAGATAACAAAGGGAAGAAGCAGGGTAAGGGCAGCTGAAAAATCACTGATTCTTACGGCAATCCTTCTCTCGACACCTCTCTCATCAAAAATGAGAAGGAGCATTTTTCTTATGAAGAACGCGCTGACAAGCTCAGCCGCAAGGGAAAACAGAGCGATCGGAATATATGGCTCACAGGGAAAAAGTGAGCATATGGCATACATGACATTAAAGGGAACATAATAATCACCAATGTCCTTTGAAAGGCCTCCTATGAGACCATACTCTCTGTAAGCCTCTACCCAGGGCAGATAATAGCTCTTATAATCCGGGGAAAGCTCTGTCTCAGGTATAAGCTTCATCCTGATCAAAACTGCTATAAGGACAATTGCAAATATTGCAATCTTCTCCAGATTGTTCGTAACTATATCAATTATCCATTTATCAAAACCGGTTATACCGGAATTATTGAGTTCCTTTTTATTTGTTCCTTCAGTTTTCAAAAATCCTCCCCCTTAAGTGGCTCCTGTTATTTAAGAACCACACTTTTCTTATGATAATATTCAGCCAGTGACTTGTTAAGCCAGTCCTTCTCATCTGTAGTTATATCTGAAAAGAATAATAGGCCCGGTCTTACGGAATATGATGAAAGTTCAACCTTTTCAGTTTTCTCATCCAGTAAGAGATTTAGTCTCTCCTCAAATTCCTGTTTATAAATCTTTGCTCCACCTCGAATATCCGCTATCGCTTCTGATGACGTAAGTATCGCAGGCTCAGGTCTTACTGCCAGGGAAGTACATACAATAAATGCCGCTGCTACAACCAGGACAACCTTAGATGCATACTGTCCAAGGAATGCATCCTCAAGAAAATCCTTTGGCTTTCTTTTTTCAATATCATCCGTATCTATAAGCTTAGCCGGCTTTATAACATATCTTATCCAGCCACACATGTAGCCTATGGATAATATCAGTAAAAGCATTCCCTGCATATAAAACAGAGCCTGGATTCTTCCTGCTTCTATACTTCCTGTGGCATATATCGGCGGCGTAATGCTTGCCGCTGTGAGCAGGAATGAAAAGGAAATAAACAATACCGGATGATCAAATCCGTAAAAACGCTTTATTCTTCCTGTAGCCTTCCACAAAAACGGTACAAGAAATGCTATCAGTATCACAACAGGCCAGGTCAGCCATTTTCCAAGCATTGCATCCACTGTGTAGTATATTGCCATAAGTATTGCTTTTATGGGATTAAAAGCAGCCTCAGCAGATCTCTTATGATTACCGGGAGCGATCATTGAAAGAAAAAGACCCAAAAGCATGAATGATGATGGGATGACACAAACTTTAAGCTCTGTCAGTTTTTCAGCCACCCTTACCAAAAGATGTTTTCTGTATTCTATCTGCTTTTCAATAGGTGCCTTTTCCGTGAAGTATGTTATAAGAGCTATCAATAGGATACATGCAGATATTATCCCAAGGCTAAGTGCAGTCATATAATTGGCGCCGCCCAGTAAAAATCCGATTACCGAAAGAGCAGAAATCTTATATCCTTTAAATGATAATACACCGGAAATCTTTAGAATGAATCCCAGCCACAGAAGAGCGAGACCAAACATAAACAAATAGTTGACAGCCCCGCTGTACCAGAAAAGGCTCTCCACTCTGGCAGAGCCTTCAGGTAAACACTGGATCAGAATAAAATAGATAATACTGATAATGCAGCCTGTAAGGTGCTTCTCCACTCTGAGGATTCCCATAAGGAGCTGTCTTAGGAAATACCAAAGCCCCACAGTGAACATAAAAAGCACGATCCAGGTTCCAAGAAAATAGAATTTTTCTCCAAAAACATGCGGAGCCAAAACAGTCATAAAGTTGCTGAAATATACACCTGTCCAGTTATTGTAATACCATATGGACATGTATATTGCTTTAACAACAGCATAAAACCCTCCCGATGACAAAAAGGCATCATGGACTTCATTCGTCATGCTAAAATCATCCGCTGACGGTACGCCATACATTGACACGTACAATATCGGAAGTAAAGAAAGAATATTTATTAAAAATAGTACTATTCTCAGGGTTTTAAGCTTAATCTTTTTTTCCATTTGTCGCTCCGATAAGGATTTATTTGAATGAATTTATCAGGTCAATAACATAAGTCTGCTCATCCTCTTTCATCCCGGTATATATCGGAAGTGAGAGAACCTCATTAGCATACTTCTCGGTTATCGGCAATGCACCCTCTCCTATTCCGAGATATCTGTATGCCTCGGAAAGATGCGGCGGTATCGGATAATGGATAATGGTAGTCACATTGTTATCGGCAAGATACTGCATAAACTCATCACGCCTTCCGGCTATCCTTACCACATACTGATGCCATACGCTTGTGGCACCTTCTGCAACAGCAGGCTTTATAACGATCTGATTGGTAATACCCTCGTCATATCTTTTTGCGATGGCAGCCCTCTCATTGTTTATCTCTTCAATATATTTGAGTCTTACTCTTAATAGGCCTGCCTGCATCTCATCGAGTCTGGAGTTAGCGCCTACTACCATGTTGTAATAACGCTTCTCACTTCCGTAATTGCGGTAGATCTTCATAAGTCTTGCAAGCTCAGCATCATTTGTAGTGATAGCACCTGCATCACCGAATGCTCCCATATTCTTTGAAGGATAAAAAGAAAAACATCCTATATCCCCAAAGCTTCCTGTCATTTTCCCGTTAAAGCAGGCACCGTGAGACTGAGCGCAATCTTCCACCAGCTTTAAATTGTATTTTTTGCACAGCTCCAAAACCTTGTCCATCCCCGCTGCCTGTCCATAGAGATGTACAACAAGAATAGCCTTGGTCCTGTCTGTGATTTTCTCCTCAATCTTTGAGGTATCAATCTGGTAATATTCATCAGGCTCAACAAAAACAGGGGTTGCATCATTTATAGTAATGCCCATAACGCTGGCTATATAGGTGTTACCCTGAACTATAACCTCATCACCTTTACCGATCCCCAGAACTCTGAAAGCAAGCCACAGAGCATCCAGCCCGCTTGCAAGACCTACACTGTACTTTGTCCCCACAAAGGCTGCAAACTCATTTTCAAAGTTTTCTACCTCTTTGCCAAGGATATACCAGCCGGAGCGAAGAACCTCCAGAGCCTTTTTCTCATATTCTTCCTGATGTTTGAAGAAGCCGCGATCCATACGGCTTTGCATAATTTTGTCCATTATTTATTATCCCTGCGCTTAACGTATCCTGCATACCAGTCAACGAAGTTTCTGATACCGTCTCTTAAATCTGTATCAGGCTTAAAGTCAAAGTCTCTCATAAGGTCATCCACATCGGCAAATGTAGCCTCCACGTCACCTGGCTGCATAGGTAAGAGCTCTCTGTGTGCCTCAAAGTCAAAGTCCTCCGGAAGTACTCCGTGAGCAACCAGTTCCTTCTGAAGAATATCAACGAAATCCATAAGGTTCTCAGGGTTGTGATTACCGATGTTGTAAACCTTGTATCTGTTACCCTTCTCATCCTCGTCGGGAGTGCTCTGCATAACATTGACAACACCTGTAACTATATCATCAACATATGTGAAGTCTCTCTTGCAGTTACCATAGTTAAAGATCTGAATAGTCTCACCGCGAAGGAGCTTATCAGCAAACAGGAAAAGCGCCATATCCGGTCTTCCCATAGGTCCGTAAACAGTGAAGAATCTAAGACCTGTGGTTGCCATTCCATACAGGTTACTGTAGGAATATGCAAAGAGCTCATTGGATTTCTTGGTTGCAGCATAAAGTGAAAGAGGATGATCCACCTGATCCTTTGTGCTGAAAGGAAGCTTTGTATTACCACCGTAAACGCTTGAACTGGAAGCATATACAAGATGCTCTACCTTGGGATCAGAGTGTCTGCAGGCTTCAAGAATGTTATAGAAACCGATCACATTAGCTTCAATATAAGCTCCGGGATTCTCGATAGAATAGCGTACACCAGCCTGTGCAGCAAGGTTTACAACAACTGCAGGCTTATATTTTGCAAAAACCTCATCGACTGCTGCCTTATCTGAAATATCACCTTTTACAAATATGAAATTCTCATATGCAGACAGCTTTTCAAGTCTCTCCTCTTTTAATCTGACATCATAATAGTCGTTAACATTGTCAAAGCCTACAACCTTTATATCCTTAAATTCACCAAACAGACGTGCTGCAAGATGTGAGCCGATAAATCCGGCAGCACCGGTTATAAGCACTGTTTTACCGTTCAGATTTACATTTTTTTCTTTCATTTCTAAAAATTCTCCTTAAGATGATATAATAACATGATAGTTAAAAAAGCTCCGGAGGTCAATTTATGGGCAGAACAAAGCTCGCTGCCAAAAACATAACATTTGGATATGTAGGTCAACTGGCAACTGCGCTGATGTCATTCATTCTGCGCACTATTTTTATTCAGAGACTCGCCGAAACACTTCTTGGCGTAAACGCACTCTATAGCAATATCCTATCACTTCTGTCAATGGCTGAACTTGGTATAGGAACTGCTCTTAATTTCAGTCTCTATGCTCCAATAGCAAGGCACGATACTGAAAAAGTAAAGTCATATATGCAGATGTACCGCAAGGCTTATCATACCATAGCCATAGTTGTTGCGGTAATAGGACTTCTGCTTACTCCGTTTTTAAAATATCTGGCTAAGAATCCCGGAAATATTACCACTAGAGATCTTACTTTTTATTATCTCATTTTCCTTTTTAATACAGTAAGCACCTACTTTGTTTCATATAAATACAGTCTGGTCAACGCAGAGCAGAAGAACTACGTACAGACAAATATCAATACCATAACGAAAATCGTTACCGTATTTTTCCAGATCCTTATTCTGCTGTTTATACCAAACTTCTATCTCTACCTGCTGACAGATGCGGCTGTTTCGCTGATCCAGAAGATATTTGTAAATAGCTACCTTAACAGATTATACCCGTATCTCACAGAAAAAGATATCACTCCTCTTACTGCCGAGGAACATAAAGAGGTCTGGAGCAAGACCAGAGCTTTGGTTCTTCACAAGGTCGGAGATGTGGCAAGACTTCAGACGGACACACTTATAATCTCATCCTTTATCGAAGTTGCCGTTGCAGGCGTTGTGGACAATTACACTCTTGTTACAGGAACCATAGCAAATTTCGTAAATATAATCTTCAACTCAGTAATATCCAGCTTTGGCAACCTCATAGCCACAGAGACAAAGGACAGGCAATACCGCCTGTTCAGGGTATACCGCTTCTTTGCTTCATGGGTTTACGGTTTTTCTGCATGTGGTTTCTTCATTCTGTTGCAGCCCCTCATATATCTATGGATCGTAAGAAGACACGGCCCCACCTGGATGCTCGGTACATTCGCCGTATATCTTCTCATCACAGATTACTATTTTAAGGGTGACAGAATTGTACTATCCAATTACAAAACTGCTGCAGGGGTATTTGAACAGGATAAATACCTGGCACTCATCCAGGGCTTTGTAAACCTTGTGATTTCCATTGTCCTGGTACAGAAAATCGGACTTGCCGGTATTTACATCGGAACCGTAGTATCAGGTCTTATCGCCAATATCACAAAACCGATAATTATTTACAAAGTATGCTTTGACAAAAATGCAGCCTCTTATTTCTTAGACAGCATCAAATACATACTTACCGAATTATCGATAACATGCCTTTTGTATTTTATAAGCACACTTGTATTAAAAAACATAACTATTCCAGGCTTTGCAATCATGGTTATCCTGGTTACCATCATATATAATGGAATCTTTTGGTTTTTGTATCACAAAACCGATGAATATGATTATCTGAAAAATATTGTATTAAGAAGGTTTAAAAAAGCATGACTCAGGAAATAATTGAACAGATGATGCGGGTGGCTGAGGCTGACCTGTTGGAAATAAACAAATACACCCCAAAGGATATGGTAAAGGATGCGGCAAAAAAAGCCCTTGGCAGGGCAACTTCAAACCGTGATCCCATTTTCTGGCCTGCAGGTCTTTTGATGCTGGGGCTTTCAGAGGCTGCCCTTTCTCCATCAGACTCTGCTTCAAAGCTTATCTCGGAACCGGTGAGGGAAAACGCCATAACCATTCTTCGCTCTTATCTGGACAGATGGATAAAGCAGGGCGAAGAAGTTTCCTATGTGGATGATTCGCTGACAGGAGTAACACTGATAAAGCTTTTTGAAAAAACTGATGAAAAGCGCTATCAGCACGCAGCCGCCAAGATAGCTGCTTTCCTCTCACAGTGTCAAAAGAATCCCGAGGAAAGTATTATTTATAACCCTTCAAAGGGAAATGACCTTATCTACGCTGACGGTGCCGGACAATCTGCGATGTTCCTCTCCTTATATGCAGCAGCTTCCCACAAAAGGACTGCTCTTTCTATTGCTGCAAAGCAGCTTGTCAATTTCCACCAGAACGGTTTTGATGAAAGGTCAGGACTTCCCTACCATGCCTTTTCTTTATCCGAAGGTAAAAAACTTGGAATCATAGGCTGGGGACGGGCTGTTGGCTGGCTGATGCTCGGATACTCAGAGATACTCTCAAACATCCAAAAACAGTCCAAAGAAAGTGAAAATCCCATAAGTGACTCTCTTCTTAAACAGACTTCAGACAAGCTCATGTCAGATTTCTACAGCTTAATGAAGACTATTCTCACCTACCAGAGACCTGACGGAGGATTTTCATGGCTTCTTCCTGCAATTGACGGAGAGGCTGATACCTCAGCAACAGCAATGATCGCCTACTCCATGGCCAACTGGCTCAGGAGCGGTGCCTTCCGCACTCATGCAAAAGAGCTGTCCACTGAAATAGAAAAAGCCGTTGTCAGCGCCAGGGATTTTCTCCTTGAGCACACTGAAAACGGCTCTGTAAAACAGTCTTTAAGCGGGTGCGAAGACATCGCAGTTCACAGGCAGACCTACGGTCATTATCCATGGGGACAGGGTTCTGCTCTGGCTTTCCTGAGTATTCTTGAATTTTAACTCTGGAATGGCTCGCACCAGGCTCGAAAATACCTCGTCAAGTGCTCTGCTCAAGCAAGCTCCACTAAGCTCGACAGGACCTTGCTAAGTGGACTTGCATGGCTCGCACTAGACTCGAAAATACCTCGTCAAGTGCTCTGCTCAAGCAAGCTCCACTAAGCTCGATAGGACCTTGCTAAGTGGACTTGCATGGCTCGCACTAGACTCGAAAATACCTCGTCAAGTGCTCTGCTCAAACCATGGCAGGTGGAAGTTCATCCGTTGATGTCATGTAAAACTGCTCAACGCGCACACCTGCCGAGAGAGCATAATACCTTAGTGTATGCTTTCCTCCCCGAAGCTTTACATCGACAAGAGGAACCCATCGCCATATGTTCTCTGCAGAAAATCTCCAGACAGATTGTCCTCCGTAGAGATCTCTCTCAGAGTATATCTTATCGTCTACACCTATCGTAAAGTGGGCTTTATCTGCATCCCACATAAGAAGCTTTCCCCATATTCTATAGGTACCGCCTCTGGTTTCCACATTATAGTGAAGCGAAGGTGCCTTCTTTATGGCACTCATGCCTCCCCAGGTTGTTCCATTGTATCTTTCAAGAGCCTTTTCATCCCTTATGTACATGGCAAGACCTGTCTCACCGTGTGAAGGAGCATTACAATAATCCCAACCCTCTCCTTCTGTGTAGGCCATCCTCGATTCAGCAAGTGCAGATGCAGCCTCTATGAATATTCTTCCATCCTTTTCCACAGATATGTGTTCACCCTGACCGACTATCTCTGTCGCTGCCATAGGAGAACCATAGTGTGATAAGAACTCCATGTGCTCGCCCATCTCAAGGCAATTACCCTTTTGCTTTCTAAAGGCATAATATACGGGTCTTGGTGGAAGCTCATAAGCTTCTTTTCCGTAGAAATCCCAGCTGAACCCTGCAGCATCAAAGCTTAACGGAAGTCTCAAATCTCCGCCTCTTATACCAAGAGTGTTCTCCTGCCTCTCTCTTGTATATATAACAAATCTGGAGAAGGAGAAGTACTTATCAACTGCATGGAAAATAATCCTGTGGGATCCGGGTTTAATGTTTGGAAGACGAAGATAAAGCTTATCCACATTATTCCTTACATTATTCTTCCACTCGCCCTTATAGGCATCATTGGCCTCAGTCTCAATAACCTCTACGGGATTCTCATCAACTGAAACTCCAATTCTTATCCTTCCCTTGGAATTAAGCGAAGGGAATCTGTGAAGCTCTAATAAAAATGCTCCTGAGCTTGTAACAGTAACCTCATAGGTAAGAGTTGCACCTTCTGTCCTTGCTTCAACAAGTGAGCCCCTCTGTCTTCCAAGGTTTGGAATGCGTACCCAGGCACCTGATAAATCTCTTACCATGTCCGCCTCGATCCTCAGCATTCCGTCATCCTCCATATGCGGAGGAAATACTATATTGCCCTGTCCAAGAAGAGTGATTCCCCTAAAGAGCTTTGCTTCAACAGGAATGATATGACTTTCCCCTGTCATAAGCGCCATAACATGGATTGAATCCTTTATGGAAACAACGGGATCATCTGTTTTAACCTCACCCTTTTTTGTCAAAAGCTCTGTCAGATCCGAAACCTGATTCCAGTCAACCTCAAGAAGTAATCTTTCTTCCCCGCTTATCCTGATATCGCCGTGTCCTTCAAAGCCAACCATGCTCTCATCTGTTATTCTGAGCCAGGATGGCAGATCAACCGTCACAACAATTTCATTTTCACCTGCATTTGCAATCTCAAACCATTTTTCAACAGGTTTAACAAAAGTCAGAGCATTTTCCTCATTCTGACAGGTCACTATAAGATGATCCTCTGATTTTCTTATAGGCGGCTTACATGCAGGATGCATTGCTGTTCTCGGCGGAGGGAAATCCTCAGGCGTCATGACGCCATCCCACTTTCCGTCAGCCATAATGTGATTATAGAAATAAAGCATGCTTCGCCTTGCATGATCAAAGGCCAGAGATCTTGTGGTATAGTCCGCAGCACTGTGGGTTTTTCCCTGTCTTATGCAAAGATTACTTCTGTCAGCGTAGTAATACATGGCATAAGTATAGTAAGCTGCATGAATTTTCATAAGAATAAGCTGGAAAAATGCATCCTTCTCATTGTCCGGCAAAGAATGATAAATCCTGTTCCCGGTCTTAAACATATATTCATATCTGTGGATTCTGCTTACCGCTTCATCGGTATAAGCTGTCTGGGAAAAGGCGTCAGCATCCATCTGTTCAACTTTTCGAACATTGGTAAGCTGATCAAATTCAACCAGCATGGGTGCCAGTTTTTTCCCGTGATGACCACTAAAGGTTTCATCTATCCACTTCGCCAGAAAGTCTATTTCATCCGCACAGATTGTGTCTGCTTTTCCGATATCCCAGGCAAGCTGTGCATAATAGGTCATCTGCTGTTCAAGGGGCTTTATCGCACCGAAATTAGTGACCCAAAGTTTGCGGATACCTTCCTCATAGGCTTTTTTTAACTCATTCCTGGTCTGGGAAAGCGGAATAGAGCACAGGAAAAGATATGATGAACCCGGCGGTGCCCAGTAGGAATTGTGATAATACAACCCGTTTCCACCAGATCTTCTCTTCTCATTTTCGTTGGGATAGCGCCTTACATGGCCGTAATTGTCATTTACCCAGATCAGCGTAAAATCATCCGGTATCGTTAGTCCGCCATCATATAGCTCAAGAAGCTCCTTGTAGGGTACAAAAATCTTCATAGGAGTGTAGTCCAAAGTGCTCTCTAGGATCTGCTCCTGTGCCTTTATAACATCTTCAAGCAGCTCTATCTTTGCATTTTTAAGCTCTTCTCCTCTCAACCCCTTAAGCGCTACAGGTTCAAACTCAGTATCATTTATCCCTCTCATTCCAAGGGTGTAGGTTACTTCATAGTCCCTGGTCTGTTCAACTGCTTCCTGCCAGTATTCTATTATTGCGTCACGGCTCTTTTCAGAAGCGGAAAAATCGTAAGGCATTCCGCCATAGCCCTTCTTTTCAAGCCATGGTCTCCACTCCTTATTATTGCTACGCATAAGCATATCGCAGTGGGAAGTACCGATAACTATTCCCATCTTGTCCGCAAGCTTCGCATTCTCGGGATTGGCATTGAAGGCGTTGACATGCATGGCAGGCCAAAGATAATTCATTTTAAGACGCAGCATCAGTTCGAATATCTTTTCATAGGTTTTTATACCTATAGTTGTCTCACCCAGATACCTCTGTGCCCAGTGATCCAGCTCTTCCTCATCATTTATGAAAATGCCCCTGTATTCAATGCTCGGATGGTCGGAAATATGATAGTCATCAGGAAGTGATATTTCTGTCTTTGGATGGATTGGAACATCTGCCATAAAGTACCAGGGAGACACGCCAAGAACCGATCTGCAGAATTCATAGATTCCGAAAACCGTTCCCCTCCTGTCCGATCCTGCTATAACAAGGCGTCCTCTTCTGTCTCTTATAACGTAAGCCTCTTTTCTGCGCCTTCCATGGGAACTGAAAAGTCCCACAAGATCCTCTTCCTCAAAATCCTGACATACTCCTACCGTACCCACAAGAATCTGCTGTGAATCAGGATCATAGACCTCTGTATTAATTTGAAGTACACGTTTGAAATCGCGTATCAGATTCGATACCGCGAGTTTGACCGCTTCAGATTCGCGCTCACTGATCGTCACCACGACCGATGAGTACTGTCTGATAGTTATACCCATAACTCTCCCCCCATGAGATTTTTGGTTACTATCTGGTTAATTACAAAAATGTTAATTAATATTTTATCAATTTTTTATAATTTTGTGTTATAGCACTTTGCCGAATATTTTCTTTTAAATTGTCTAAAATGACGATTTATTAAAGCCTGGCTGAAACCTGTAAATACTTACTTGTTTTAATTAACATTTTGTAGGACAATAGAAATGGTCGCGTTAATTTCATATTAAGTGGGCGTATATGGAAAATAATATTCTAAATAGATTTATCCAAATCTTATCAGACACAGACAATACTATCGAGGCTGCGGAAGAAGCCTTTGATTTGCTTGCGCCATCCTTTAATATTTCACAGATTATCCTGGATTTAAATATACCTGAAACAAGACAGACCCCCACCGGTGAAGTCAGGCATGTAACTGTCTACACAGGCGATATAGCTAACGATTCAGGTGCTGAGATCGTGTGGCTGGAGGAGTCACAACGGACCTTTGAAAACGGTATGATCTCCATCCATGTATACGCTCCCATCGAAACGAACTGGACTGCAGATGAGAGACAATTACTGCTCTCAGCCATCCGCATTTTCCTTATTCACATGGGCAGATTCCGCCTGGAGGAGCTTGTTCAGAAGAGTGCTCTTACACAGTATCTTACAGGTCTTCCCAATTCAGGAGGCTTTATTTCCTTTGCCACAAGGAAGATGATCTCCGGTGATATCAAGAGATTTAACTCCTATTATTTTAATTTAAAAGGATTTGGTCTTATAAACAGACGCTTTGGCAATGAAGAAACAGACAATATCATCAGAAGATATGCCAGGGCCTTATTGGAATTCTGTAACGATGATGAAATTATCGGTCACCTTGGAGGTGATAATTTTGTGGCGCTTATCCGCAAAGAACGCACGGGAGATTTCCTTGCTCTTTTGCAGAAAACCGAAGTTTTCGGTATCCGTAACGGTGAAAAGATTCCTGTTTATATAAGTGCAGTTGCGGGTGTTTACGATATAGATGATTCATTAAAGAATCCAGGTCAGACCATCGGAAGAAGCTCTATCGCCTGCAGTGTTGCAAGGTCACTTTCAAATGAGCCCTTCCTGTTCGTCACAAAGGAAATGAGCACCAAGGTTTATCGTGAAAAACAGATAGAAGACAGCTTTGAGGATGGACTATCCAACAACGAATTCAAAGTTTTCTACCAGCCTAAGGTTGACACTAAAACCAATACCCTTATTGGCGCCGAAGCCCTTTCCCGCTGGTTTTATCATGGAGAATACGTTTACCCTGCTGAATTTGTTCCGGTTCTGGAAAGGAACAGTTACTCCATAGGTCTCGATATATATGTAATGGAAGAGGTCTGCAGTACTATCCGCCAATGGATAGATAAAGGTCTGGATCCTGTTCCGGTATCGGTCAACTTCTCAAGAAGTGATCTTTCTGATGACAGACTCGCAGATCAGATACTGGCCATTACCCAGAAATATAATATCGACCTTGACTATATACAGATTGAAGTCACTGAAACAGCTACCCAGAAGGAGAAAGGTCTTATTACTGATTTCCTTAACAAGCTAAACGGCATGCACATCGCCAGCTCCATCGATGACTTTGGTACAGGTTATTCCTCGCTAGGAATTTTAAGGGATCTTCCTGTATCCACCATAAAGATCGACAAGTCCTTCATCGATAATGAAATTTTGACAACCAGGGATGAAATCGTCCTTAAGAACATTATTAATATGGCAAAGGAGCTTGATATCGAGGTCATCACAGAAGGTGTGGAAAGACCTGATCAGATAGCGCTTCTTCAGCGGGTAGGCTGCGACCATGTGCAGGGCTTTTTCTATGATAAACCTCTCAGCCTTGAGGAATTTGAAGAACGCCTAAAAAACAAAATATATCCGGTATAAAAAAGATTTATAAAGCAAAAAACGTCTTTCTCCAAACGAGAAAGGCGTTTTTCACATAAGACCTACCGTGTCCTATATTCACAGACTATATATAATGTCCTGATAATTAACTACAATGCTGCAAAAAGTATTGAGATCACTATCTGCAATATTACAAATCTGATAACTACCTGAGTGTCTGACCATTCTAGATTTTTCCTCATATGATCATGGATTGGTGTTCTCAGGTTAGTCATAACATGCAATTTCAAGAATCTTATAAGCGAAATCTTTAAAAGTCCAAGCCCACCATCAATAATAAGAACCAGAGACAACATCAGGTATGCAAAAGGATGTCCTGATTTCATGGCAATTAGAGCTATAAAGAATCCCAGTGCTCTTGAACCGGCATCTCCCATAAGCATGGAGCTTGGAGAGCAGTTAAAGTAAAGGTATGCCAGAAGTACTGCTGAAAAAAGCTGTCCTGCAGTAGCCATACTTCCGAGAGGTTCAGAGAACATTATTGCAAATGACATTACGGTTACAATTACAAGGGATCCACATAATCCGTCCACACCATCAGAACAGTTGGTAACATTGATCGCAACCCAGATAAGAATGACTCCCAGTATGAAATACACAGGGTATGGCAATTTAAGCTCAAATGCAAGAAATTGAATCGTGCTGTCGTTATGAGCTAAAAATGTAGCCATGGTAGCAACTGATATAACAAAATCTATAAGACCCTTTTTATACTCGTTCCAGGGTTTATCAGACGCATCATCAAGATATCCGCTCAGCATTATAAGAAACAGCAGTCCCAAATATATAATCAGTTCAAAGGATAACGGCAAAAACAGTATTGATGCCAGAATAAAGTCGATAACAAAGACTATTCCCACGCCTCTAAGCTTACCCTTTGAAAGGGCTCCGTTCACTGCAAATGCTCTCCCCTGGTCCTGGGGCAAAAAAGAAAATCGCATATTTAATGAAATAAATGTAATCACATATGCGACTATCATTCCTATTGCAGCTGCCTGAAACTGCGTAAATCTGCTAATCAGTAGTTCATATAACATTTCTATTCTTCACTCCTCTGTTTCCTTATTAACTTAATTTTATTCTGATATTTGCACATTCATGTTATAATTTCTTAGACTCATAAAGTATTTTAGAGTTATCAAAATAATATGAAGTGCGGGTAAAACTATAATCCCGACATCATTATATTAACGAAGGTAGGAAAGAATGGCAACTGTTTCTAAATTCCCGGATATCATAAAGAACTATATGAATCCGTATATTCATTCAACCATTAAGGATGGCTTATATCGCCTGAATATCGCGGCAACCCGTAAAATTTCACTGGTTTTCTCTATAATAGAATTTTTTATTTTGCTTTATTATATTTTTTTCAACAGGATCATACTGTCTTCAAAGGGAGTACTGCCCTCTACACTGCTTGCAATAGCAGTGAGCATCACAGCTTTTCTTATTTGTGATCACGGGCTTAAATCTTCAAACCGCCCTTACAAGGCATATCGTTTTGTCTGCATCGCTTATTTTATCCTGCTTATAGTCTTTGGCATGTTCGTATCATACTTTAACTATACCAGAGGACATCAGATATTTACTTTCTTTTCAACAATAGTCTGTCTTGTAAATTTTATATTGCTACCGCCTGCCCTCAGTTCAGTAGTGATAGGTGGCTCATACATTATTTTTTACCTTTTTCTCTATTCCTATGATCATGCATTGCAGGTAAATCTTTTTAATTACTCTCTGTTTGCCATGCTGACCATTATCGGATCATATAACAAATACAGAATGCAGGCCACAGAGCTTGAAAGAATCCATCGAATAGAGCGAATGAATGACATGCTTCAGAACGTTCCAGTGCATGACAATGTCACTGACATGAAAAACCGCTACGCCCTTCGAGACGATTTCAATTCATATCAGAATCATCACATTATTGTTGTTATGCTTGATCTTGAAGATTTTAAGAGCATCAATGCCGAGCATGGTCAAAAAGCCGGTGATTTGATACTTAAGCAGGTGGGTGAATGCATAAAAACCCATCTCACAGACAGTCATTCCTACAGATATGGTTCAGATTCATTCCTTATAATTCTTCAGGACATTGAGCTGAGTGATGCACTTCAGCGTCTTTCTATCTGGGAGAGAAACATGGCGACCTTAAGCGTACCGGATATTGATCAGCAGATTCATTACACCAGTGGTTACTCCCACGGAACACCAAGGGATGAGGATGAACTCAGAATGCTGATAGAAGCAGCTGACCGCAAGCGAAGAGACTTTTCATGACCATATCGGATAATGCTGCCTGTTGCCCAAAAATTGTCTTTTTTGAAAATATGCTTTTTCAAATACTTCTTTTCTGTTAAAATAATGAAGGTGTGTCTTAAAACACATTTTAAGGAGGATTATGTTATGAAATTTAATAAACGAATTGTAAGCGTCGTGCTCACAGCAATGATGCTCACATCTGCCGTAGGATGTAGTAAGTCCGAGACACCTGCAGATGATTCATCAGAAGGACTCTCCTGGGAATCCATTCAGGAGGAGGAACCTGCAGAGGAGACTGTTGAAGAAGCTCCTGTTGAAGAGACTGAACCTGAACCGGAAATTGTTACAGCAGAGATTCCTGCCGGTATGTATAGAAGTGAGCTCACAGGTGAACCCATCAGCGAGTCACTTAAGGATCAGCGTCCTATCGCTGCAATGGTTGATAACGAATCAATCGCACTTCCTCATTTTGGTATTTCAGAGTGTGATGTAGTATACGAAATGATGAACAGTACCCAGAACGGACGTATCACCCGTCTCATGTGCCTTATGAAGGATTGGGGTTCAATCAAGCAGCTTGGTTCTATCAGAAGTACAAGACCTACAAACATCATCCTTTCTGCAGAATGGAATGCTGTACTTTGTCATGATGGTGGTCCCAAGGTTCATATCGATCCCTATCTTGCCAAGGAATGGGGTAACAACCACTTCTCAGGTACATTCTCCCGTGTAGATAACGGTAAGAAGAGAGAATATACAGAGTACATCCTTGCAGGCGATCTTGAGAATAACTTCTCAGGCAGCAATTTCTCAACAACATATAATGAATTCACTCCCGACGGAGTTAAGGATGCTCACTTCAACTTTACTCCCTGGGGTAATGAGATAAGCCTTGAGAACAAAGGCTATGCTAAATGCATCGATGCTAACACTATAGATATCATTCCTTTTGAGCACAACAGCTCAAAGCTCGTATACAATCCTGATACCAAGGAATATGAGTATTATGATTATGGTAACCCTCACAAGGATGGCGAAGACGGTGCTGTTCTTTCCTTCAAGAATGTAATTCTTCAGAAGTGCACCTTCAATCAGCTTGATGATCATGGTTATCTTATCTACAACTGTATTGATATCAACCAGCCCGGTTACTACTGCACAAACGGTAAGGCAACAGATATTGTTTGGACAAAGACCGGTGAGCTTGTAAAGACACAGTTCTTTGATTCACAGGCTAACGAGCTTGAGATCAACAATGGTAAAACCTATATCGCACTTGTTCCTGCAGATACATGGGATCAGCTGGTAATTGAATAATAGAATGTTTAAGGCGTCGCGAAATGCGGCGCCTTTTATCTTCTCATCTATAAACAAATTCATTCCTGTCTTATTCTATCAGTGTTTTGAATGTCTCAGCCGGAACAGGTCTTGAGAAGTAAAATCCCTGTATCATCTCACACCCGATAGCCTTCAGATACTCATATTGTTCCTCAGTCTCAACACCTTCTACAACTATTGGCATATCCAGCTTTTTGGTCATTTCAACAATAGTGTTTATAACTACCTTTCCCTTTTCAGATGAGCCTATTCCGTCCATGAATTTCATATCTGCCTTCAATATATCAACATGTGCATTTTTGAAGGTATTAAAGCTGGAATAACCGCTTCCGAAATCATCCATAAGTATTCTAAAACCAACCTCTTTAAGTAAGTCCACTGTATTGAAAAACTTCTGATTTTCCGCCACAAATGCGCTTTCCGTAATCTCAAGCTTAAGATCATTGGGAGACAGGTGATACTTCTTAATCAAATCAAGAATGATCTCATACAGGTTTTCCATCTGCAGATCTCTTCTTGATATATTTACAGATACCGGCGGTACAAGGATACCCTCCTTTCTCCACTCAGCAATCTGCATGCATACAGTTTCCCAAATATAGATATCAAGTTTGTTGATAAAGCCATTCCTCTCGAACAGTGGTATGAAATCACCCGGACTTATAAGTCCGTAGTTTTTATCCTTCCATCTTACAAGAGCCTCCGCACTGCATATTTTCTTCGTCTTTGCATCATAGATAGGCTGAAAGTACGGTATAAAGCTCTTATCGTTAATGGCTTTATCACAGTTATGAAGCATATATGCCTGCATTTCAAACGCATGATTTAATGTATTATCAAATACTTTCTCATGCTTATCATATTCGTATCTTATGGCGTTCATGGCGAACTTAGCCCTGTCGCACATAAGCTGCGGATTCATTTTCCTGTCAGTTACTGGATATACCCCTGAATACAGTGACAACGTATAATCTATCTGTTCTCCAGGATACATTTCATCAAGCGACAGGCTCCCCTGAAGCATCCAATATGATCCATTTGGGAACAGACCTACGAAGTTGTCCTCACCCAGGTATGCAAGTTCCACCTCCCATGAAAACTTCCTGCGCATTTCAGCAGCTACGCGCTTCAAGATATCATCACCACGCTCAAATCCGAATCTCTCATTAACATCCTGAAAATCCCTTATATCCAGAAGACAAAGCTGATAATCAGTATTAGGATTCAGTAAAAGATCCTCTTCCACTGCCCTGAAAAATGCCTTTTGGTTATATAATCCGGTTTTGGGATCGGTAGGGTTATCAACAAGATAAAGCATAACCAGATTAAATGTAACAGCTGCAGCAAATGCTGACCCCATATACATAAAATCAGTGATCCAGTTGTTCATTATAAGCATGAAAAAAACTACCATCACCATAGCAGAGATAACTGATGCAGCCACTTTTCCAAGTCGTTTTAGGTGTCTCCATGCCAGATAAATAGTAAACAGCACATATATGGCACTAAGAGCAGTTGACAAAACTATAAATACTATCCTCTCCGGTGTGACTAATCCCTTTACATCACTAAAATACGCAATATGATTAATAGGATTAAGAATCAGAAGATAAATCAATTGAAGAGCATAGGGAAGGATTGACAATAGCGGTGCCTTTTCCCAGTACCTTGCAAGGCCTATGGTTATCTTAAGACCGCAAAGAAGATAGGTATTTAAAGCAATTATCAGCATGGTCTCACTGGCAACATACGAAATATCGCTTCTAAATCCTATGTATTCTTCATATAATTCCAACGCCCAAATAAGAATTATGTATGCAATTGTGACATCAATTTCAAGATCAATCCATATCGTGCCTACTGTGCGGCTAATACTTCTTGCCCTTATTGCTAGTATGCCGATTGCTATGATCCCTAAACTAAGCAGTGTGATCATATACTAACTCCCAACTTATTAATGATTATACATAAAAATATCTTAAGAACGGTGGACCTCCCTTTTTTTTCAGATATTCTTTATATCATTTTTACAAAATATCGAATTTTTGAAGAAATATCATTTTCTGATTTTTTCCTGATTACAGCAGTATTTATTATATTTTTCTAAAATGTATAAAACATATCCCAGGCATAATGCGTTTCTTAATCTAATCATGTTATATTCAAATTAACTATTGGAAATTATCCTTATTGTGCTTTGGAGATAATTATGTCAGAAACAAAAAAAGTCATAGTCAGTTTAAATAACGTCTCCAGAGAATTCGGTTCCGGTGACGGAAAACTTGAAGCATTAAAAAATATCTCTTTAGAAATATATGAGAATGAATTTGTTGTCATACTGGGCGAAAGTGGCTGCGGAAAGACCACTATTCTAAACATAATCGGAGGTATGGATCATCTGACAACCGGAGAGCTGAAAATCGAAGGCATAGATTATTCTCATCCTACAAACAAAGAGCTTACCGAATATCGAAGGCACTATATAGGCTTTGTTTTTCAGGATTATCATCTCATGCCCAACCTTACTGCAAAGGAAAATGTCGAATTCATATCCGTTCTATCTGAAAACTCAATGTCACCGGATGAGGCAATTCGTGTGGTAGGTCTTTCTGAGAGGGCAGGTAACTATCCTGCACAGTTAAGCGGTGGTCAGCAGCAGCGTGTGTCAATAGCGCGTGCCATCTGCAAACACCCAAAACTGATTCTCGCTGATGAACCAACAGCAGCACTTGATTACTCCACAAGCATTGAAGTACTGTCCGTTTTTGAACGCATTGTAAGAGAAGAAGGCACTACAGTTGTAATGGTTACACACAACAACGAAATAGCAAAAATGGCTGACAGAATCTTTAAGATAAAAGACGGTCAGCTTGACTCTATTGTGATTAACGATGTTCCTGCCAGCGCAAACAGCCTTACCTGGTAATTTATGCCTATGAAAAAGATACATCTTACAGATTCACTACGAAATATAAGAAAACAACTTGTAGCCTGGTTTTCCATCATCGTTGTAGCATCCTTTGCTACAGCGGCTTATTTAGGTCTTACGTATTCTTCTTTCGGGCTAAAAAGTGCAGCAGAAACTGTTTATACCCAGACAAATTTCAGGGATATACAGATTTCTTCAAATTGCATGCTCTCTGAGTCCGACCTGTCTGAAATTGATGCAATTGATGGAATCACAACCGTTGAAGGAAGACTTCGCTCCTTTGCAAAGCTTAAGACAGATGAGAGCACAACGTCCATTACAGCAGCATCTATACCTGAAAAAATCGGAATTCCCACCATATCCTTGGGAAAACTTCCACAAAAATCCAATGAATGCATAATAGAAGAAATTCTTTCCCAAAAGCTTTCCATTAATGTCGGAGATACCATACAGATAAAAGATCAGTATGATGAGGATCCACCTGAGCTGAATGAAAACTCTTTTCTTGTCACAGGAACTTTTACCCACGCAGAGCATCTGACCTATGACCTTGATGAGTCCTACTGCGTTCTCGTCCCAATAGATGCCTTTGATAGCTCCAAATTTGATAACTGTTACAGTTATGCTGAAGTCATTTTTGATAAACCATCAGGAGTGTCTTATTTTAGTGATGTTTATTTTAATCTTGCAGATGAATATATAGATAAAATAGAAGCTCTGGGGGAAAAGCTCGCACCTGTACGCTATAACAACTATGTAAGCTTCATGAATGACCAGCTAAAGGACAGCGAAAAAGAATTATCTGACGCTTCTTCCGACCTGGAGCTTGCCGGAAGAATGGTCTCTTCACTTAACGGTAAAACAGGTGAAGTCATGGCAGACCTGGGCAATATGCTATCTGTAATCATCAGCAAGGACCCTGTAGAATATAAAACCGCCGATGAACAGATTTCCGATTATGAAAAGGGCGTTAAGGAATATGATCATGCCGTAGACCGTGTTGAGGACACCCGTGAGAATCATAATAAAACCGTAGCAAAGGGAGAAGGAATCTGGTATGTATTTAACAGGAATGCCAACCCATCCTTCACCTATACCAAAAACAACTTCGAAAATCTTAGAAACCTGAATATGACCTTCTCCCTACTGTTTGTTCTGATTTCCGTAATGGTTGTATTTGTATCCCTTTCGAGGATGGTTTTTGAACAACGTTCTATCATCGGTATATCAAAAGCCCTGGGGATGCATAGCAGCGAAATATTCGCAAAATACCTGATCTTTGGTCTTTCAGCTGCTATGATTGGAGCTTTTCTTGGCATACTTCTTTCGCTTTATATTATTGAACCTGTTATAGCCCTTGGCTATGGTGACCACTTCTTTTTCGGGCGATTTAAATTAGTTGTTGAAATAACTCCCACAATAGTCACCATAATCATAGCTCTGATTGTTGCCATACTTGCCATATACTTTTCATGCGGTTCACTTATGCAGGATTCTGCCCAAAAACTTCTTTCTGAACGCGTTCCTAAAGGACATTTGAAAGCACTTGAAAAGTCTCCTTTTCTAAGAATGCTCCCTCTTTACAGCAGAATTATACTGCTCAATATGCGCTCTGATATAATCCGTGTCATTGTCACAATACTTAGCGTAGCAGGATGCTGTTCTCTTACCCTTATTGGTCTTACACTTCGCGCATCAATAAACGGTTCCCTTGAGAGACAGGTCAACGATTATACGGGATATGATGCCAAGATAACCATAAACACTTCTGTATCTAAGGATGTCACACAGAAAGTCTCAACGCTACTTGATAAACATGGCATTTCCTATCTTTTGTTTTTGGATAAAAAGGGGAATGTTCAAATTGACGATACTACAGAATATATAGAGTTTCTATTATCAGATGACCTGAATCTCCTATCCTACTATCATCCGATCATTGATCACTATACAAACAGTGATTTGCTGTCAATGACAGCTACAGATAAGGCTCCGGATCCAAATAACGGACTTCTGATAACAACCAAGATGTCTGAAATATATAACCTTGCACCGGGGGATAGTATCTATGTTCTTGATGATCTGGGTTATAAACACAGTGCCGTAATAAGCGGAGTAATAAATAATTACCTTGGAAGATACATAATATCGACAAAATCCTACTATGAACAGGTCGTTAATACGAATTATAATGACAGCACTTTCTTCATAACCTTTAGTGATAAGGCAAAAGAAAACAAGCTGATAGATGAATTATCAAACATTTCCGGATTTGAGGCTTATACTCCGGCTTCTGAAGAGGTAGAATCTCTTCAAAATATAATTATTGTTCTTAATCTTATTGTTGTTCTCCTGATCGTACTCTCAGGTATCATGGCCTTCTTTGTCATCCTGGGACTCGCAAACATGTACCTGGTATCTAAAAAGGGCGAACTGACAATAATGAGAATTAATGGCTATACGATACGTGAAACCATCGTTTATGCCATACGTGAAGTAGTATTTACCACTTCTGCAGGTATTATACTTGGGATAATTCTTGGATGTATCATGGCACTTTACATTTTGCGTACCATGGAACAGTTACATTATATGTTCCTTCGCACACCAGATATCCCTTCATGTATTATCTCATTCATTATTACCACCATATTTTCTGTAGGCATTTATTCTATTGCCATGAGTAAGATAAAAGATTTATCGCTGAATGACTTCTAAAATCTCCCTGGCTAGTGCTCTCTTTTAGATAAGAATTTCCTTTATGATGAAAAAGGCTATAAATGCTAATTCAATCAGCATTTATAGCCTAAAAAAATCAAAGCAATTTATTTGTCATTGTAAAGATGACATTTTACAACGTGTCCGTTGCCCATGTCCTTAGCCTGAGGTGCCTGTTCCTTACAGATACCCATGCAATGAGGACATCTGGTATGGAATTTACATCCCTTAGGCGGATTAGCAGGTGAAGGAATATCTCCCTCAAGGAGTACTCTCTCCTTCTTGATATCCGGATCAGGCATCGGAATAGCACTGAACAGAGCCTTTGTGTAAGGATGAAGAGGTTCAGCAAAGATATCCTCTGTTTTACCTGTCTCTACGAGGCTTCCAAGATACATAACACCTACAGCATCTGAAATATGCTCAACTACTGAAAGATCGTGTGAGATGAACAGATATGTAAGATTGTTCTTCTCCTGAAGATCCTTAAGGAGGTTAATGATCTGCGCCTGAATAGAAACGTCAAGAGCTGATACAGGCTCGTCACATACTACGAACTCAGGTTTAACAGCAAGAGCTCTTGCAATACAGATACGCTGTCTCTGACCACCTGAGAACTCATGAGGATAACGATCCTTATGATAGGGCTGAAGACCACACTCCTTCATGATCTCTGTGATATAATCATCAAATTCTGACTTGGGAACAAGTTCATGTTCACGAACAGCTTCTCCAATAATCTCACCGATAGGAAGTCTTGGTGAGAGTGATGAATACGGATCCTGGAAAATAATCTGCATCTTTGTACGAAGATCACGAAGCTGCCTCTTATCAAATTTACTGATATCTTTTCCGTTGAAGATGATGTCACCCTCTGTCTTCTCAAGAAGTCTTAAAATAGTTCTTCCTGTAGTTGACTTACCACAACCTGACTCTCCAACAAGTCCCATTGTTGTTCCTCTGGGAATTGAAAATGTTACATCATCAACAGCCTTAACATTACCTGTAACGCCGCCAAAGAATCCACCCTTAATGGGGAAATACTTTTTGAGGTGCTTTACTTCGAGTATGTTGTCTTTATTATCATTAATCTTAACACTCATTAATTTGCACCTCCTTCAATATTATTTATGCTGCCAGCAAGTTCCTCGCATCTGTAGCAGCTTACAAAGTGTGTAGGAGAAACCTTGTATACTCCGGGATATTTACCGGAACATTTCTCTGTACACATTTCACATCTATCCTTAAAGTAGCAATAATCAGGCATATCAATAGGGTTAGGTACGTTACCCGGAATATTGTAGAGCTTATCAACATGCTTACCAACAACCGGCTTGGATCTCATAAGACCTATTGTATAAGGATGTCTGGGATCCTTGAATATCTCTCTTGCAGTACCTTTCTCAATAACACGTCCCGCATACATAACAACAACATAATCAGCCATCTCAGCAACAACACCAAGGTCATGAGTGATAAGCATGATTGATGAATTGATCTTATCCTTAAGGTTTCTCAAAAGATCAAGAATCTGTGCCTGGATAGTAACATCAAGCGCTGTAGTAGGCTCATCTGCAATGATAAGCTTAGGATCGCAGGCAAGAGCCATAGCGATCATTATACGCTGACGCATACCACCTGAAAGCTCATGGGGATACATCTGGTATACACCCTCTTTATTGGCGATACCAACCATCTGAAGCATTTCAATTGTTCTTGCCTTAACCTGCTCGGGTGTCATCTCAGGATTATGAAGAGCAATAACCTCATCTACCTGTGCACCGATTCTGAATACAGGATTAAGTGATGTCATGGGCTCCTGGAAAATCATTGACATTTTATTTCCACGAAGCTTCTGCATAACTGAAGCAGGAGCATTAACAACATTTATTGTTTTATCTCCATCGTTAAATCTGATCTCACCTTCTACAGTCTGACCTGAAGGTCTCTGTACAAGCTGCATAAGTGAAAGGCTTGTAACTGATTTACCACAGCCTGACTCACCAACGATACCAACTGTCTTACCCTGAGGTACCTCGAAGGATACGCCGTCAACAGCCTTAACTGTTCCTATATCTGTGAAGAAATATGTGTGAACATTATCAAACTCAACACAATTCTCAGGATTTTTCATCTTTGTAACATATTCGCTCTCAGGAATATGTTTTCTGTTTCTCTTTTTCTCTATCTCTGATGTGATCTTACGATTCTCTCTAGAGATTCGTCTTGATTCTTTAGCAGAGATATAATTTGAATTCTTTGCCATTTTGCTCTCCTATATATACATATAAGATAATACGTCCTGCTTTGTACTATCATACTCCCACAAGACTCGAAATCATTTGGAATCCGGGCTTTCTCGCTTCTTCCTCATGACTTCTTATCTGACAAATGCCACTACGAATCCACATGCAGGCATGTGACTCGCAGTGCCTATTGTCAGAATTATCTTTTCATCTTTGGATCAAAAGCATCTCTAAGACCATCACCAATAAAGTTAAATGCAAGAACTGTAAGAAGAATGAATGTTCCTGCAGGTAACCATACGAAGAGATAGTTAGTCATAACGTATGAATCGTTAACCGCATTGATAATACTTCCCCATGATGCAGCAGGGTACTTGATACCAAGACCAAGGAATGAAAGTGAAGCCTCTGAAAGGATAACCTCACCAAGTCCCATACTTGCAAATACGATAAGCTGAGGAATTACGTTAGGTATAAGGTGCTTGAAAATTCTGCGGTATGTACTGATACCAAGTGCTTCTGCAGCTACCATGAACTCCTGCTCACGAAGTGAAAGGATCTGGCCTCTGACAATACGTGCAATTCCTACCCAGCCGATAACAGCCATTACTACACAGAGAAGGTAGATACGTGCTCTGGGGCTTGCCTGATAATAGTCCATGATTGAACCAAGAATCAGGTACAAAGGCATTGCAGGGATACAGTAAACAACGTCTACAAGTCTCATGAGGAGGTTATCAACCCATCCGCCGAAGAATCCTGCTACACCACCGATTACCATACCTATAAATACTTCGATAAATACTACCACGAAACCAATAAGCAATGAAATACGTCCACCATACATAAGACGAGCAAGAAGGTCCATACCGTTAGCATCTGTACCAACAAGGTGCTCCTTGGAAGGTGATGCATATGTATCGATAAGTCTTGTCTCCTGGAACTTCTTGATTACATACTGACCTGACTTCTTCTCAAATCTGTACTCAACCATGTTGCCCTCAGCATCGGCGTATTCAAAAGAGCCTGAATTACCTGCAGCTTCAAATGCCTCAAGAGCAGCCGCCTTATAATCAGGATCAAGGAAGGTTCCTGAATCAATAGCGTTGAAGTTCATATTTGATACAACAGCATAGCCTTCGCCATTTGCTTCAACAAGACCTTCTGAATTTACAGTATAGCTGGTGCCATCTGCTTCAAATGAACCCTCTTCCCTTGCAACAGCAAGAAGTGCATTTCTGTAAAAATCATAAGTGAACTTTGTATCCTTGCTATATCCGGTAAATGATCTCTTACTTGCTACGGCAACCTCTGTTGCTTCATAGACATCAGCCTTGAAATCCGTACCGTTGAACATGTAGATTTTTCCATCCTGCTCGAAGTCATTTCTTCCTGCTTCAACTGCAGCATCAAATTCTTTGTTACCTTTAAGGAACATCTGAGCAGGTTCAAGTGAATAAATAATATAAACATCTGAATCCTCAGCAGCAGGAGCCATACCAAGCACCTCACCACCACGGGTTTCAAATACATACTGCTTTTTGGAAACAGCAATAAGAGCCTTTGAGTTAATATCTGAAGGAAGCTTTACTCCATCAATTGTCTGGAACTGGAACTGATCAATAACTGTAGCTCCTGCAAACTCCTTCATAACCTGTTCAGTCTTGTAGAACACCTTACTCTCAGAATAAGGATAAATTGCTCCTCCAAGGAAAGAGAACAGGAACATCGCTACGATGATAACCATACCAACAATCGCAAGTCTGTTTCTAAGGAATCTCTTAAGAACCATCATTCCGGGAGACAGGACACGGACTCTGCTGGCATCATCAAGATGCATTTCTTCTTTATTTACTTCGTTTTTCTTATCTGACATTTCATCCGCCTCCTTCCTTAGTTTACTCTTACTCTCGGGTCAACTACCGCATAAAGAATATCAGCGATAAGGTTACCTAAAAGAATCAATACTGCCATAAATACCATGTAGAACATAACGAAAGGAATATCGCCCTGTACTACGCACTGGTAAGATGTATAACCGATACCGGGTATCTGGAACAAAGTCTCAGTGATCATAGCACCGGAGAAAAGTCCGGGAAGTGATCCACCAAGAAGAGTAACGATCGGTATAAGTGTGTTTCTGAAAGCATGATAATTAACTACTCTGTCCTCAGAAAGTCCTTTAGCTCTTGCAGTACGGATATAATCTGCGTTCAGAACTTCAAGCATGTTTGTTCTTGTATAACGCATAAGTGATCCGACACTTACAACTGTAAGTGTAATTACAGGCATGATCATATGACGTGCCATATCAAGAAGCTTACCAAAATCTGAATAAGATTCATGATATCTTCCGACTATTCCGTACAGATCAAGCCAGCCCAGCTTTACTGAAAGAACATATTTCAAAATCGTCGCAAAGAAAAAGCTCGGAAGTGAAATTCCGATAAGTGCGATAACCGTTACAGTGTAATCAGTTGCAGAATACTGTCTTCTTGCAGCAGCCACACCGGCAGGTATTGCGATTATTATTTCCAATATAAATGTTACAAGTCCCAGTGCAAATGAATACCAGATTACACTACTAAACTTCTGTAATACAGGCTGATTCCAGAACCAGGAATCACCAAAGTCAAGTGTGATAGCGCGTGAAGCCCATTTGAAATACCCCTGGATTACCCCCGTGTCCAGACCATACTGAGCATTTAACTGTTCAACCCACTCAGAGTAGCTCTTTGCACCAGGCTTTGTAGACAAAGCCATAGCCTGCTGTTCAACGTATGATGTAGGCATACATCTCATGATCGTATAAATGATCATTGATACAAAAAACAATAAAACTACCGATATGAGTAGACGTTTGATTATGAATTTCTTCATTGTTGTCTATACTCCTTCTAATATAATATCTTCTACCTTTTTTCTTTAGCATTTCTCAAAAATGCAATCTATTTAAAATTCCGCAAAGCGAAATAATGTTTTCGAATTTATATTATACCAAAACCTTTCAATAAGTTTCTCTATTGATTTAAAGTCATAAAGCATTTTTTTACATAACTTGTCCGCGGGAGCCAATTGACCCCCACGGACAAAGTCATACGCATTTATATTGTTAAACACGAATTACTTAGTCATAAGCTTCTCAATTCCATCGTGAGCACTTGTGCTTGCGAAGAAGTGGAAGTATGTTGTCTGATCCTGAAGCATCTCAGAATTGTCAACATCAATACGATCTACAGAGTAGATTGAGCACTGCTGTCTCTGATAAATCGGAATCTCAACTGCATAGTCAACAATGTAGTCAAGGCACTCTTTGTAGATAGCCTTACGTACTGACTGGTCTGTTGTTGAACGAGCTTCTACTACAAGATCATCAAGTTCCTTCTGGTTGATTCTGTACATGTATGCAGAACCACCTTCTGAGTGGTAAATCTGATACATATCAGGATCGATAGATGAACCCCAAGCAGCACACCAGATCTCTGCTGTACCACCTTCAGTTGCTGACCAGAGAACTGAAGAATCTGAAAGGTCATTGATAATAAGGTCGAAACCAATCTTTGCAAGGTCTTCCTTAGCAGCTGTAAGGATACCGAATGAAGGGTGATCACCCTTACCATCTGCAGGAATCATAGCTTCATATGAAAGCTTTGCACCTTCAGGAGCTGCTGTAAGCTTGCCATCAGATACTGTATAACCAGCCTTCTCGAAGAATCCAAGTGCTGCCTGAAGAGCTGCATCATACTTCTCATCCTCGCTCATGCCGTCTGTATAGATATCATTTCCGTCTGCATCAACTGAGAAAGCAACCTTGTAATCAGGATCTGAAGGCTGAGGTGCTGCCCATGATGTGTTAGAAATAGGATAGTTAATTACGTTAGCAGCATCGCCATAGTAAGAATCGATAACAACGTCACGATGTACAGCGATAACAGTTGCGATAGCTTTACGAAGAGCCTTTGACTCATCACTTGAAGGATCGCTGCCAACCTTAACGTTCTCAGAGTTCATACCGATGTAACCATAACCATTGTTGTCTACAAGAGATGTAGCAATCTTGTCACCTGTAAGCTCACCATTTGAGTTGTCACCGGCGATCTGCTCAAGAGTAGACTTGTTAGCTGAAGGCTCAGCAACATCGATTGTACCCTGAACAACAGCGGGCTCTGCATCAGACTGCTGAGTAACCTTCATCTGTACTTCCTTGATTACAGGAGCACCAAGATAGTAGTTCTCGTTAGCCTTGAAGTAAACAATCTTGTTCTCATACTTGTCGAATACATAAGGGCCTGCTCCAAGAGGAGTTGTTGTCTTTGCTCTTACAGATGAAAGATCACCCTTTGAGAATCCGAACTTGTTGTTATCATAATCATATTCAGCCTTGTCACCATAGTAGTGAAGAGGTGCAATCTCAACAGGAAGGCTGTAAATAGCTGTTGCATCAAGCTTGTCCATGTGTACTACAAGTGAGTAATCACCAGTCTTCTCGATACCTGTGATAGATGCTGCTGAATCACCTGTCTCGATTGAGTTCTTGTAGTCATCACTGAGCATATCAAGGATGCCGTCGCCAGCCTTTTCCTTGTCAGTAGCTGCCATAACATCGTTATCATAAGCTGCCATGATTTCATTCCAGAAATCATCTACTGTAGGAGCTGTGCCACCCTTAACATCAAATGTAGCACCTGAAGGAGCTGTAAGAACGCCGCCTTCAGCTTTACCATAGCCCCAGTTAGCCATTGCGTTTGCAATAGGATCCTTAGCTATATCCTCATCATCTGATACTGCGCCGTTTGCTGAGCAGTAATCAGCGATGTCGTTGATGAACTGTTCCTTAGCTGCAGGGAAATCTGTCTCCCAGAATTTCTTCTGCTGATCTTCTGTAAAGTATGTGAAGTCTGTATTGTCCTCACCAGCCTTAACAAGAAGGTTGAAAAGTGTATCAGATCCGCTCTTGTAAGCTTCCATACCTGTGATAGGAAGTGCACTGAATGATGAAGGTCCATCATATGAAGGATCTGCAAGTACATACATTGAGAAAATTACATCATCTATTGTAATAGGTTCGCCATCTGAGAATTTCAGATCATCACGAAGTTCGAAAGCATAATCAACTGTTCCGTCCTCGTTCTCTGTAATCTCACAGTTTGCGGGTCCCTTGTACTCATAGCTGTTACCATCATATTCCTTGGTCTCACCTTCGATACCATTCATGATGATCTCACCCATACGATCAACCTTAAGAAGCGGTATAGAAGTCATCTGCTCTACGTTGATATCGTAAGCTGAATTTGCGAAGAAAGGACTGAATTTCTCTGAGAATTCTGATTCTCCGATTACGAGCGGAGCTCCGCTTCCTGTGCTCTCAGCAGCCTCTGCTGAATCACTTGATTCTGTCTCTTCTGTAGCTTCTTCCGTAGACTCTGTAGACTCTGCAGCCTCAGCACTGTCTTCTGCCTGTGCTTCTGTAGATTCTGTCTGATCTGCAGAACCGGCAGTTTCGTTAGATGAACCGCTGTTTGAGCCGCATCCAACTGCTGAGACAACCATTGTTCCAGCAAGTCCTAATGCCAGAAATTTGCCTAACTTTTTCATATTGCCCTCCATTCTGGGGTATCCCCATAATATTATATGTGCATCCACCTTGGTGGTTGTCACCGCTTACATACTTCACCGGGCTAATTATTACCTCACCGGGTGAATCTTCATTACCAGCACCAAACTCCTAAGATCCTCGCTAAGTACTATGCTCAAACACATAGAAAGTATATGCGCTAATACTGATTCTTTCTATTAATCAAACTCTATATCTGACCATAAGTAAAAGTTATATGCTCACTTATTGGACTCAATAGATATTCCTGAAAAGTTCTTATTATAATATCCGGCAAAAAGTAATGCTACAAAGATAACCGGAATGTGCAGAAGCAGATACAATAATTCAAGCTTAATATCGTATTGCCCTCTTCTTATCACCAGATAGATGATCTCACACACTGCACTCAGCCCTGTAAGCACTATTACAGCTATAGCACAAAAATGCATGCGCCCTATACCTTTATCATACTGTTTTCTTGTCATCCTGGGCGTAGCATCTATATATTCTATTATTCCTACAATGAAAAATAATACAGGCAAATACTGCAATATATAAGGAAGTACCACCCACAGAGTATGTGATGATGTCTGATTCACCAACCCCTGAATAATAAGAGCAGCAAACATTCCTATTCCATACAGTACGCACGAAAGATAGGTCTTCTTCTTTTGTGTTTCATCAAAAGGAAGCACATATAGATCCCCTTTATAGAAGAACCTGTCTCGAAACCTCCCTTTTTTATCCATCTCGGGAACATGATCATAATCTCCCTTATATGGATTATGCAAAATACTCATTACTCCGTATTTCCATTTCTAAGTAAGGCACAATAACAATCTGTCTTACAAACAACTTCTTTATAGAGAAAAAGCGCTCCTAAACTTACACTCTGCAAGTAGGAACGCCGTTGTTCTAAATGTAAGTATACATTATTGCAATTTAATTATCTACACCGAGATTAAATTATATCAAAATGTTAAAATAAGTCAAGCACAGACGAACTTTTGTCTTTGTCTCACGGACACTTTGTCGGTTTAAAGCGTGCAAGCAGAAACTAAAAAATTATACAGTGCAATTATTTCTTTAAAACAAACACTTTCCAGATAAACTTTGCATTTGATATAACGTATCTCTTGAGAAGACGTTTAGGGTCCTGAAACAGTCTGTAAAGCCATTCCATACCGATTTTTCTGATCCAGATGGGTGCTCTTTTTATATTTCCTGCATAAAAATTAAATCCTGCACCAACTCCGAGCATGACACCATGAAGTTTTCCTTCATGCGCCGCCATCCATTTTTCCTGCTTGGGAGCGCCAAGTCCTATCCAGATAAGGTCGGCACCGGATGCGTTGAGCATCTCAACTATCTCTTCATCCTCCTTTGGAGTAAGCTCTCTGAAAGGCGGTGAATAATACCCTTTTATATCCATTCCGGGAAATCTCTCCGGAAGATTCTTCTTTAATAATTCAATAGTCTCCTCAGATGAGCCATAGAAATAATGAGACAGTTTACCGTCCATTGTCGATTTGAACATCATGTCCATAAAGTCGGGACCGGCAATTCTCTCTGCTTTAACGAATCCTGCTTTCTGAATTCTGTTTACTATGGGCTGACCATCAGGAAACGTCAGTGCAGAGGAATTCTGTATATTCATATACCCCGGATTTTCACTTGCTTCCACAGTTGTATGGACATTACAGAAACATATATACTTTCCAAAAAAGTCCTGTATATGACTTCTCACATATAAGACTGCATTTTCGACATTTGATACTGCAAAGTCCACACCAAGAACTCTGCACCTCTTTGCCATGGCTGAATAATAAACGGCCTGATAGTACCCCATTCCTCTGATGAGATTACCTGTAACCCAGAGTCCGTCAATTGAAAGACCGAAATAAGTATTTATTCCTTCATACCCCAGTCTTCTTACAATATCATTTCTTACATAGTCAGCTATTTCAAGCTTATCAGGAATGCAGACAAAGGCATCACTGCAACCTGATTCCTTAACCCTTTCTATGAGCTGTTCTCTGTTTAACACAGCTTCGTAATCATCGAATATTCTTGTCTCATCTGCGTTATAGGAATCATCCAGAGTAAAAATAGCTTCAAGCTCAAACTCTGAGGCAAGCTCCTTACCAAGATGTGCCTTGACAGACTCGATATCCTTCTCATAAACAAGAGCTGTTATCTTCCTTCTGTGAATATCAGGATTACCATGCTTTTTAAGGATTGCTCTGTATATCAGTCTGAAGGACAGCACAAATACAAAGTCCAGGATAACCAGATACAGCATTGCCAGTCTTGAAAAATAGTAGGCATTTTCCTTGGACGCCATCAATGTTACTATCAAAAATACAAACAGTATGAACAGATTTTTGCATACACCAACGAAGACTTCCAGTGGATCCTGATTCTCGATAGGCTTATAGTCATATTTTCTGCTATTGTATACATTCACAAGTGTGGCAAAAAGAATTTCCATGAAAAAGACCATGGTATACAAAGGTGCCATCCACTCCTTTTTCATGTACCAGTTAAATCTTATTGTAATCATAGCTGCATAAGCAAGCGCCAATGCAACCGCATCTACTATAAGCAGTATTCTTTTTCTTCTATGTGAGCGTGAAAAGCCCATATCAAAAGACCTCGCAAATCATTTATTTAAAACATCTGTGAATAATATCGATTATTATGTCCTGTTCTTCTTCAGTCATCTTATTATCTGAAGGAAGGCAAAGACCTCTCTCAAATATATCTGCTCCAACGTCAGTCAGAACGCCTTCGTCAATATATGCATTACTTCGTCCTCTAAGTATGCCCTGCTCTGTAATGAAAATGTTATTCCTGTAAACAGGCTGCATATGCATAGGCTTCCAGATAGGTCTGCCCTCGGCATTAAAAAAGCCAAGCATCTCCAATATTTCTGAGGGTGAGGATTTTCCGGGTTCTGACTTATACAGCGCATTTTTCTCAGATCTTACATGAGGGCTCATCGCATCTTTATCTATGATCATGCAGCTAAGCCAGTAATTAGGCTCCGTATCCTCCGGAATAGGATTCATTGAAACCGGAAGGTCCTTAAGGCCTTCTTTGTATCTGTAATAAATACGCTTCTTTTGCTCAATATGCTCATCAAGATAGGGAATCTGTCCTCTGACAACACCTGCCACAATATTGGACATACGATAATTATATCCCAGCTCCTCATGCTGATACCAGGGAGCATCCTCTCTTGCCTGGGTACTCAGCTTTCTGACCTTGTGACAGTCATACTCTGAATCAGTAAGGAACATACCTCCTGCACTTCCGGTAATTATCTTATTCCCATTGAAAGAGATAATACTATAGTCACCAAATTTACCTGTCTGCACGCCTCTGTAGGTTGCTCCCAGTGATTCGGCAGCATCCTCAACTATAAGCGCACCATGTTTATCTGCAATATCCCTTATCTCCTGTATCTTTCCGGGAGTTCCGTAGAGATACGCCACAACGATCAGCTTAACATCAGGATAAATCTCAAAAGCCTTTTCCAAAGCCTTGGGGCTCATATTCCAGCTCTCTTCCTCAGTGTCTATGAAAACAGCTTCGCCTCCCTCATAGGCAACAGGATTAACTGTCGCATCAAATGTCATATCTGAGCAAAAAACCTTCTTGCCGGTAAGTGTACCTTTATTTGCAGGCTGGGGTCCGTAAAGCCTCTCCCCTGCCAGTCTGATTGCAAGATGTAAAGCTGCGGTTCCTGCACTCAAAGCCACAGCATACTTTCTGCCGACTTTCTCCTGAATAAGTCTTTCAGTCTCATTTATATTTTCACCAACAGTAGAAACCCAGTTGGTTTCTATCGCATTTGTGATCCATTTAAGCTCATCTCCATGCATTGTAGGAGATGAAAGCCAGACTTTTTTCTCAAATCTCTTAATACCGTTAAATCTCTCGTCCATAATACTATGCCTGCCTTATTCTGTTTCATTTATAAGCTCAGCCGCTCTCTCAAGAGCCTTCTGATGCTCAAGGGAATGTGAATCAGCATTATCCTCAGGGTGATAAGTTGTTACTATCTTCTGAACTATCTCCCTGATCTCATCAGCATGTTCTGCCTTAGATGCTCCGTTAAGCTCCTCCAGCTGTCCAAAGAACTTCATATCATCCATATCAATCGGCTTTCCGATGTGGATCATTCTGTTAGCTGTATCCTGGAGACCTTCCTCATCCATTAGCATCTCCTCATAGAGCTTCTCTCCCGGGCGAAGTCCGGTAAACTCAATCTTTATATCCTCGCCTACCTTATATCCGGAAAGCTTAATAAGATTCTCAGCAAGATCAAGAATCCTTACAGGCTCACCCATATCAAGGACGAATATCTCACCGCCCTTTGCATAAGCTCCTGCCTGCATAACAAGGCTGACCGCCTCAGGTATAGTCATGAAATATCTTATAATGTTAGGATCCGTTACTGTAACCGGACCGCCTGCTGCAATCTGCTTTTTAAATAAAGGAATAACTGATCCGTTTGAACCAAGTACATTACCGAAACGAACTGCAACAAACTCTGTATCATAATGCTTATTAAAGGTCTGCACGATCATCTCACAGATTCTCTTACTGGCTCCCATGATATTAGTGGGATTAACCGCTTTATCCGTAGAAATCATTACAAACTTACGGCATCCGTTCATGGCCGCTGCCATGGCAGTCTTGAAGGTACCAAAGACATTATTCTTGATAGCCTCATTGGGACTGTCCTCCATAAGCGGTACATGCTTATGTGCAGCTGCATGGTAAACTATCTCAGGTCTGTACTGCTCGAAAATTCTATTGATTCTGTTTGTATTTCTAACAGAAGCTATAAGCACCACAAGATCCAGTTCAGGGTGATTTCTCTTAAGTTCCTGCTGAATGTCGTAGGCATTGTTCTCATAGATATCAACAATGATCAGTTTGCCCGGCTTGTGGTTCGCAATCTGTCTGCAGAGCTCGGAACCTATTGAACCGCCGCCACCTGTAACGAGAACAGTCTTACCACTAACATAGCCTGCAATCTGATTAAGATCTACTGCTATCGGTTCTCTTCCAAGGAGGTCTTCTACCTCTACCTCACGAAGCTTACTTACATTGACCTCACCGTTAACAAGCTGATAAACCCCGGGAAGTGAACGAAGCTTACAGTTAGTCTCCTTACAAAGATCAAGAAGCTTTCTCATTTCACTTCTTGAAAGTGAAGGAATGGCAACTATAATCTCATCTATGTCATAGAGATCCGCACATTCAAGAATCTTATCACGGCCTCCCACAACTCTGATACCCTGGATATAATGTCCCCATTTTCCTCTGTCATCATCAATGATACATCTGATGACCATGCTTGAAAAATTGCTGTTAACGATCTCTTTGATGATGATATTACCGGATTCACCTGCACCAATAACCATTACTGATGTGGTGTTTTTGCGGTTCTCTGTCTTATGCTTCACGCTTCTGATAAATCTGTAGCTGAATCTGCTCACAAAGATCAGAGTAATAAGAATAAATGTATATAAAAAGTAATAACTCTGAGGAACAGTCACTCTGCCGATTCTAAAAAACTGTAAGCCTATTGCATTGGCAATACCTGATGTCACACAGGCAAAGACAAGGTTCTGCAGCTCATTCTCTCCGGCATATGCCCAGAGACTGTTATACAGTCTGAAAAAGTAGAAGACTATAAGCGAAATGACCACATTTATAACAAGGTAATCATTTACAGGTTCCATAAACTCATATGGAACCAGATCAATATTAAACTCGTATCTCATAAGAAGGGCCATATAGCTTGCAATGATGATACTTAGAACATCATATACAATAAGTCCGACCCTTCTATAAAATTTTGCAAAGTTAAAAGGTTTCTTTTCTGAATTCATATCTCTTTATTCTATCACAAAATAGGCTTTTCATCCTAAAACTGCCAGTCTGATAAAAGTCATTATTTTATTTTCTTAAATGTAATCGGCATAAGCGATAACACAAGTGCAATCGCCATAGGGTTACTGAGCTGGAAGACCCACTCAGATAATGCCGCTATTCCAAAACCAACGGTCATGGCAAAGGGCAAAAGTGCACCTGAAACTTCATCCCTGTTTTTTACATAATATTTCGCACCGGCAAAAAAGGCAAATGCCATCATAAACAGGAACACAATTCCGGCTAAAATACCATGGTCAAACATAACCTGGATATAAGTGTTATGCGCATGGATTGCGATCTCACCGGTAGGAAGCACAGCTCCCATATCGTCATGTCCAAAGGGTGTCATCTGTTGAAGATAGGATTTAAAAATGGTAATTCTTCCATTTGAAAACTCTTCAATTCCATCTGTACCCTGAGCATTATCCGAAGATTCCTCGCTGCCCTGATTTTCATCATTCTGAGAATCAGCTGTATCGTCTGAAGATTCTTTGGCATCCGTCAGATCATCAGAGTTGATTTCTTCGCCGCTTTCTTCAACGTTGGAAGCATTTTCAGCTTCCTGTGCAGCAGCTTCTGCTTCAAGCCTCTCAGCCTCAAGTCTCTCCTCTTCAAGCCTCATGTTTTCAAGGAGTTCAGCTCCTCCGGTATCAAGCAGGTATTGTCTTATCTCCGGTGAAGTCTGACTTGATGCCACAATCTCAGGAAGGCTGTAGCACATTGTCATTGACTGATACTCAGTAAGAGGAACACCGTTTTCTCCGACTGTGGAATAACCTTCGTCGTTAAAGTTCGCTATATCCTCCGGATAATTATAATCCATAATATCAACGCCAAGAATCTTTTCAGAAAACAGATCCACAAACCTCTCTATATTCATGTAGAGATGATTGTCAGGCTGTCCGCCTCCATAAAGTCCAAAGTTACCTGTCTCAATGAGGAATTTCTTCGGATGCGCTACAAGAGCAGGAAATATTCTTTGTAAAGCAAATGCAGCGGGGAAACATAAAATCACGGCAAGAGCCATGGTTCCTACCTGTATCCCAAGATATCTAAGCCTGCCGCTGTGACAATCAGTAGCTGTTATTGCCAGCATGCAGATAAACATTACTGCACATGCAAGATATGATGTTCTTGAAATAGTGAATATCATATATGCAGTTACAAAACCAAACAGTATGAATTCCTTCCACAGATATCTAAATCGTGCCTTGAAGGATTTTTCATCTCTGATGGTATATATTTTATATAGAAGCAGTACCGCAGATGCACATTCCATAACAGTCATATACTCAGCCGTCACGGTTACGGTATGGAATACAAATGCATATCTTCCGGTATTAAACGCTGCAAAGCTTCTGTACATCCAGCAGTATCCCATGGACACCACAAAATTAAGAAGTAGTCCTCCAAGAATAAGTTCCGGATATTCCTTAAAGCCATAGAGCGCATAGGTAACCATCAGGCCTACTACAAAGACTGCAAGGACAACTCCCCACCATCTCGTATTTCTAAACACTATAAGAACTGCAAAAAATACCAGAAGCAGAATACCAAAGACACTTATCTTAAAGCCTGTTCTTTTTTCCAGGTACTCTTCCCTTCCCTTTGTTCTGTAATAAATCTCAGCTGCAAAATTAAGGATAAGGAATCCTGCAAGGACCGCTATTATAATGCCATAGGTTAGTGCAGCATTTTTAAGATCGTATTCCTTTTCATCTGCAGGAACAAGATGTCCCATCCTGTACCAGATTCCGATTCCCCCTGCAACGATCAGATAAATCAGATTGCGAAGGCTTTTTATTCTGGAAAAAGGAATTGAAATACACAAAAACAGTAGCAGAAAAATCATTTCCTTGCGCTCTGCAAGTGTCTGATAAATCGTGTAAAGGGCATTCATGTATTCACAGCAAAACCACACTGCTGCCGCAATAAGTCCCATCTGTGTAAAATTCTTGAAATTGTGCCAAAGCTTCACATCCAGTGTCGCATCACTTTCATGATTGATGGCATAAAAAACAAGAACAGCCGCGATCACTACACCAAGTTCCAAAAAAGCATTTTCCAAAGGTCTCTGATCAAAATACTTTAAAGGATAAATAAGTATCATCATCGCCAGTGTGCCAATCGCTGCAATAGGATTACCAACTGTCTTTACAACCTGATGCACTGTAACAAGCTTATTTCGCCTCTCTCTGTCGGTAAGTTTTTCAATAATGATAAGAAGCGCCGCCACCAGGATTATCCCTGCAATAATAAGAAGAGACATGGACTTGGTAACAGGCTGCCTGTAATTATAACCTGCTGCCAGCTGAAGTCCCTCCACAGTGGTATCGTGATAAGCAAAGGAAACAAAGTACGGCGACGTATCTTCGCCCGAATGCTCAAATGCAACATAAAAAGTGGAAAAAGCACCATTTATGATCATGGTGTAGGTCTCGCCCACATTAAGATCAAGGCCAACCCTGACATTTATATATCCCGGAAGGCTCGCATCTCTTAAATAGACAAATCTCTGATAAATCTGCTCCATGTTTTCATTATAAAAAACCATGGACATATAATTTCCCAATTCAACATCTTCAAGATAAATATCTATTGATTCAAGCCTGTCATACTGGGCAATAAATTTCTGAACCACATCATGGTAATCATTGATTCTGTCAGAAGTTTGGACAATCTCACCTCCACCCCTTTCAGTGATAGTCCTCTGCCAGATTCTAAGAGGGAAAACAGACAGAATTGCAATAATCGCAAAGAAAATAATAACCGCTCTTATTGCAGTACTCTTATATACAACTTTTCTTCTCATAATTCCTCCACTGTTCGGCCTAAAGGGTACCGCTTATGGTAACTCGACATGAGGAGAGCCCCCATTTATGGGATGAGTCCTGATGTCATTTATTCCTTCAGTACACTGTTACTGTTCAGACAGCTCTGCGCACTTGCTGCGCTGAGCGTGAGAATGTTCTACGTCTTAAATATAGGATTTGCCCCTTTGCCGAAGGCAACTGGAATGGGCAAATCCAGTTGCTGTGAGCACCGTAAGGTGTGAACAGTAACAGTACACTGTTTTCATATTTGGATTGGCACTATCTATGCTTACGCAGTAAAACAGTATACACTAAAATCGGAGCACATAACCATAAGTATATGGTATATCTCACAAGATACGTAGGCCCAAGAAGTACTGTAAGCCATACCAGTAAAACCAAAAGCCACGGATATATTTTCATATCTCTTCTCACAACTGCTGTCAAAAACAGATAAATAAAAAGCCAGAAATATGCAGCAGGTGAAAACAAAAGTGAAATGACCGGTATGTTCTGCTGGAACTTCTCTATTGAAAGCTTTCTGTAAAAATCATCTATTGCAGGTATAAAGCTGTGCCTCTCACCCGGAAGTTCAACCTCATAACCAAAATACGAGCTGTCAGTATAAGTAAATGTAAATACCGTGTTGCCCTGATAGACATTTATCACAGCTCCCGGATACCAGTATCCATAGGAAGTCAAAAACCAGCCATTTAAATAACTAATAGGGTTCTTTATTCCTTTATCAAGCCACAATTTCCAAAACGATGCTTTGTCATCTTCATAGGCTTTATTGTCAAAATACATTTTCAGAATATCTGATATTCTGGGTGTGTAATGTGAAAGTGCCTCTTCACTTAAATATTTGTGAAGAACCTCCTTCTCCTCATCAGAAAAGCTCTCACTGTCATAGTAATACACACGGGCAATCTGCTGAATAGGAACTGTCAGCATTTCCTGATGTTCTCCGCTCTCTGCAGCAAAAGCATGCCCTATGGCGGAGTTTATAATAAAATATATTATCACAGGAGCAATAAGAAAGGTTGCTCTGTGAAACTTATCTCTTTTCTTTCCAAAGAAAACGGCGGCAATAACAATCACTGCATACACAAGATATGCATAAAAACCATTGTGTCTGAAGAGCATCATAAAAACTGCACTTATTATGATCTGCCACGCCTTTCTTCTCTTTTCGCCTCTTCCCTTAAGCTCTTCCCACTCAATTGTAAGGACCACCGTCAGCACAAGAAGCACCGAGAACAGCCCATCCTTACAGGAACAGAGCGTATACATGACAATCGTCGGAAACATCCCGAAGAACAAAGCTACTACTGTTCTGTATTTTTTACCTGCACCATGCTTTTTAAGGAAATTCAAAAAATAGGTAAATATCCAGGTCATAACCAGCATTTGCGCCAGTATATATGCAAAGATTCCCAGATTGTAGCTCCCTGTTACCTTATGGAAAAAGGCAACGCTCCCACCAAGCAGCATCACATGCAAAAGCGGATGATGCGTATTAAAGCTGCGGGATAAAACCTCTATAACCTCAGTCTGGGCATCATAGACGAAAAATCCGGGATAAACTCCCAAAAGCACGATAAAATTCAATGCTGCAATAAACATCCAGGTTCTGAAATAATCGGATCTGTTATATCCCTTATATACCGTTTCTCCGGCCAAACCTTCATTTTGGCTGTCCTTCCTTATTTTCCTGTAAAGCCCGTTCCAGCTTGTCCTTACCAAAAGTGCAGTAATCACGGCAAATACAGGAATCAAAATCAGTGCTCTTCTATCTGAAAGGTCTATATGATCCGCACTCTCAAGCTGATATCCAAAAACCAGAGACACGGACGCACATACGCCAAATAAGACCGGCAACAGCCAGGTCTTATTCCTACTCATTTGATTTTTCATTTTTAGCCTCATCGCGGATTACATACTGCGGATTATTATTCTGTGAAATATATATTCGTCCGATATATTCCCCTGCCATGCCAACCATCAGCATAAGCATACCACCCATGAATGTAATGGCCGACATAAGTGCAGAAAAGCCCACAGTAGGAAGATCGGGATAAAGAAGTTTTTTCAGTATCGTATATATACCATACAAAATACCAAAAGCCGCAAGTACTCCGCCCATAAAGGTGCCAATACGAAGTGGTTTGATACTGAAGGCTGTAAACCCGTTAATCCAAAGCGCCATCAGCTTTGAAAATGTATATCCGCTATCCCCCACGGTTCTTGCTCTGTGAGTAACATCAACATTCACAATGTTCTTCGTGGTTCTAAGGACAAGACCGATTACATACGGGTAAGAGCTCTGATACTTTATCATCTCATCCACAACAAAGCGTCTTGCCGCAAAATAGCTTGATATAAACAGATCCTTTGGCTTTCCAAGCATAACCCGGGTCATCCAGTCATTCATGGCACTTCCGAAGTTCCTGAAAAGATTATGCTTCTTGTGGGCATATCTTGCATATACAACATCCGCCCCCTTTTCAATCTGATAAAGGAGCTTTCCAACTTCATCAGCAGGAGTCTGCCCGTCATCATCAAGACAAACTATGATATCTCCCTTCGCCTTATTTAATCCTGCCATAATTGCAGCATGCTGACCGAAGTTCTTTGCAAGATTATAGCCCCTTATCTCATCATGCTCCTTAATAAGCTCGCAGATTTTGTCCCAGGTATTATCAGGTGAACAGTCATTTACCAGAACGATCTCGTAGCTGTAAAGGACAAGCATGTCCATAGCCCCTTCTATCTCATTTATAACATTTTCAATTGTTTGCTCCGAGCGATAGCACGGTATCACAAAACTTACTAATTTATTTCGCATAGGGTTATTTTACCATATTCCTTATAATAGTCATCAAAACATTAAAGTATCTTTTCCATAAGGATCATATCCTTAACTTCACCATCTGAGCATTTAACGTCAGGAAGGTCCTTGCACCAGGTAAACCCCGCATGCTCATAGCTTTTTCTCGCGGCATCATTGCCGACAAAAACTCTTAAAATCAGTTTTTTAAGTCCCAGCTCTTTTTTTGCATATTCGCACATAAGCTCAGCACTTTCATTACCATAGCCCTTGCCTGTGGCATCATCCTCTCCTATGAAAATACCATACTCAGCTTCATGTGTATCTTCGTCAATATCCCTTAGATAAACACTACCCACAGGGCGACCACTTTTTTCACATATTATCAGCTGACAAACTTCGCCGGTTTCAACCTTGTTCTTCATCCAGCCGTTATGTATTTCCTCAGTAAAAACCTCCCGGTATATGAAATTGTTTCTGACCCTGAGGTTATTTCTCCACTTCACCACAAGAGGTGTGTCATCATAGGTAATCTGCCTTAAGTCTACCTTCTCTCCTCTGATAATTTCCATATCACAAATTCCCCTCCAACTTCCTCTTCTTTAGTCAGCTCAACACTTTTTCCCTTATCTTCATAATATCTGACAATCCAGCCCATGTCTCTGTCTTTATCTGCAGCTATATAAGCTTTCTCATCAAAAAGTGCAATCTCCATGGAGTCATCAAGTCCATAAAAAGCCAGCTTTTCTTTTTCCAGCGGGCTTTTTGATGCCCATCCTCCCATAAGGATCGCATTTGAAATCTCATTATCAGCCTTTATGCCAATTCTCTGAGAATAGGTATAGCCACTGTCCTCATATGCCACAGAGGTATAAACATCCTCAAAGAAAAATCTGTCAGCATTATTTTTGAAAAACTCATCAAGCTCTTCGTAGGCTTTATTAGTAGCTTCCCTTCCTGCAATCTCTGCTCTTATGATCTTATCCTGAAAAAGAGTAAACACAGCGCCTATTACAAGGAATATTAAAAGACAACCTCCGGTGAGGAAATGATAATTAAAAGTGCAGTCTCTATCGCTGCCTGTACCATCGAAGTTCTCTATATCCCTTAATATCCATGAAGTCAATATCACAAGTACCACAATCTCCAAAAGGTAAAGAGAATGCGTGATTCTTATAGGATCTCTACCCCTTACAAGAATATACATCCACAAAAGAGTTCTTCCTGCAAAGAGAACAATGAGTCTGAAAAAGGCTTTACCCATTTCAGAAGCTGCTTTTTTACTCTGCTTTCCTTTAAGAAATGCTAACCCCAGCACCACAAGGTACATAAGTAGTGTAATGATATTCCAGGGAGCATCCGTCATAGGATACTCAAAGCTTTTGGGAATTCCTACACTTCTTAGTCTGTATAAATACAGTGGAAGGCATCTCTTTACTGCCTCAAATAGGCCTTCCTTCTCTCTGATGCTCTTTGCATAGGCAGCAATCTCTGCCATCTTCCCTGCATCTATTTTCTCATCGATTCCAAAATTATAATTAACAAGAAGCTCATATTCGCTTTCCTTTAAGTCAATTGATTCATAAAACTCCTTATTATCATCATAATCCGGTATCTGGTAAAAGTCATATATCTGTGTTCTGCTGTCAAAAAATGAATTGAAGGCTCTCCATTCCCCTAATGAATAACCTGCGAAATTTAAAAGCTCAGAAGCCACAAGACCAAGCACAATAATAAGAACTGCGGCTATTTCCTTTTTCCTTCCCTTCTTATCCTCTTCAAGAAATCTGTAAAACGGAATAAGAAGTACAAAAGGAAGCATCAGACTTGTCATCTCAGATCTTGTTAGAAATGCCAAAATAACCAATACTGTCCCTAAGACGCCTCTTCTGTCTGCAAATAAAACCGCTGCTGCTGCGCATAGCATTGCCACGGTAAAGGTATATTGAACAAAAACAAAATGACCTGCAATCAGAGCAAAAGATATAACAAAAAGTGCAGCTGCAACAAAAAGCCTTATTATTGTCTTTTTAGCAGGTGACAGTTTTCTCCCAGGTTTTCCCTCTGGCAGTGAAAATATATTTATAACGCAGAACCTTATCAATATAAAAAGACTGACATACTGGCACAAAATAAGATAAATCCCGTAACAGTCTGCATTACTAAACATTCTGTATACACCGCTAAGAATAAGGCTTATGGGATAAAGCATCTGAATGTTATGTGAAGCAGGCTCTCCTGTAAAAACACCTGCGAGAATATCCTTCATCAGTACATCATCATTTAAATCATAGTAATAAGCGTACAAAAGTCCCATGACTGCTGCGAAAGCCGCAGTCATGAGACCTATAATTATGTTTTTTGAACAATTGCTTTCTTTTTTCATATTTTACAAAGCCTTGTAATACTCTTTAACGCGCATCACCACTTCATCCTGATCCTCACGGGTAAGATTGTAATACATAGGAAGTCTAAGAAGGCGCAGACTCTCTTTGGTAGTATATTTATCTTCACCGTTAAATCTGCTGTACTTAAGTCCCGCTGTTGATGTGTGTAGAGGAACATAGTGAGAAGCAGGCAGGATATCGTTAGCCTTAAGATACTTTATAAGCCCCTCTCTCTCCTCAAAGTCCTTACATTTGATGTAGAACATGTGCGCATTATGTACACACTCCTTGGGAACATAGGGCAGCTCAATCAAGCCGGCCTCTGCCATATCTCTGAAGGCCTCCATATATCTGTCATAGCACTGTAATCTGGCATCATTGATCTCATCTGCCATCTGAAGCTGAGCATAGAGATAAGCAGCATTCATATCGCTGGGAAGATAGGATGAGCCCGGCTGAAGCCATGTGTATTTATCCACCTTACCAAGCTGATAAAGAGTTCTGTTTGTTCCCTTCTCTCTGATAATTATCGCATCATTTACATAAGTCTCATCTCTGAGAAGCAGTGCTCCGCCTTCGCCCATGCTATAGTTCTTGGTCTCGTGGAAGCTGTAATTACCAAAATCACCGATGGCTCCAAGGGCTTTTCCCTTATAGGTACTCATAACACCCTGAGCTGCATCCTCAATAACAAAAAGATTATGTCTTTTTGCTATATCCATTATTGTATCCATCTCGCAGCCCACTCCCGCATAATGAACAGGAACAATGGCTCTTGTCTTTGGTGTTATGGCTGCCTCGATGAGGTTCTCGTCGATATTCATGGTATCAGGGCGGATATCAACAAATACAACCTTTGCACCTCTAAGGACAAATGCATTGGCAGTAGACACAAAAGTGTATGAAGGCATGATAACTTCATCGCCTTCCTTTATGCCCGCAAGTATTGCTGACATCTCGGTAGCATGAGTGCAGGAGGTTGTAAGAAGGCACTTACTTACACCTGTTTTCTCCTCAAACCATTCATTATCTTTTTTGGTATATGCGCCATCTCCGCAAATCTTCTGGTTCTCAACACATTCCTTTATATATTCCATTTCCTTCCCTGTATAGGGCGGAACATTAAAATTGATTCTCATATTTTTCAGCCTTTCTGCTCAAGGAAAATCTTACGTGTAACGAAATTGTACACCATAACCACGCCTGTAGCACCAAACTTGAAGAAGAGATTCTTGGCAAATGATTCACTCATAATGCTCTTCAGCCATCCCCAGTTCATATAGATCAGATCAATACCTATATACAGGCACAGCTCATTAACTCCAAGACCTATGATGCTTAAGATAAGGAAAATAGCAAACTCTCTCCTTCTGCTCATGTCATCGCGGCGTACAAAGACAAACTTGAAGCTCAAAATATAATTAACAACCACAGAAACAGTAAATCCAACGAGTGCAGATATCAGATAGTACTTAGGAAAAATCGCTGCTATCCCTGCCTTTTCAAAAAGAAAATTTGCCCCAAGATACAGGAAGTAGTCAACAAAGAAACAAAAAACTCCCACAAGCCCAAACTTCATAATCTGCTGAAATAAATTATTCATAATATCCTCTTTCCAATTCCTCAGTCGGCAGTATAGATTTCGAACCGACCATTATCGAAGATATTATTATACTTCCAAGTGCTAAGGAAGTCCAATAACAGGTCGTACTTTTCCTCTGCAAGCACCTCTCCCTCAAAATCAGGATTTATTATAACCACAGGTAAATCCTTGCTTTCATCGCCGTTAAATGAAGAAAGTGCCTCTGAAAACTTTTCGGTTGTATTTGAATCAAGATCCGGCCATGTTGTAAAGATGGCAGGCTCCATATCCATCAGATAAGAAAGCCCCGGAGCCTTACCAAACTGAAGAAGACTCCTGTCGCCAAGATCATTATCATTTAAACACTTATATACTTCAGAAATGTCTTCTGCATTTGTAATCGTCGTATGCATCCCTGCAGCCTTTGGAATATCCATGGAGCCTATCAGTGTAGTCCTCTTTGTTCCGTCTGTTCCATCCACAAAGCTGTGTTCCAGATGAAAAAGTGAACCCTGTACAAACAGCAGCACCAAAACCGCCATATACATAGCCTTCCAGGTGAAGTGGATTTCCACAGGACCTGCTGCCTGTCTGACTCTTCTGAACATCCACATCACAAAAGGAGCTACGATGAAAAGATTATTAATCAGAGGATATGTATAGTTATTACTTCCGACAGGTGTGATAAAAATTATAAGAAGCGCTGCAAGGCACAGACTTCTTTCTGATGCCTGCCCGTTTATATTAGGTGTAACTCCCACCAAAAGGAATCCAAGTCCAAATATCAGAAACATCATGGCAGGCTCAAACATTGAGTCATAGTAATAATAGCTTCTTGTGAACACATTGCTCTTGTAATAAAAAAGCAGAAGCACAAATATCCCTGCAACATAAAGAATTCTCTTTATCCAGTAGTATCTCCCGGGCTTTAGCATTATCATGATAAGCCCTACTATCATGCAGGGAATCATAATTATCATATTCCTGAAACTCCTGTACCAGGCACCAAGTATTGATCCCAGCATGCCGAAAGCCGAATAATCAGAAGCCCCCTTAGACATAGTGGACAGGGACGTTATCATATCACCATATGCAGTTATTCCGTACTTTGCACTTATAAAAATAAAAGGAATAATAAACCCAATAAAGAATCCCAGAATGCAGAGTCCTGTTTTACCAAGAATCTCTTTTATATCACGTTTATGGATTGTCTCATAATACCAGAGAATAAGAATCATGGCTGCTTCGATTATATTGGGAAATCTCACCATCACCGACAATCCAAAAAATACTCCGGAAAGAACAAACTTCCATTTCGTGATCTCATAATCCGTCATGGCATGCATAAGAAAAAGCGTGCCTGCAGTAAAACAGAAATAAGTAAGATAATTATAAAGAATTACTCTTGGGCACCAGCAAAGATTGATTGCTATGATTTCCCCAAGAAAAGTCATCCAGCCCGGCATCCATCTCTGCAAAAGATAATACGCAGTGATGGCAGTTGCACTTATCACAAAGGAACAATAGATATTCATTCCAAGCATTGTATCTCCGCCGGGAAGACTCATAAACAGTCTTCCCAACACATTTGGAATATAGGTTGCGATCATCCACATGGGATCAAGCGCATCCAAATACTGATAATTGCCAAGACTGTAGGTTGTATCCGTTATGTCAACACCCTGAGACGCACCAATCAGAGGATAAAATAGCAGTATCAAAGGAAACAGCCATTTCTCCATCGGCTTCTGATATTTTTTAAATCTGAAAACCTTACTCTTTATGGTCCTTAGTGTTAACATACCCTCTTCTCTAACCCCCAAAATTTAGCGTTCTTTTGAAACCTTCTGTCCGTTTACTCTGTAGACCATGTCACATTTTTCAATAGTCTGAAGTCTGTGGGCGATTATAATAAGCGTCTTCTTACCATGAAGTCTGTTGATAGAATCCATGATAGCCGCCTCTGTTTCATTATCAAGCGCACTTGTTGCCTCATCAAGCACAAGTACTTCCGGATCCTCAAACAGAGCTCTCGCAATACCGATACGCTGTCTCTGTCCACCGGAAAGTCGTATTCCTCTCTCTCCTATTGTAGTATCAAGCCCATCAGGAAGAGATCTTACATATTCATCAAGCTGGGCTTCCTTAAGAGCTGCCCAGACCTTATTATCATCTATATCCTCATCGGGAATTCCGAAGGCCACATTTTTACGGATGGTTGAATCCAGCATAAAAATCGTCTGCGGAATATATCCGATATTTTTAAGCCACTCGGGATAATGATTTCTTACTTCCACACCGTCCGCCAAAATATCACCGCTCTCTACCTGCAATAGTCCAAGCAGAATATCAACTATCGTGGTCTTTCCGGCTCCTGAGGTACCTACAATACCGATTGACTTTCCTACCGGTATACTCATTTCTGCATTTTTAAGCACGTACGCATCCGTATTTGGATAATGATACGTGATATTTTTAAGCTCTATTGTCTTATGAACGGGAAGCTTTTCAACCTCGCGCATCTTCTCATAATCCTCAGCCCTGTAGGAGATTGAACCATCATTGATTTCCTGCTGAAGATTGTCACTTACATTCATAAAGAAAGGCTCAAAATATGAAATTGATGTGAGATAATTGTTTATTCTGTTGGCGCTTGGAAGAAGTCTTGCTGCTGCCGCTGCAAGAACTGACATCTGAGGGAGCATACTCTTTAAGCTCTCACCGCTCATCATGACGATAAGCATATATCCAACCATACCGCCAATACTTATGGTCTCAATAAGAAGCCTTGGGGTTGAGTTATAAAGGTTGTATTTCTGAACTGCATTGACATAGCCCTCACCGCACTTGGCATAACCGTTTATAAAATAATTCTCTTTATTGGCAATCTTTATCTCTTTAATTCCGGTTACAGATTCTTCAATCCACTTAAACAGCCCGCTGTAGTAATCCTGATTATCCTGTCCTGCCTTGACCATTACGGGCTTAACTGCAAACTTGATTATAAGAAGTACAGCCACAAGGAGTGACGCAATTGAAAGTGTCATTCTGGCATCCTGGGTAAGAAGAACTACTACCAGACAGGAAAAAACTATCATCTCGGAAATAAGCTGAAGACAGCTGAGAATCAGTCCGTACATATTGTTTACATCTGAAGTGATATTTCTCTGAATAACCGAAGTGTCAGCATTCAAGTAATACTCATAAGGTCTCTCCATGAAATTGATCATCATGCGCCTTGAAGTAGCAAACTGATTGGTATATACAAACCTTAGCTGCACCACATTAACAAAAAACAGGAAAATATTTTTAATGATAAACACAAGGATCATCGAAACCATTATGATTGCAGCAAATTGCGTGGTATTTTGACACCCCAAAATATTATATAGAGCGGATAGAAACTTTTGTGCTTTAACCGCCTCAGGGTCCACAACTGTGGTCATAACAGGTACGATCATCATGATTCCCAGCGATTCAAGAATACCGCCTATAAGCATCATGATAATGATAAGTACCATCTGTCTCTTCTGTCTCCCATCAAGAAGGAGCATCATCTTCTGATAAATTTTTCTCATCTCTCTCCTCTAATAACGATAGTTTATTATCTGGCAAAGACCGTTCTAATTCCAGAACCGTTACTCAATCATGCTTCGTATTCCCGATCGATACCAGGCTCTGAATTGTCATTCTGAATCAGTCATCAATTATCTGCTCATTAAGTCTGTGTATCTCAGGTGCTTCATATTTATCCATGAAATCATCTCCAAGGAACACTTTTTCATCAACAAATTTAATTGAGTCCACTACAGTATATACAGATACAAGTTTATCAAATTTAAGTCCATCTATAAAGTTAAGCATCTCCATGGGGAATGTTCCCGAAAGAAGGATCACCTCCGGAAACAGCTTTTCATAATCAAGATAATCTCTCGGATGCTGCTTTATCATTACTATAGCATCCTTGCCATCAATAGTTCCGTATTCGCGGACAAGATCCTTAAAAAGTCTCTCTCTGGTCTCAAGATCACAGAGGGGCTCTGATAAAATAAGAACCCTTGGCTTATCCTTACCCTCGTCAAGCTGCTCTTTTAATTCCTGCATATTCTCAACAAACAGCTTAAGCATAAGTTCCTTGTCAGCCCTTGTAAGCTCATCCACCAGTGGCTGCCTCGGAGCCTCAATATATTTAGGGCAGGGATAATCCAATATGGATATATCATTAACTTCCATATCGATGCAGTATCTGCCCCACCCATTCTGAATAAAAATAAGTCCCGTAGATGCAAGAAATGCCTTGAACCTGAAATGTCCGTTATTATCATAGCGGGCCTGGTCTCCGTACTTTATACAGTTAAGACCATCCTCAAGGGCATGATATCTTATCTTCTTATAATTCAGATAATAGCCTATGGGATCAGAATCACAAAAGACATAGATATCCTTATATTTTGTAAAATCAACAGGCACATACTTCTCCTGAAGCTGCGCAAATCTCCTGCAGAATTCTATTCTGTTTAACATATTTTTAGGAAGACTTCCTGTATTGGTTCGAAGTGGCTTTAGCTCAGGAAAGAACGTATCCTCCTTCTCATCATACTCTATAACCTCTTCAAAAAGTCCGCAGTTCCTTGCTCTTTCCACCATTGAGCCAAATTTATTACTCATTTTGGAAAGCACTAAAGTGGCACGCCCTGCCATTTTACTTCCATCCCCTGCTTTTGAAGAAGTAAAGTCACTGCCTTCTTTTGCAAACTGATGCATTATATGAAATTCTTTCAGACATGTCACATAAACATGATAGAAAGTGTGACATACATAGATTCTATCGTGCAAGTTATATCTCCTCATCTATAAACAAATGTCTCTATCTGACAAAAAACGGTCTGTTTCCAATACCGTTACCCTGTCCTGCTTCGCATTCCCGGGCAGTACAAATCTTAGCTTCTATTCTTTTTCCTGAGATTTCTGTAAAACCACAAAAGCCTGTAATACAGATAAAACATCATATGTGATTTCATCTGCATTCCTATAAGCTTCTTCTCCTCAGGATGAATCCTGTCAATATAATATGGGTTACTCTGAAAATCAGGAAAAGCTTCCTTCATTTCCTCCCCCATTCTCTTTGTGAAATTGTAACAGTCCTTTATATGCTGCTCTTTGGGCATTGCTGAAAACAGAGTGTTCACATAAAAAAGTACAGTATACATGAACTCTATCTCATCTTTATATTTATCAAGATACCCATGAGTCTTAGCCTCAGTAAGGATCTGTCGTCCCGCAGTCATCCGGTCCTCCAGGTTCTTTTTTGAAATAGTATGAACCGTGGACGCATCGTGCTGATAATAAAAATACAGAGGCTCCGGTATGTATTCAAAATGTTTTACCCTCAGCATCCATGTATTACTTACTGCATTATCCTCATAAAAAATGTCCTCGGGAAAAACATCGATCTTTTCAGAGCTTACTCTCTTATCACCAAGGACAATATTTCTCTTATATATTTTTACCACAAGGCTTCCGGTATCAAGAATAAGCTTTTTATACTTTTCTTCATCCATTATGCCTGTCTGTTCAGAATTATTATTGTGTACAACCTGCCCGGGCTTAAAGGTATAGCTGTCAACAAGACTGTAGTCACAGCCCACCATATCGGCTCCGGTTTCATCTGCCCTTTTAAGTAATCTCTCGTAATAATCGGGAACAACCCAGTCATCAGCGTCAATAAAGCCAATCCACTCTCCACCGGCTCTGCCAAGCCCGATGTTTTTGGCACCTCCCTGATGGTGATTGACACTGCTGTGAATAGCTATAAATCTCCCGGGATACTGTTTCTCATAAGTCTGCATAATTTCAAAAGAATTATCCGTAGAGCAGTCATCCACAGCGATAATCTCTATCTCACCGTCCGGCAACGTCTGATTCACAAGTGAATCAAGACAATGCTTCAATTTATCTTCTCCTGCCATATTGTAGACAGGAACTATCACACTAAGTCGCATTTATCAGCTCTTTCCAAGTCACATTCGATATTTCTAAGACTTCTTAAAAGGCGTTCAGGAATCCTGCCTTCTGCAGGACACGCCCCTCGCTTTGCAAGGGCCTTGTCCAATACGAATATAGAATTTCTGATGAAATTCTACATTCTACTAAGTTCATCGCCAAGAATATCCACGATGTTTTCCATGTCAAATCTGCTATAGCGCTGGTCAATCCAGAAAGCAAGCATGTTTTCGGAAAAACCCTTAGCATTATAGCATATTGCTGCACCTTCTTCAGCTATGGGCCATAGTACCGGTGCATAAATTCCCCGAAGCGCAAGTCTCTTCTCAAATCCGTCGCGGGTTATGTTTTTCCCGTCATCGGTAATTGCGCTTCTTCTCATGAATTCTATATCCAGAACAATCGGAAGCATAAAGGGTGTATATTTATAGCCTTCACTGTTTCCATTTACAGGTATCTCAGGAAGGAGTCTGAAAGCTTTCCCGCAAAGAGGAAGACTTTCTAATTTCTTATACAGATTTCTGTAATTTGCCCTTCTTCTGTCTGATATTCTGTACAGATCAATATCGCTCAGATAATCCGCACTCACATCTGACATATGGTAGGGATCAAGGCCGTCACTTAAGGAGTCCTCTGCCTCTGAAAGCAGCTCTCTAAAATGAGTCTTAAGCTCACTGTCTCCGTTATCAAGATACTCTGTTTTTTCAGTAAGAGCCTGCATTCTAAGGGCTGTAAAATCTGTCTCTCCGGTAAGCGCTCCCATTACAAATTCGGTATTTGATATAGCAAATGCACCGTCAGGAATTCCAAGCCACTTTCTGATACTTCCCACATAATAATCAGCCCTGTCCTTTTCAAATAAAAATGATTCAGGCTCCATCAAAATGTGCGTCACATCCTCAATAATAAGCGCATTGGGAAAGCTCTTCTTAAGTCCATCTGATATCTCATCCGTATCTGCAATTCCAAAGAAGTTCATGATCAGTACCGCAAAAGCTTCTGACTCTGAGGTGCCTCCCATAACCTCTTCTATTCTGTCAAAGAGAGCATCCTTGGCTATGCACAGATTTTCTTCTATCTTGTAATATGAAACCTCCATGCCCCTTACTTCAAAGGGTTTTACCATTGAATCACAGGATAATGCAGGGATAAAAACATGTTTAAGTCCCTTGTTCTTTGCAATAATATCATCTGCAACAAAGCCTATCGCATCTCTTCCACATCTCAAAAACTCTATGTTTTTGCTGCCTCTTTGAGCAAGGTCTGAATAGATACTGATAAAATCGTCTCTTCTTACAGCTTTTTCCAAATTAAACTCGCTACCGATCTCGTACATTGTTTTCCCCTTATCCTTCTATTGTTCCTGATATCAATAATCTCCATGGTAATAGGTCTGTCTTACTTTCCCGTTTTTGTACTCCCAGACATAACCTATTCCTGTAGAGCTTATTTTTCCGGCATATTTTCTTATGCCCTCCACGTAGACATAGTAGGTTCCTGAATGTTTAAATGAGCTCCCCTTAAATTTCTTAACTACAGCAGAAGTCTTCTTTTTCCCTACCGAAGCTACCTTAACATAGCCTTTGTCTCTGTTTTTTGATACATAAATTCTGTATCCGGCATTTACATACTTTGATTTATCCCACTTAAGTACAAGCTTTTTGTTCTTGATGCCAAGGTCAAAATCATTCCCATAATTATAGGCCTTTATCATCGGCTGTGCAAAAAGAAATATTCTGTCCGACCATTCGCCTTCATATGTTTTACCGTTTATTATAGCAACAGATTTGACCTTAAAGGAATAGCATTTCTTGTCATCTATCCTGCTACTGAAGGAATTAGTGAAAAGTTCCCCTGATTTTATCCTTTTTCCTGCCTTATCCATGAAAACATATCTGTAGTTTCCTGCATTCTGCTCATTCCAGCCAACATATACTTTCTTTTTGTTAGCGTACCATCTTGTCTGGGTAAGACCGCTTATCTTTCCGGGAAGCGTTTTTATTATGACACTTCCTGCCTGATCCTCTTTTTGTCCGTCTTTCCCGTCACGAACATATCTAAGTACAACAGTATACTTCATTCCGGGCTTTAAGCCTGTAAATGTATGGCTCAGGGTCCCCTGTTCAAAGCTCAGAGCGTGGGAAAGTGCAGAATTTTTGGCTTCGGTCTCATCTTCTCCTATCCCCAGATAGTAGACTTTTGCCCCCGTAATTCTTGTCCAGTTTACCGTAGCACTGTCTGTTGAAAGCCTGCTCTGGGTAATAACTGAAACTGCTGCATTAACTCCGATTTTATTAAAGCATAGCAATCCCAAAAACAGTACAAGTACCGGTATATATTTTTTAAGGCAAAAACTCTTCAGACTTTTCATTTTTTCTCCTCTTTCCCGTCTGTTACTTCTTTCTCATTATCTTTAGCTGACTTTTTACGTCTGAAATGGCCAAACTCATGCTTCTTTATCAGCGAATTTACAATAAGGATGGCAATGGTTACTACGGAAATAATTCCAAACAGATCAAGTAATCTCAGGATGAGAGGCGTTCTTTCAACCACAGCAAATATCGCCTCTTTGTCATCCATCTCTATTTCAAGATAGCTTCCAATCGCCCTGGAAGGAATTTCTTCCCAATTCTCATCCCTGTAAATCTTAACAATTGAATTTTTGTAGGGATTGTAAATTCTTATTTTTCTTTCAGTTGTCTGTGAAAAAGTACCCTCATCTATACTTATCTTGTATTTAACAACTCTTTTTTCCAAAGATGGGCTATTTATATCATATTCCGGTTCTTCCACCATCTCAGCCGTTATATGCGCGTCATCTCCGTAACTACCTCCAAGAATCGCGATATGCTTGTTTGTGCTCTGGTATAATTCAGTACTTTCGATAGCCTTGTTTGTTGCTACATACTCACCGGACAAAACATAGCTTCCGTCCATAACCTTACCGGTTACATCGGGCCACTTTATGAAAAAGTCCTCCCTTTCTTCACCTTTAGGGAATTCCAGTTTTTCAAGACTCTCACCATAGGGAAGCTCCTGCTCACCAAGTTTTTGTCCTTCTACTTCAAACACTACCTTAAGGTGTCCGAACTGTGCCGGTGTCCTTCCGTGTTCAATAAGCTCAGCATATCCAAGAGGCTGCGCTATCCCTTCAAAACTAATGTCATCGATACCGCCTATTTTATTTTCAACAAAATAGTTACCGCTGATATTATCAAGCTTAGCTTTCTTCGTTTCAGAATCAGTATTAACAATTCCTGCTATTGATCCGTATCTCTCAGTCGGAGTCTTTTGCCATGTAACAAGCGCATTACATCCTGTGATTGTGGTTCCGTAGCCTGTGATACCTCCTACATATTTATTTCCATCAAGAAGACACAGTGCATTGCAATCCCTTATTATGGACAGCGACTGGCCTGCAATTCCGCCGGTATAACTACCCTCAGTGCTCTTTGCAAGTCCGTATCCGTCACAGGATGTAACTATACCCTGAGCCATATAACCAACGATCAGTCCTGCTCCATCCTTCTTGGATTCGATGGTAGCCTCATTTTCACATTCGCAGATTATGTTCTTTAAAGTATATTTGCTTCCCTTTCCGATGTTGATGTTTCCTGCAGCATTTTCTTCAGGATCTTCATCATCTATCGCCATGGAACCCGCAATACCGCCTACATTGATGTCTCCCTTTACGGTTCCTCTGTTTTTGGAGCTGTCAACCCTTCCGGTCCTCGCCTGTTGAATCTCTTCATCGGAAACATCCTTGAAAACTGCCGCATCATCATTATAAATAATATCAAACTGATCAGAAATGATATGGTAAATAACATTTATCTGATCATTTACTGCATTAAGATTTGAATTAAGGGTATGAGAGGTCGACTTACCATCCTGATTGATATTCTCAATCGAACCGGATATCCCCCTCAGATTTGCATGGAGTGAATCAAGACTTGCATCCCAGTCACTGCCAAGTCCGGAAACCCTGAGCTTTTCCTGAGAGTTCAGATAGTCAATGATGCTTCTTGCACCGTTTGCAGCCTCTTTAAGCTCGCCCTCAGCATCCTGAAGTGCCGATATCGCATTCTGTGTTTCACCTAAAACAGCATCCTCTGAAGACTGTGAATAAGGCTTATAAGTCTCAAGAATCGTAGACACTCCGCCAAACATTCCGGAAATACTGCTGCCGGAATCCGAGGTTAGCTGCTGAAGCTCAGCAAGATATGAATTGAGCTGGTTCTGTTCATCCACATTTAAAGCTTTTAGTTTTCTCTCACCATTTTCATCATAGACGTAATCACCGTATTCATCGGTCTCATACATCATCTGATTGATCCTGTTTGTAATCTCCTCCATTCGTTGCTTGTTTTCACTGGTTTTGGCAACGTTCTCATATATCTGATTTTCACTGCTCTCAATGGTATATCTGTCATCCTCAGAGAGCTGGCCGTCAACATTTATGGATTCAACAGCTCTTGCCAATGCATTATTAAAATAGTACATCTTATCGGAAGCTCCAGACAGATGATCAAGAACTCCCGGCATGTTCTGCATCACATACTCAAATCTTTCAAGAGCAAGATTGATAGTCCTGACATTATCATTTACCGAAGTCGTAAGTTCTCCTGCAAGGGCATGTCCATCATCCACAACACCGTTTGCATATCCGGTAAGACTCGTCACATCAGATGACAAAACATTTACGCCGCCGTCCATATCATTAAGTGTCTGCTCAACAAGGTCATGGAGCTTATCTGCAGCTTCAGGCAGAGTCTGCAGATCCTCAGGCTCAAGGTCAGGCTCCATCTGTCCTACGATTCCGCCTATATCCTTACGGCCATTGATCAGACCCTCATTTACACTGTATGTAACTACACCGACCTGCCTTCCGGCAATTCCGCCTATATTGTAGCCTGTGTGCTCATATCCTATATTTCCTTTGTTAGTGCACCTTACTATGCTACCCTTTGAATATCCACTGATTCCACCGGTATCGGTTCCTGTCCTTAATATCCTGCTTTCTTCGGAGATGGATGATGTAATGGACTGAATGATTCCTTCGCCTTTCTCATCATCCTTTATAACCCAGTCCTCATTGTCATTTATATTTCCGTTATTGACCGAACCGGAGATAACACCATAATTTTTACCTACGATACCGCCTGTAAAGTAATATCCTGCCACATGGGAATCATTTATACAGTTATTGATTACTCCCTTGCGCTCATTTATTGCAGCGATAGCTCCTACTGTATTATTTCCTTCTATTCTTCCGGCGTACTTGCAGTCCTTTATGACGCCCTGATTCATTCCACAGATTCCGCCTGTGAATTTCATCTCATCTGTCATCCTGATATCGCCTGAAACATTGAGATCCTGAACCATTCCGTTTGGACCGATATATCTGAAAAGCCCGGTTATATAGTTGTCATCTGTTTTGTCGTACCCCTCTATCACGTGCTGTCCGCCCTTGAATATTCCGTTGAAATACGGGATCATTTCAAAGTCTTTACCTGACAGGTCAAGATCTGTTTTAAGATTAATTATCTTATTAAGAGACCATTCATCACTCTTACAGTTCTTTGCAAATTCCGCAAAATCAGAATAGTTATTGATGTCTATATTCTCATATACGATAGGTTCCGGTTCTTCGCTGTTCTCTTCGCCTTCACCTTCGGCATTTCCATCAGTAACCTCTTTTTCCTTTTCTTCTTCCTCTTCTTCCTCTGCAGTTTGTGCCATCTGGGCAATAGCATCGCTCTTTACCTTTTTCTCGACACTATCAATAATCTCATTGGTTATCTGATTCCCTATTCCATCAGTAGCATAAGCTGTAGCCTTAGTGTTTCCAAGGACTATCGCTCCAATTATAAGAGTCATAACGCTCTTTTTAAGAATGAGTTTAAGAGTTTTTATTTTCACTGTCTTCTCCTCCCCCTGCATATGCAGGCGCATTCTCAAAAGGAGCCTGTTCAAATGCAGCCCGCTCCTCTGGAGTCAGATTATTCTCATCAAGCTTTGTCACATTTCCGCTTCTGACAAGGGCATTTATATCACCTCTCACAACCGCATGAACTTCACCGATTATCCTGCCGTTTATCTGTCCCTGCACTCTGCCGTCTATTCTCATAAGCCCGACCTCTCGCTCAATTCCGAGCGGAACTGAAACCTCGAAGGAAGTCTTATCAATGATCTTTGCACCGATAAGAAGTATCTGAGGCAAAACAAACATAACCAGGAAAATTGAAATAATTGTTCCTCGTCCAAGGCACTGTCCTATTCCGCAAATCGCACCGTCTGATGTAAGAAGACCGATGGAAATTCCAGCAAGGGCAAGCATTGACCCCGAGGTAATGATCGTAGGAAATGCAAAATTCATAGTCTCAATGATTGCATCCCTGTGGGACATCTTATCCTTAAGTTCCATAAATCTTCCGGAAATAACTATCGCGTAGTCGATATTTGCACCCATCTGAATTGAACTTACTATCAGGTAAGTCATGAAAAAGATATTGTCCTTCTGCAAAGTCGGAAATGCAAAGTTTATCCAGATTGCACCCTCAATAACCAAAATAAGAAGTACAGGCATTCCTGCAGATTTGAAGGTAAACAGCAAAACCACAAGCACAGCCAGGATAGATATGACAGTTACAACCGTATTATCTCTGGAGAAAGTCTTTTGCAGGTCAAACTGGCTGGTAGCTTCACCGATAATAAGGATCTGTCCTTCATAGTATCTGTTAGCCATGGTGTGCATCTGATCAAGGAAATTAAATGTCTCTTCACCTTCCTGCGGAAGATTTAAGTAAACAAGAATTCTGCTGAAGTTCTCGCCCTGAAGCTGCTTCTTTGCGATGTTCATCTGCTCATAGGCATCATCAAGAGTCTCCTTCATGCTCTCATCAAGTGTTACATAACCCTCCTCAACCTCATCATGTAAAAACATGATCATGTCAATAAGCGGAACCTTGTAGGTTGAGATACCATTTACAAGCTTCGCATAATTCTTATCATTTACTGCATAAGCCATATACAAAAGCTCTGCCATCTCATAATCAAGTTCCAGGAGTTCTGAGAACTCTCTGGCAGAAAGCTTATCAGCAAGGCAGTAGCCTCCCATGGCTTCTATGTTTGCAAGGCCCTGTGCCGACTTAACCTCAGGACAGTCCAGATAATTCTGTATCAGCTTCTTTTCCTTTTCATAGTTACCTGAAGGAATATTTACCGCTACAAAGTTGGATTCGCCAAAGGTCTCATTTATCATGTCCGTTGCGATCTGAGTCTCATTTTTAATGGGAGTCTTGATCATCGAGTATCCATAAACAAAAGGACATTTGTTTTGGATCAAGAACGCCGCTATTATAATGACAACAAATGCAGGTGGAACTATAAATCTTGAATAATAGTCAAATTTGCCCACAAATGGAATCTTAGGAACAAAGCTCTTGTGCCTGGTCTTATCCATCCAGGGACCAAAGATCATAAGAAGTCCCGGCATCAGAAGGAACACTGCCAAAAGGCTTAGTAAAATAGCCTTTATAAGGCAGATTGCCATATCACTACCTATACCAAACTGCATGAACAGCATGGCAATAAGACCACCAATTGTAGTAAGTGAACTTGATGATATCTCAGGAATCGCTTTACTTAGTGCCAGAATATCCGACTCTCTTATGGGCAGATTTTCATGCTCTTCTTTATACCTGTTACAGAAAATAACAGCATAGTCTATGGACAGAGCAAGCTGCAGTACTATAGTAACCGAGTCAGATACAAAAGATATCGTTCCAAGAATGAAGTTAGTACCGGCTGAAAGAAGCGCTGCTGCACCAAAAGTCAAAAGAAGAACCGGAATCTCAGCATAGGTCTCTGATGTAAGAACCAAAACCACAAGGACGATTACCACCACGAGAGCGCTGACTGTCTGCATCTCCTTCTCAATAGTCTCTGCCGCAGCATTACCCATAGAAGTACTTACGAAAATATCATAGTCAGCAAGCATCCCCTTTATCTCTTCAAGACCATCCAGAGATCGCTGATCCGTATCCTCATACTTAAAAGTGATATCAAAGAGAGCGGAAAAATTGTTGTAATGATCAACGGTCTCATCAAAGGTGATCATCGCAACATCTTCTCTTTCTCCTATAGTCTCTGACAATGCCTTGGCATCCTCATAAACAATATTTGATACCATTATCTTGGCAGATCCGTATGTTGTATATTCTTCTCCCATGAGATCAAGACCGAGACTGGTCTCAAAAGAATCGGGAAGATAAGCCGAAAGTGAATCCTCAACCTTAACCATTCCCGCAGCTATTGCACAGAAAATCATAGCAATGCCAAATAAAAGAAAGAAGAGGTTACGCCTGTCAACTATGAAGGTCGCAACCTTCATCATGACGTCTCCGTCCTCCTTTTGAACAGAAGCTTTCGATATATTGCCTTGTTCTGACATATTAAATTACCCCCCACAAAACTTTTACATCCTGTAAAGTATGGAACAAAACAAATCTGTCCCATACTTCATTACATTTATCATATTTTATTTTAACATACTTCATTTTAGCATATTTTATCTGAAAGAAATCTCGAAAACTATTTTTTCTGCAGCCTTAGTTGCATTTATTTCCGCTTCATCAGCATCTTTTCCGGTAGCGATCACATGCCCCCATCTGTCACCACTGTTTTTAAGTCTCCCTACGGTATCCCCAACCTTTTTATAAGCAGAAACTTCCACGACTCCGGGCATGCTTTCAGCTTCCTTTAATCCATTAATTGCAGTTATTACTCCATTTTTATCGTCTGCCTCATCTTCCTCCCTGGCATGTAAAAATCTGATGGCTGCGCCGCAGTTCTTTGTAGCCTTACACTTTACCTCCTGAGAGAGAGTACTTGAGATACAGCAGTCAATAAGATCAACTCCGGTTGACAGCGGAACAAGCTTTGAAGTAATAAAATCTCCTCCTAGCCTTGCTGCAATTTCCACAAGTTTGGCTCCACTATCCGTAACCTTAATTTCTGTATGTGAAGGTCCGTTAACTATGCCAACTGCTTTTATAGCGGCCAGTGCAACTCTCCTGATATCCTCCCTTGATGATTCGGGGAGTCTTGAGGGCTCAGTGTGACCCGTCTCAACAAAATAGGGAACCTCTGTCACCATCTTATCGGTTATGGTGATAATATGTGTTTCTCCGTTAATGGTAAAAGACTCAACGCTGACTTCAGGCCCCTCCATGAATTCCTCCAAAAGGACCTGCCCGCTTCTTGAAAATTCCCTGGTATACGAATAGATTTCCTTAAGGGCTTCGCTGATACTTCCATCAGACTCCCTCGAAAGTTCACTCTTATTAACAAGGACTACTCCTCTGCTTGCAGCATTATCCGCAGGCTTACATACAAATTTGTCCCCCAGCCTGTCAGCTGCATCCATAAACTCAGCCTCATCAGAGATAACATGGAACTCAGGAATCGGTACGCCACACTCCTTCATTCTTCTTCTCATGGCAGCCTTGTCAGTAGCGCAGATAGAGTTTTCATAGGATATGTCGTTTTTCTTTCCAAGCTGCTCGTTCACGTAGGCAACAGTTCTAACAGGCATATCACTTGTAGAAGTTATGATATAATCCGGGCAATATTTTTTTGCAGCCTCAAGAACCGCATCTTTATCTATTGTACTGATGCATAAAAACTCGTCTGCATCCTTAATCCCAACAGCCTCCGGATCATAATCAAGAACATAAACATATAAGCCTTTTTCTTTGGCTTTCTTAATGGCAGGCACCTGAAGAGCGCTTGCTCCCAATATAAAAATCTTTTCCATTTTCTGTTACATCTCCATCAAAGCTTCTGCAATCCTGTCAGCACCCTGACCGTCAATAAGCTTTTTTAGTTTGTTTGATATATCTATACGCTCTGTGGTATCCATGGACATTACTTCCTCTATGTAGGCGACAATAGCCATCAGAACCTCATTTACATCTTCCCTGAAATCTCCGGCATAAGGGACATATCCCTCTCTTGCAAAATATAATGCATCCGGCTCCTGATTCTCAGCAAAGACAAAGCTTATGGAAGGAACTCCTACCGCACATAGCTCATACAGTGTTGTTCCTGCCGGAGTTATGGCTACATCACAGCTGTTCATAATGTCCGCCACATTGGACACATTCTGATGAAGCGCCACATATCCGTCCTCAATATACTGCTGAACCTTCTCAGTTACCCTGTAGAAGCGTCCTGCCAAAAGATGAATTTTCTTTTTTCCGTCTTTAAAATGAAGCTCAGGATATCTCATGATTGCACTGATGATCATCTCAGATAATCCCATACTGTCTGCACCACCAGTTGTAAGAAAGATATTATCAATTCCTCCTATATCGTAGCCAAAGGTCCTGTGAGCACCATCCGCAGACTCCTGATTCTCGCCTGCCACAATGTCGATATTCACAAGAGCCTCTCCATCCGTACCAAGTCTTCCGATATCACTACTTATTCCTGTTCCACGGGACATCCTGTTTCTCTGTACAAACTGATCTCTTATGGGAATGTACTTCGTTCCAAGAAGGAGTGTCGGTGCCTCTCCTTCATAGAATTCCTCATAGGCAAGATCCGGAGCCCCGGGACTGTAATTTAGTATCGCAGTTGCCGGAAATCTTTCTTTTTGCATATCATCGATGTACATGGTGCGGATATCATTTGTTTCAAGCATCCGGATATACTCAGGAGTTGCGTAATAGCTGTCAACCAGCATGGCTGAAATTCCTTCCTCATGAAGGAAATCAAGAAGAACTATTATCTCCTGCTCAGGATTTCTCCAGTCTGAATCCAAAATCGCACATTCAAATTCACCCTGAATATAAGGGATTATATTATTATCAGCAGACACAAAGACGACAGAACACCCCATTTGCTGCAGGCTCATTGCAATAGTCCTGCAGCGCATGATATGTCCCGTCGCCACTATTTCGTTTGCATCCACACGAATCGCTATCTTACTCAATTTCACTCCATTCCAGCGGTGTTCCACGTGTTAGCTTATGTTTTGCCTTTTTACCAAGTACTTCTTCGTAATGCTTGGGCTTCATTCCCTGAATGTTGTAGGATCTTATGCTTCTCACATTTTTCTCAGTAAGCACCTCACCCTCTTCAACATCCTCAACAATAAACAGGGATCTTCTGTTGGTATATTCTCCTGCCTCTGCTTCAGTAGGTCCGTAAAATATCTTACCCAGCGCAAGCTCTGCATCATGTACTCCCTTTACCATATCTGCGAATTCCTGCGGTTCCATGGAAAATGCGGAATCTGCAGAAGGAAGATTTCTATCAAGGCAGAAATGCTTCTCAATGACAACTGCTCCAAGAGCTGCCGCAGCAATAGCTGCTGTTCCTCCCATGGAATGATCTGAGAGTCCCACGGGAACTCCAAACCTCTTCTGCATATCAGGAATTGTCCTCAAATTAAGATCTGCAGAAACTGTCGGATAAACACTGCAGCATTTCAAAATAATTATATTATCATTGCCCTCAGATCTTATGGCATCGATAGCTTCCTGGATCTCTTCCTCTGATCCCATGCCGGTTGACATGATGATAGGCTTTCCTGTTCTTGCTATATATTTTATAAGCGGAATATCAACAAGCTCAAAGGATGCGATCTTGTAGAATTCCTCACCGATGTTCTCAAGATAATCCACAGAAGTCTTATCAAATGGAGTGGAAAGAAAATCTATTCCACACTCCTCACACTTTTTCTTAATAGGTTCCATCCACTCCCAGGGAGTATAGGCTTCCTTATAAAGATCATGGAGATTATAACCATCCCAGAGACCACCATGGATTTTAAAAGCCTCTGCATCACAATCAATAGTAATAGTATCAGCAGTATAAGTCTGAGTCTTTAAACAATCCGCACCTGCCTTCGCAGCTTCCTCAACGATCTTAAGCGCGTTATCAAGGCTTCCGCCATGGTTAGCACTCATCTCCGCTATCATGTACGCTCTGTTATTTTTAAGACATTCGTCTAATTTCATTAACTACTCCTCTTTAAAACTAAATGGTTTTATGTAAAAACCAGATTATCTCAAAATTCCCTGTTCGGTGAGAAATTTATATTTAAGCTCTGCTAAGAGCCAGTCACTCTCATTATCTATATCCTGAGACTCCACCGGGTCTATGATATAAGGAATAGACTTCTCCATAGTGGTGTCCTTCTGAATCTTAAATGCATCATTTCTGAAAATATAAAACTGTCCGCACTCATGATACTGTTTCTGCAAATCCTGACTTCTGGTTGTAGCATACTCAGGATGAAGCATCTTAACCAGTCCCTTATCATCAATAAAGAGACCTCTCTGGGGCGGATACGAAAACTCCTGCATAGGTACGATAGACTCAGCGCCTGATTTTACAAGCTCATCCATAGCTTCCTTAAGCTTCCTTGCAGTAACAAACGGAGCTGTAGGATATATGCAGCAACCATATTCAAAGCTTCTACCCATCTCCTCATATCTGTCCAACACTTCAAGAAGCACATCAGCCGTAGTTGCTGTATCGTTTGAAGTCTCAGCGGACCTGTAAAACGGAACACTGGCACCTGCTGCCTTTGAAATCTCTGCTATCTCCTCATCATCAGTTGATACCATGACTTCATCAAATATCCCGGATTTCAATGCCGCTTCTATTGAATAATTTATTATCGGTTTACCATTGAATATTTTTATATTTTTACGTGGTATACGTTTACTTCCACCACGAGCTGTAATTATTGCGATCGCACTCATTAATGCTCTCCATAGTACTGAAATATGATGTAAGAGTCAAAAAATAAATTTTGCCCTAAAAGTACGAACCCCCGCAAACTGCAGGGATTCGGATTTTTACAGGATATCGGATTTCCTAAAAAATTCGGTATCACATAATTTATATAAGGTATTCTTACAATTAGCTCAGATATCAGTGGTCAACAGCCTCATGAAGTCTGTTTCTGATCTCCTGTACGCTCATCCACTCAGTATTATTACCTGAGCTGTAGTAGAAGCCATCAGCAACCTTCCTTCCCTTGGGATCCGGAAGCTGTCTGTCGTTAAATATTACCTGAGGATATACAATGTAGTGCTTATCAAATTCATAGGTAAAAGGTGCATCCTCAACTGAAACCATGCATTCGTCGAGCTTCTCACCGGGACGGATTCCAACCTCAGTTGTTGCAATACCCGGATACATAGCCTCTGCAAGGTCCTTGACATTAAATGAAGGAATCTTGCTGATAAAGGTCTCACCACCCTTAGCTTCTTCCAAAGCCTTGAGAACCAGTTCAACACCTTCAGGAAGACTGATCCAAAAACGTGTCATTCTGTAATCAGTAATAGGAAGCTCCTTCTCACCATTTTCAACAAGTCTCTTAAAGAGAGGAATGATAGAGCCGCGACTTCCTGCTACATTACCATATCTGACAATTGAGAAATTGATATCCTTATTACCGGCATATGCATTAGCAGCTATAAAGAGCTTATCTGAAACCATCTTAGTAGCGCCGTAGAGGTTCACAGGATTTACAGCCTTATCGGTACTAAGCGCAACAACACGCTTAACTCCTGTATTCAGCGCAGCATTTATAACATTCTGAGCTCCGTTTACATTCGTCTTGATAGCTTCATCCGGATTGTACTCACAAGCCGGAACCTGTTTAAGAGCTGCTGCATGGACTACATAATCAACACCCTCCATAGCGCGCTCCATACGGGCACCATCTCTGACGTCACCAATGAAAAATCTCATCTGATCAGCATGTTCTCTATAAACCTTTTCATTAGACATAGTGAACTGCTTATACTCATCACGGGAATATACTATGATCTTCTTGGGATTGTAATGCTCAAGAAGATACTCAGTAAAGCAATGACCAAATGATCCTGTTCCTCCTGTTACAAGTATGGTTTTATCATCTAATTTCATTTAAATAACCTCTTTTCAATGAATAATACTTATTGATTATACTATAAATAGGGATAAATAACATTATTTATTAATTTTGGCATTCCCACGCATGTTGCCATCAAGCCTTTTCCACAGGAAAGCCTACTCCATCACATACTGTGTCCACATCTCTTTATTATATACTTCCCTAAGATCCCCAAGGTCAGTCCTTTTCTCTTCCAGAGCTTTTAATATCGCATCCCTGTTATCATGGTCCGCTGCATAGATCACTACCTTATCTGCTGCTGCAAGCTTCTCATCCTCAAGAGCTTCTGTATTTGCCTCACTTACATAATAAAGCTCATCATACTCCAAAAGCTCATCGGTAAGTCTCCAGATGTTGTCAGGTGTCGCATCATTGTACATTACCACTGCCGCGGCCCCTTTCCCATCCATCTCCTTTGCATAAGCTATTCGTCCGGCATCTTCAGGATAGAGGAACAGCACGTTCTGATCTATAACAATACCCTTAAGTATTATTATCAGGAACAGAATGAAGGTAACAAGTACCGGTATCTGCATATCCAAAAAACTTCTGTTGCCGACGATTGCTCTTATTCCAATTCTTGTAAAATATGCAGAAAGCAGAAGTACTATCGGATAAATGGGCATTTCATATCTGTTTGATGTATCTCCAAGAAGGAGCGCTGTCTTAGCAACGATCAGAAAATATCCCAGGGCAGCCACCGTAAGAATTCTTATGTGAGCAATGTGAAGCTTGTCCTTTTCACCCTTTACCCTGAGAAGGAAAAACAGAGCAATAAGGGCAATCACGATCATTACTATTACAATCCAGAGCATTCCTGAAAAAAGATAATCATCAGCAAGTCCGAAAAAGAAGCCAAAACGATCCAGGATGTTGGACATATCTGAAAAAGCATCCGCAGCTTCCTTCCCCCTGTATCCCCTGAAAATATGAGAAAGGGCTGCAGGATAAATACCAACTGCTGCCACAAGTGAAACTACAGCTCCTGCACAATAAACAACAATATATTTGAACCGCTCCGCCATAGAAGCCGCCTGCATTACAAACTCTTCATCCCCGAGAATGCTCTCTATGGTTATTGGATTTGTGTTATTTTCATTGTCACCTGTCTGCCTTTTTTTCCTTCTGTTTTTAGGCATAAGGAACAGGAACCATATGGAAAATGATAATCCCATCGTTACCATAAATATCAGGTAATAGTACTGCGTAAGGAATCCAAAAAGGCTTACAAGGCAGATGCCTGCAACGTATCCTGCAAAACCCTTTTTAAATTTAGTATCGAAGGGCTTTGCAAGAACAAATCCCTTAAGTTCATTTCCTGAATAATATTTCTTTATAAGACTTATCAGCTTAAGATGCAGATATGCTGACGCAAGAATAAATACCGTAAGCCACATATACATTCTTATAAAAAGCACACAGGATATCGTCATAGGATTAAAGCCATAGGCAAACATCAAAGCAATCCTGAGTCCCCTGCTCATTCCTATACTTTTGGCAAGCTTTTCCAGAAGAACAAAGCTTATTATAAAAGCCAGGAGATTTACTGTTATTCCCTGCCATTTGCTGAATACTCCCGGAGTTATGGAGCATACTGTATGAAGCAGATCATAGAAAAACGGAGGATGCACATCCCAGGACTGAACCTGATGCACCAGACCATAATTAAAGCCCTCTCCCTTCTGCACTGTAAACTCATTTTCTATGACATCCGTATCAACCCATTCCCTGTCAGGGTAGTAGAATCCAAGACTTCTGTTGGTAGAAAAATATGAGTAATACTCATCCTGATGAAACCCTGCTTTCTGCACGCCAAAAAGACAGATACCTGCTATCTGCACGACCAAAATAAGGAGTAATATTATAGTGTACTGTTTAGAATTGAATTTCATTTTATTCTCCTAATCCCCGCATGCACTTTTCTCACAAATTTTGGGCTTACAGAAAGGAGTAACAGATATACTCTGTTTTTCTTTGAAAGATACGGATTGTTCAATATATCCTTCATATGTTTTCTCAAAAATCCTACAACAATTTTTCTATAAAATTTATTGCTGTAATTCATCTTACTTATCGGAATATGCAGCAGGTAATCAAGCCTTTGTATAAGGCAGAATCTGACTGCAATCTCATGAAGCGAAGGAAAGCTCTTATTCACAAGTCTTAATGCCACATCCGAATTTCTTACAATATCCGTGAACACAGGCGGAAAATAGTCCTTCTGATCTGCTTTCTTTCTTGAATTACTGCCCGTTCTGTAAAATACGTGGTAATACTGCTGAGGTAAAATCACAAGCTTTCCTACCTTCTTAAGCATATGTATCATCAGATAGAAATCCTCATTTAATTCTCCCTCGGGAAAGCCCTTGCAGCTGCCTGTAAAAAGCTCTCTGCTGGTGAGTTTCGTACAAAATGAGGCATCGCCTGTATGAAGAAGTAAAGTTTTTAAATGCTCCTCCCCTGAAATAATCAGCTGCTTCTTAGGGGGTATACAAACATCAGGAAGCCTTTCTCCGCTTTCTGCGATTTCATCCCTTGAAGCCTGAGCCATTAAAACAGGTGATTCCTCTGTGCTGTTCTCCTCAATGGCGCGCATCAGGTCCTCGTACATATGATGATCGATGTAGTCATCCGCATCGACAAATCCCAGATAGTCTCCTGTTGCAGCGGATATTCCAAGGTTTCTCGCCTTACTGCTGCCGCCATTTTCCTGATGAAGCAGTGTTATGGAAGGACCTGTGCTGTTTCTTAAAAAGTTCTCGCCTTCCTCATAGCGAAGCTGTCCCCAATTCTTTTTTATATATTCCTCTGCTCTTTTATAAGTGTTGTCTGTTGAGCCATCATCCACGACTATAACTTCAAGAAGCTCATCAGGATAACTCTGATGACACACACTCTCAAGGCACCTTACAATAAGATCCTCTATGTTATAGGCAGGTATTATCACACTTATCTTTTTTGTAAACAATAGTTCCTCCGATATCATTAAATCTGATTCAAATTTATGCCGGGACTTCCGGTTATTCATATAAATCCGGCTTATTCAAGATGGTTATCCTCTTTTAAAGTCCTTCTTATTCCTGGAGCCTTTAAAACAAGCGCTTTACTTAACGGCCCATCATCCGGATTTTTAAAATCTTTGTTTTTGATAATGCATTCGCTAAATTCAAGAAGTCTTTTTGCCGCAACACCTGCATTCCAGGTATCAGCTATGGCCAAATAGGCTTTTTTCTGAAGGCATCTTACGTAGTCTGCTCGGACCATATAAGATCCATTCTTTTTATCAGCTTCTTCCAATAGCTCATCTATCTTCCCAAGAAGCTTATCCTTATCACAATCATCAAAGGTAAGTCCGTTTTCTCCATCCTTTATAAGGTAGGGTACTGCTCCCGCTTCAGAGGATGCCACCACTGCACAGGCACTGTTCATGGCTTCATTCACCACGGCTCCCCATCCTTCAAGGTAATTGCTTGCAAAGATGAAAAGATGGCTTTTTTCCATGATACCTCTTACTTTCTCAGGAGGTACTGCACCATGCATGGTTACATATTCTTCGAGAGCCTTATCCTTTATCATCTCCTTAAGTCCGGATGAAAGTGGGCCGTCTCCCACAATATCCAAATGAAAATCGATATTTTTCTTCTTAAAATACCCGGCTACCTCTAATGATAGTTCCGGGTGCTTAAGCTTTATAAGTCTTGCAGCAAAGCATATCCTTAGCTTTTCTCCATCCTTATATAGCATGTTCGAAAGTTCATCTTCACTATATCTTTTAAGAGGCGGAAAATATCCCCATTTAAAAAGCTTTCCGGGATAGGCACCTATAAGCTTAAAATCTCCTGATACATATGCCCCCGCACAGAGCATATAGACAGGACTGTTTCTATACTTTATGTGCTCTTCGTACTTTGCCTTCAAGCCTCTTGGTGATATGGCTTTCCATCTACCCTCGCGGTATATTCTCTCACTGACCCTTATCACAGGTTTTCCCTGATCAAGTCTTTGCCTTATGAGGCGTTCCGAAGGGCTGTCCTTATCCTGACCTGTCCATCCGAGTATCAGAACGTCACAATCTCTGATCTTATCACCGCAGGACTTCTCATCCTCATATATCCTGAAAACATATGGCAAAGCTTTCGTGTCAGCATTCCAGCCCATCTGTCTTCTGCCCTCATCCATAGGCTGAGACTCTATAAATGCAAAATCCTCTGAAAGCTCATCATATAACTCATCACATAACGGTATCTGATGATGATTTATAAAGTTAGATATAAAAGTTATCTTTATGATTATTCCTCCTCAGGCTTAAGAAACTGATGAAATCATTGTCCTGTATATTTCTATAAGTCTCTTATAGTTCTCCGAAGCGTCATGGGTTATCATTGCATGCTTCCTTGCGTTATCACCGTAAACAGCTGCAATTACAGGTTCTCTGAACATCTGTCTTATGCATTTTGCAAGATCCTGCGGATTGCCGGGTTCAAACAACAATCCATCCACATTTTTCTCCAGCATGCTTGGTATACCACCTGTTTCTGCGGCAATAGTGGGAACGCCCAGGAGCATTGCTTCCGCCATGGAATTAGGGGAGTTCTCCAATATTGAAGGGCATATGAAAAGATTGCACTTAAGTAGCTGTTCCTTCATCTGCTCTGCTGAAAGCTTCCCAAGCATTATAACCTTTCCGCCAAGCTTACCTCTGCGTATAAGTCTTTTCAGATATTTACCATAGGCTGAAATTCTTATAGCCAGTGGGTAAATGCTTTTCCCTGATGCATTTTTCTGTTCATCGGGAATAGTTACTGTTTTTCTTTTTATTTTTCCTATTACGCTGTTACCTGCCACATATAATTTAGTGTCAGGAAACTCCTTTAGGATCTCAGGCAGTGCCTCAAGAACAAAGTGGAATCCCTTCAGGGGATAATCACCCTGTGATAAGAAAATACTGTGGGGAACCGTGTTTACAGATCTCCAGGCATTCTTATAAAACGTAGGCCTCATGGTCTCGTTCATCTTAAAGTACCTTGCCTTGGGATTTATTCTCTCAGTGACCTGTCTGTCAAAATCCGTTCGCCCTGTGATATTGCCTGCAAGTCTTATGGCTTCATTCTCATTCTCAGCACGCTTTTCGAATTTCTCCTTTTGCTGCATGAGAGAGTCATTTTTATATCTGTCTCTGAAGGTTGTATCCGTTATTACATTATCGGGAAGACCTGCCATATAGACCTTTGCAATCTCGGAGCACACCCCCTGTATCCCCAGAAGTGTCCTCTCAGGTTTTCCAAATGCCTTTATTGCAGCAAGATTATGAGGGAATTCTGTTCCGAAAACATGTACGATATCCGGCTCAAAATCCTTATAAATCTCCTTGAATCTCTCCTCAATAGAGGCGTCATAAATTTCAGGAGCATTCAGATTCTCTGAAAATCCGTAGAACAAAACTCCATTTATTTTCTTTTTATTTAATCCTTCCGCAGGAAAAGCTACGCCAAGCGTTATTCCGCCTTCACCTTTCCCTGAAGAAATCCTCTCATAAGCGCCGGAAAGCCATCCCTCTCTCTCTGACCAGGAAAGGCCCACAGCCTTGGCATATGCCGGCAGCATTATGTTACAAACCCACAAAACTTTCATTTATCCCCTCTTACCTGTGTCTGTAAATCAGACTTTTTATCTTATTATATACCCCTGCAGTTTTGGGGTTCTCAGCAATTTTCGTTCTAAGCGGAGCAAGTGTAAGAGCTCTTATGGTATCAAATCTCTGAATCTGCTTCTTAGTAAGGTAGAGATGTATTATCTGCTGCCTCTCTGTCTCAGAAACCTTGCGGTTTTCCCTTGTCTCTGAGAATCCGCCTCCCTCGTAGTCCGCTATCAGAAGGTTCATATACTTGGTCTCCGCTTTCTCAACATAGAAGCAGCGAAGGAAGTGCTCGTAATCAGCTCTAACCTTCCAGACCGTATCGAATGCATATCTAAGCACCAGCCTCTCATCATAAAAACACGCCTGGTGAGAAGGAACATTCCTATAACATGCAAAATCATCTATCTTTGGATTGGATGATACCCTCTGAGAGGTCTTCATCTCATATATATCGCCGTAATAAATCGTAGGCACTATCGTTCCTGAATTCTTGGCATCAAGCTGAATTTTCTCGTGAACCTTTTTCAGAACCTGATTACCGGAGAACACATCACCGCAGTTCAGAAAATAGACATACCCCGGTGCCGTATCCGATACACTGCGCCCCTTTTCATTTCTCATGGCGTCAACTGCCATATTCATGGCATCGTATATTCCGTGGTCTTTACTCCTTATGATTCTTATTCTTCCATCTCTGTATCTGATATCGTAAGAACCATTGGTGTTTATTTTGCCGGCACTTATGCGGCGTCTACCCTCGACAGTATTCTTTAAAGAATTATCATTCTTTCCATTGTCCAAAGGCTCCTTGTCTATTCCAAGGCATTTTGCGGCTCTCTCAAGAGAACCGTCTGTGGAGCCTCCGTCCTTTATGATGATTGCAACATCCTTAAAGGTCTGCATTTTAATGCTTTCCAGGGTCTTTATCAGGTCATCCCCTGCATTATACGAAACAACTATAATTGTAAAAAAAGGTCTTTTCATATCATACCTCGTCAGCCAAATCCTCTTTCTGATAACGTAGCCGGAAGTTCATGGAACAAAAATGTTTCATAGGGAAGAATCCTTACTCCATCGGCACTGCCTCTTTTCATATATACGACAAAGTACAGCGCACATCCGGCTATAGTCAAAATATAAAGGGTTTCCCCCAACTTGTAGCTTTTATCATCCCTTGAGTTTATCACTTTGTTTATAAGTGCAGGTACATATAAAATCTGAGTCACGCTGTAATAATACGCAATTCTTGATACAGTTGGAAGGAATGCGCAGAACACATATAGTATCAGTGCCCCCAGATTTGCATAAAAGTAGAAGCTCATCCTTCTATCCTTTATTATATCCCTCCCAAGAATGATTGCAGCAAGTATCAGCACCCCTGCACATCTGAGTATACTGATTCTGCTTGTTCCGCCCTGTAGGTACTCTGTTCCCTCGTAGGATGGATAAAGCTTTATCGCTATTTTCAAATATATATCATTTAAGAAGATACATGATACAGATAAAAGTGCCAGCACGCAGTACATCCATCTCTTCCATTTCATGGCGGCAAGAGGATATAGCACTAAAACCACCAGCAGTGATTTATGAAAAAGGCTGCCGCACAATATAAGCAGAACAAATCCCGGCCAGTCTTTTTTTATGCAAAGATCGATTGAGTAAAGCGCAATAGCAAGTGCCAGGTAGTATCTGACCGTGCTGATAGACTGAAAATAGTAGCCCAGCAGCATGAACATCATAAAAGATAAAAAAAAGTCCTCCGCCTGTCTGCTTATTGCAGCAAGGAAGAAGAAAACTGTCGCTGCCGCAAATACAGCAAATACTCCTACATAATTCTCAAATCCCGATAATGTATAAATTATCTTTGTAAGATAGTTAAATCCCGCTTCCGTGGGAACCACTGCTCCGCTAAAGGTTCGGTGCATGAACTCCACATATTTACTGTAGTCATTCCCCACATTCAGCCTGAGTGCAGAAACTCCTGTGAGAAGTACAAATAAGGAAAAGAGTCCTGCTGCCTTCCTTGCCTGTCCTCTGCTTATTCCCCGATATATGAAATTGTACTCCTTTGTAACCTCAGGCACTGTAGCATTATTCCTCATGTTGATAGAATAGGCTATCGCCAGTGTTACCAGCGTGAGTGTTAAATATACCAGCATCTAAATTCCTCATCTGTAAGCAATTGTATTGTGGCCTCAATCTTCATCCTTACCCTGCTTAATTCCTTTAAGCATAAGCCTGTAACACTCTAATGGCGGCTTTTCCCTGCACATCTCTTTTCTTTTCACTATAATAAATCTAAGGCTCATAAGCCCTGCTAGTCTGCCATAGAGAAAATGGTATAACACACCTCTGTCAAAGAAGAATTTGTCATTAAACCCCTTAAACCAGGTTGATGGTCTCTCAGAAACCTCGTGTCCGATACTGACATCTGTTCTGTAGATCCTTATTCCTTTCTTTAAGCAGTCATGCAAAAAAAGTGAATCTTCTCCATTACTGTATTTTGCTCCGCCTCCAAAAAGAGTGGAAAACCTTACCCCGGCTGCCTTTATCTTATCTGTCCTTGCAACTATTGCATATGCTGGATATCTTCCGTAATTCTTCCAGGTAACTCTTGCAAAATCTGTATTGTGGTAGGTCTCTCTTCCGGGAGCTGCCTTGACGTTAAATAAAAGCATATCCGCCTCGGCATGGGAGTCAAATTCCTTCTCAACTTTTTCCGTATAGCCATCATCGAGAACAATGTCCTCATCAGTAAACTGCAATAGTTCATGATCCGTATTATCAAGAGCAAGATTTCTTGATACCCCTACACCACGCTCGTTTCTGTCAAATATCCTTATGGTATTTTCTCTTCCGCTTTTATCTTTATATTCAACCCGGACAGTCCTGTCCTCATCACATTGATTGACAATGACCGCATCGGACTGAATATTCATTTTTATTGGTAATTCGTCCGTGTTCTGCTTAACTCCGGACACCAGAAGCTCAATTCTCGACATATCACAGCCCCAGATATCTATTTAATAACTTCATATCGGCATCTGTCATGACGATACCATAAATCCTGCAATCCAGCTTTTTAAGGAGGGAAATAAGATGCTCTGTCATGGCACCATTCTGCCTGCCCATTCCTATGGCTATTATAGCCCCGTCAACCTGGGAGAGCTTTTGCAGTGACTCATTATCATTTCCCGGAAGAGGCATTGGGATCAGCGCTGGCATATCCTTCATAAGAGTATCACCAATGACTTCCTCCATTCTTGAAATTGCATTTTTTGCTTTGTCTTCCCCAGTCTTATCATCAGAGCTTATAACACAGACCTTTGATGCTCCTTTTAGCTTTTCCCTGAACATCATGATCATCTCATTCCTGTAAAAGGATGGCTCTGTCTGTCCTTTTCCACTGATAACACCAAGAACCGGAATTCTGTATCTTCGCTGGATATCCTCAGGAACATAGACACGCTCATCCACAAGGCTAAGGAAAATAAGTGACAATATTGAAAGTATCAGTCCTAAAACCGCTCCAAATATAGCAGCAACTCCCATTCTGTCAGATACTATCTCAAGCTTTGTGTCGCTCTTTCCCAGAAGCTTTATCTGCGTAAAGGCTTCATTGATCTTTCCATAGCTTACAAGAGCTTCATTAGCAGCATCTGCAATGGCTGCGGAAAGTTCCTTATCGGGGTTTTTAACAGTAAATATCATTACCCTGACATCTGATGGAATATCAGCATTCACTGAGGCGATAACTTCATCCCTTGTAATGTCAGTACCTTCCCTGTACCCGTTTTTCTCAAGATTCTCCATTATCAGGTCAAGGATATTCCCCTCCACTTTCACAGGGAGGTTCTGGTCCTCAGCCTTCACAAGAAGGTTCCAGGTGTAGGCATTGTAAAAATCCACCTCTGTTCCCTTGTTCTCATCATAGGCAAAATAAATATAAAGGGTTGATTCCGTAACATAATTCCTTGCAGGCGCATAAACAACCGTGGCAAGGAAGTAGATAACTCCCGCTATCACAGCTCCGATAAGTGCCGTCAGAGGAAGTATCCATATTTTCTTTAATAAAACAAGATAAAAAGCTTTGAGATTAAGTATTTCGTTATCGTAATTTTCCCGTTTTGAAGCCATTTTGCCCTCGTTATTTGTCACTGGAATCCTTAAGCGCCGTAATCTGCGTCTCATCAACACCTTCTGTTGCATCAGGTGTAAATAATATCTTAAGTGTCAGAAGCATAAGCTTGAAATCAAGCCACACCGAGTAGTTCTCTATATAGGCAAGATCCAGCTTTAACTTATCATAAGGTGTGGTATTGTATTTACCATAAACCTGCGCATATCCTGCCAATCCTGCCTTGACCTTCATTCTGAATGCAAACTCAGGCATACTCTCCATATACTGCGCTATGATCTCAGGGCGCTCAGGTCTTGGTCCTATAAAGGACATCTCTCCCTTAAGTATATTGAAAAGCTGCGGAAGCTCATCAATCCTGAAGGCTCTGATAAACTTTCCTATAGGTGTTATTCTTGAATCGTTCTTGGTTGCGAGTCTTGCAACTCCGTCCTTTTCAGCATCCACCCTCATGCTTCTGAATTTCATTATCTTAAATTCTTTCTGATTCACCGTGCATCTGATCTGCTTATAAAGCACCGGACCACCATCATAGAGCTTAATGATGATAGCTGTTATCAACATGACAGGTGAGGAAAGAATTATCAGTATAAGTGAACATACTATATCCACAATTCTCTTGACAGCGCGCTCCTCCACCTTGAGGTAATACTCTCTAAGAAGCAGTACCGGTGTGTCGAAAATATGAAGCTGCGTTGCGCCCTTAACCAGAACATCAGTAATCTTGGGCATCATGTAAACTCTTATTGAGTTAGAATACAAGAACTTTAAGAGCTTGTTCCTCTCCATAGTGGGAATATCCCAGAGAACAACCGCATCATAGCGCTCAAGGCATTCTCTCTCAATAGTTGCAAGCCCCTCTTTGATGTTCAGGCATTTTACAATATTATATTTGTCCTGTCTGGAATTGAATTTTCTTAGAATGTCATCCACCGGATACTCTCCGCTTATAAGCAGCATCTGCCTTGCGGGGAATATAGCCCGGTATAGCCAGTTGGTACACACTGCCCACAGGAAGGATATCACCATCTGAATGGCAAACACTTCAAGCATGGGAATTACCGGAACCATCCAGTTCCTCATCAGTGATATTTGAAAATATGAGATAACATTTACCATGAAAAGGGCGAATATCTGTGAAAGGAATATATCCATGGATTTAAGATATCCTATCTTCAGTCCGCCGTAAGTATTAGAGAAAAAGAACATCAATACGAAGTAAATGGCAAGTACAAGTAAATGTCCTCTGAAATACAGCTTCAGACCGTTACCAAGCATGTATCCGTCAACGCTTATTCTGGGTGCGGATACCAGAGGATAATAAACCTTGAACCAAAAGAAACCATAAACCGCAGTCTGGATCAAAAGTCCAATAAATCCAAGACATAATATAAAAACTCTTTTAATAGACTCAACCTGTTTCATACAATTTCCCTTATAATCTTCGAGCTGTCGCTTTTATTGCCCATCCCACAAAATAATACAGACTCGCTGCGACAGAAAGACCTGCTATTTTTCTATATAGCCCCCAAATTCTTTTTAGCGCAACCAGTTTGTTTGATGAGAGTGATTTCGCGGGTCTTCTGTAGATTGCGAGAACCTCATCGAGTCCGTACGCAGTAACTCCCCCTTTAAGGATAGTCCACCAGGTTGCCGTATCTTCACTGGCAATCTCCGGCATGTATATCTTATCTTTGGAGAGTTTATCTGTATCTATCATTACCGTTGTAGTGAAAATGATAGTTCTTGAAAGAGCCTCCCTGAAGGTCAGGGTCTCCGGTACATGAACAATCTTACCGGTGGGGTTGGCATTCTCATCTCCGAATTCGTAAGCAGAAAATATAAATGCTGCTCCCCTGCTCCTTATAAATTCAATCTGTTTTTCAAGCTTTCTCTCATTCCAGATATCATCAGCATCAAGAAAGGCAATATACCTCCCGGTAGCTGCTGTAATTCCGGTGTTGCGGGCCTTGGCGGCACCGCCGTTTACAGTCTTTGGAATGAGCTTGATTCTGTCGTCACCATTTTTGATGACTCCCTGTATCAATTCTACACTATTATCAGTTGAAGCATCATCCACCAGTATGAGCTCAAAATTCTCATAGGTCTGACGCTGAACCATTTCTATTGTCTGGAGGATATAATCTGCAGCATTGTACACCGGTACTACAATACTTACACGATTCCCAAGGCTTCGATCTTTTCCCATTAAAGCTCTTCCTTAACAATATAAATTGGTCTTCTCTTCACTTCCAGATATGTCTTACTCAGGTACTGTCCCACAATTCCAAGACAAAACAGCTGAACACCGCTGATAAGTGAAATAATGCATACAAGAGACGGCCATCCGCTTGTGGGATCTCCAAAAGCTACCTTTCTTACTATTGTAACTATTATAAGAACAAGTGCCAAAAAGCAGAATACTACTCCCAGTATGGATGAAAATGCAAGCGGTACGGTAGAAAATGCCATTATGCCGTCAAGAGCATATAAGAACAGTTTCCAGAAGGACCACTTTGTCTCTCCCTTTTTCCTCTCGATATTCTCAAACTCAAGCCATTTTGTTGAAAAACCTACCCAGCCAAAAATTCCTTTCGAGAAGCGGTTATACTCCTCCATGGACAAAATGGCATCCACAAACTGTCTGGTCATAAGTCTGTAATCCCTTGCTCCGTCCACAATCTCGGTCTTGGACATCCTGTTTATAAGACTGTAGAATCTTCTGGCAAAGAAGGATCTTATCGGAGGCTCTCCCTTTCTTGTCACCCTTCTGGTGGCAACTGAATCATAACCTTCATTTACAATGTAGCCGTACATTTCAGGAAGCATCGCCGGTGGATCCTGAAGATCACAGTCAAGCATAACCACATAATCACCCTTGGACTTCTGAAGTCCGGCATAAATAGCGGCTTCTTTCCCAAAATTTCTGGAAAAATTGATAAGGTGAACTCTCTCATCAGTCTCATGGAGCTTCTTTACTTCTGATACAGTTCCATCCTTAGATCCGTCATTTACATATATGATTTCAAACTGGACGTCGTGCTCCTTGAAAAAGCCCTCAGTCTTCATTAACTCGTCGTAGAAATCCTTTATGTTCTCCTCTTCATTATAACAAGGAACGATTATACTGATCAGTTTCATTTTATCTCTCCGCTCTCATGGGGTTGTTCAAAAAGTCTTCATATGCAAGTCTTATTCCATCTTCAAGCTCTGTCTTGTAAGTCCATCCAAGCCCTGCAGCCTTTGATACATCAAGTAGCTTTCTAGGGGTTCCGTTGGGTTTTGTAGCATCCCATTCGATCTCACCTTCGTAGCCCACAACCCTTGCTATGGTCTCAGCAAGCTCCTTTATTGTAAGTTCCTTACCTGTTCCTGCATTAACTGTCTCATCACCGCTGTAATTATTCATTAAGAATACACACAGATTGGCAAGATCATCCACATAAAGGAATTCACGAAGAGGTGATCCGTCTCCCCAGCAGGTAACCTTTGAAACACCTGCCTCTTTAGCCTCATGGAATCTTCTGAGCATAGCAGGAAGTACATGAGAGTGTGTCGGATGATAATTATCATTTGGTCCATACAGATTAGTAGGCATAACTGAAATATAATCTGTTCCGTATTGCTTATTCAAAAATTCACAATATTTAAGACCTGAAATTTTCGCAAGAGCGTATGCTTCATTGGTCTTCTCGAGTTCGCTGGTAAGAAGGCAGCTCTCCTTCATGGGCTGAGGTGCCATTCTGGGATATATGCAGGATGATCCCAAAAACTCAAGCTTCTTACAACCATTCTTCCAGGCAGAGTGAATAACGTTCATCTCAAGTATCATATTCTCATACATAAAGTCCGCAAGAGCGCTCTGGTTTGCTTCAATTCCTCCAACTTTTGCAGCTGCAAGAAATACGTATTCAGGCTTCTCTTTTGCAAAGAACTCTTCAACTGCATCCTGTCTAGTGAGATCCAGTTCCTTATGAGTTCTGGTAATTATATTTGTATAGCCCTGTTTTTCGAGCTCTCTGACAATAGCAGAACCAACCATTCCTCTGTGTCCTGCAACATATATTTTTGCGTTCTTTTCCATTATGTTTATCTCCAATCAAAATCAAACTACAATTCTTAATTTTACTCCATTTTGCGCATTTTTTAAAGTTCAGGACTTGGGCGGGAGAAAGCCGTCCTTTATACTATCTCCAGCCAGGACGATATTGTCGGGATTCGGCACTGAGGGGAACGAATCATATCCGGTCCTGTCGCCCTCTGAAGGATAATAGAACACCTTATCCCCAACTGTTTTTTCCTGCAGGTCATACCTGTTGTATTCCTGCTGTTCAACCAGATACCCTGTTCTGAATCTCGGAATGTCATCCCTTACAAGTACCGCGCATTTAAATATCATGAAGAAGGCAAATATTGCCACTATCACTCTGTAGGCATAGCCATCTGCATCACTTCCGAGTCTGCTGTCCAGAAGTATGAGAAATCTTCCAAGAAGGATCATTCCGGGAAGCCATAAATAAACACCACCATACCTTACAAGGGGTGCAGTAAAAATAAAATATGCAAGTGAAATAAATGTAATACCCTCAATGAACAAAAAGTCCAGACCGGTTACCATTCGCCTGTTGGATAAATGGAATACCTTCTCCATCTTGAAGTTTCCGCCATCGGCCTTCATTTTGCTCTCATTGTTTTCAGTAACAAAATAATAAATGATACATCCGATATAAACAGGAAAACTGATAAGATCAAGGGCGAACATAAGCTTATTAAACGCCGAAAGATCGGACACCCATCTGGGAAACCATGAAATGAAGGGCTCACTGTATGCACTAAGATCCGTAAATCCTCTTCCGTATGCTGTTATCTCATGGGCATCATTAAATGCAGTTTCTACAGGTATTTTCCAGCTTACATTGAATAAATCAACCTGAGGAAAAGGATATACCAGATATCCTGTAAGTATCACATTCCTTACAAAATAAGGAACCGTAATTATGAAGCAAAAAAGCACGCAGAGCAGTATCGCCCTTACTCCGCTTTTCCCGCGTTTTCTTATTATTCTGACTATTGGGTAAATTGACAGTAACACCAGCGGCGCAGCTGAAAGCTTAATGGTCGTAATATACACCGCAAATATTGCAAGAAGAGCATGGGGTAAAAAGGCTTTTTCATGGTTAGCAAAAAGATCAAGCCAGTGAATAACTATATAAAATACCATCGTAGCCATGAAATAGTCTGATGCCGGCGAAACTATCTCATCGAAAACAGTAAAGAGATAGTAGATCGCCATAACTCTGACAAAATCAGAAAGTACCGGATGGCCCCTTCTCACAATGTTCTTAAGATCTGCACACTGCCAGGCAAGCAGCAGGGCAAAATACCCCGCCATTGCATGCATGGGTTTTCCCATGAAAGCTCCGCTGTAAAGAGCAGAAAGTGCAAAGGATGCGCTGTTATACCCAAGCCTCACATGGATATTTCCAAGCCCCTTTATGACGCCAAATTCCTCTATCCATCTTATTGCCTGGGCATGATAAAGGTCTGTGTCATAATGCATCAACCCGTGTGACGTACCATATGCCATTACAAGGAAAATAATCAGATACAAAGGGATACTTTTTGAGGTTATTATTTTGGCAGCCCCGTCGATAATCCTGGAATTAATCTCCTCTCTATATGTGTAATACAAGAAGACACATGCCAGAATAAGTATAGCGTTGGCTGCCAAAGACACCTTGCCAAAAAGACTGAATATCTCTGCATAGACATTAACTATAAGTATACCTGCTACCAAAAAGCTCTCATTATACTTATAGTTATATACAATCTTTTTCTTTCCTTTTTCAGTGTACATACAGGCAATCTTCGAAATACCTGTAAGCACTGCAAAACCTGTTATGTATGTAGTTATTATTACGTATATCCAATTAAAGATAACCGCCAGCATATTAGAATTTTTTCCTTATGCAAGAAGGTCTTTTAAATATCTTTCGATAGCATCATGCCAGTCTGCAAACATGAAATCAGATGTAAGCTTAAACATATAATTCTCAAGAATTGAATATGCCGGTCTCGGTGCAGCCTGAGGATTCTTTGCTGAATACTCAGCACTTGTAACATGATTAACCTTTGTGTTTTTGCCTGCTAATCTGAAAATTTCCTCTGTAAAGTCTGCCCAGTTGGTATCGCCTTCACAGGTTCCATGGAAAAGTCCATAGTTCTCAGTCTCAAGAAGGAAGTGAATTGACCTTGCAAGCTCATATGTGCTTGTAGGTGTTCCAAGCTGATCGCATACAACGCTTACTTCGTCATATTTTTCAGAAAGACCAAGCATTGTCTTAACGAAGTTCTTGCCATCTCCATATAACCATGCTGTACGGATGGTAAAGTAGTTCCTGGCAAACTTTTCAACAAACTGCTCACCGGCAAGCTTGGTTATTCCGTATTTACTTACAGGACCTGTCTTATCAAACTCTGTGTAGGGTCTGTTACCGTCTCCGGAAAATACATAGTCTGTAGAAATATGTACAAGCTTAGCATCAGTATCAGTTGCTGCTATTGACAGGTTTCTGGGTCCGATGGCATTGATCTTATATGCAAGATCCACATCGCTCTCCTGTGCATCAACTGCAGTATAAGCAGCGCAGTTAATTATGGCATATGGCTTAACTTCTCTTGCAAGAGCTGTAACCGCATCCACGTTGGTGATATCAAGAGGTGTTATTCCTTCACCCTCAAAAACATCAGTATTAACAAGCTCATATTCTCCTGTCTTTCCAAGTTCGATATTAACTGCTCTTCCAAGTTGTCCGTTACATCCTGTTACAATGATCTTTTTCATTTCAATTCCTTCCTTCGCTCATATATTTATGCTCAGGCACGATTACTTTGTAATCATGCCCTAAAGGCCAGAACCTTTTCAAATCATGATGGTTCCTACCTGTCAAAATATCTCATTTAAATACTTTGCTTTCATATAAAGCTTACGGACGACAAAAATGCCGTCCGTCGTATTTAGTCTTTATTCACCAAGACCACCCTCTATGGCAGCAATCAAAGCTTCCATTGCTTCCTTTTCATCCGGTCCTTCGCATTTAAATTCAAGTTCATCTCCGCATTTTATACATGCACCAAGAACACTAAGTACACTTTTGGCATTTGCGGAATTCTCTCCGTACATAAATGTAATGTGTGATTTATAATTCATCGCGACTTTACATAAATTTCCAGCAGGTCTAAGGTGCAGTCCTGTGGGATTCTTAATTGTCACCTTCTGTGTAATCATATTAATTTCCTCTATATTGAAGCCGTAAATCAGTTGTTTACAGCATAACATCCTGTATCAGCTCTGCAAGTTTCTTTGCTTCTTCATCAATAATCTTCTGATCCTTACCCTCGATCATTACTCTTACCAGCGGCTCTGTGCCTGAAGGTCTGATAAGAACACGACCGTCTCCGGCAAATTTCTTATCAAGCTCCTCAATAGCTGCTGCAATCTCAGGATACTCCATGAAGTGATCCTTTTTATGAGTAGGTACAGTTGCATTGCAAAGTGCCTGAGGCATAACCTCCATTACCTGTGAAAGCTCTGAAAGCTTTTTACCGGTATCCTTCATAACCTTGAGAAGATGAAGTGCTGAAAGAAGTCCATCTCCAGTAGTGTTGTCATCAAGGAAGATTATATGTCCTGACTGCTCGCCGCCAAGATTTGCTCCAATCTCCTTCATGCGCTCAAGAACATATCTGTCTCCAACCTTGGTCTTCTCAATCTTGATCCCCTCGCGCTCTCCCATTTTGAAAAATCCGAGGTTACTCATAACTGTGGCAACGATAGTTTCGCCCTTAAGCATACCGTTGTCCTTCATGTGCTTACCGATTATAGCCATTATCTCATCGCCATCGACAAATTTTCCGTTTTCGTCTACTGCAAGGAATCTGTCAGCATCTCCGTCAAAGGCAAGTCCTATATCAGCTTTCTCAGTAACTACACGGCCCATAAGCTCTTCCATATGAGTTGATCCGCAGTTGGCATTGATATTTGTTCCGTCCGGATTGGTGTGAATCGCAATAACCTGTGCGCCAGTCTGTCTGATTGTTTCAACTGATGTATATGAGCTTGCTCCTTCAGCGCAGTCCATTACAATCTTGAATCCGTCCAGTCTTACATCAACACAGTTAAGATTATGGTTGATATACTCTTCTCTGGCATCAGTACGGTTCTTAATCTTTCCGACTCCTGCACCTGTAGGCATCTTAACACCTTCAAGGTTATTCTTTATAAGTTCTTCAATCTCATCCTCTAGTGCGTCAGGAAGCTTAAATCCATTTCCATCAAAAAACTTGATGCCGTTAAACTCCATGGGATTGTGAGACGCTGAAATAACTACTCCGGCATCTACGCGATACTTCTTGGTAAGATAAGCAACTGCAGGGGTAGGTAATACTCCTACATTTACAACATTTGCTCCTACTGAACACGCTCCTGCCATAAGTGCTGCACCAAGCATATCTCCGGAAAGTCTTGTGTCACATCCGACCATTATTGTGGGTCTGTGTTTGTTCTCCTTTGATAATACATATGCACCTGCCTGTCCAAGCTGCATGGCAAGAAGCGGTGTGAGTTCATCGTTTGCAACGCCTCTTACGCCATCAGTTCCGAATAATCTAGACATTTTCTCCTCCTACTACTAACACCGGTTTATCCATAGCATAGACAACCGGCCTGATGCCGATACCGTAAACGGTCAAATAACCTTCAATTACGACAAACGGATTTGAGTTAATTACTCTGTTTTTCTAAGTTCTACTGTTACTTCAATAGTATCTGCAGTGGTAACTCCTCCCGGTAATGACAATGAAATATTTGTATTATAATAACCGGAAAGGTCTTCCCCATCACCTATAAACTGCGAAAGATCGATAACTCCTGACACATCTCCTGCATCTATGGCATTAACCTTATCAGCAAGTCCGCTGACCTGAAGATTAAAAGTCTCTGAATTATCAGCCACGATAACATCATAACCCTGAGGTGCATTCGTTATCTCTATCTGGTCAAAGGGAACACTGAGTGTCTTATCAATTTTCTTATCAATATAAGCAACAACGGTTGCGATACCATTAAAATCCTGATCTCCAAAGGACACATTACCCGGCAGATATCCTGACAGATCTATAGTCTTTGTAAGATTACCCGTGAGTCCCGTGATATCAAGTGAAGCATCTGCTACTGAGATAGAATCTATCTTGTTAAGCACAGACATTCTTCCTGCAAGAAGAACATCCTCCGGACTTGACTCAACAACTCCGGTAGCCACATATCCTTCGGCAGGAACTCCTGATACCTGATAGGTTATAGGCACTCTCTTGGTCGCAAGGATCGTAACACTGACACCAACCGATGAACTGCTGAGCTTTAAGTTATCTCTTGATACTTCATTGCCATCCTCATCATAGAGATGTATCTCAGCATTGGTTCCGATGTTGGTTGTATAGCCTGTGACTTCTACATTAACTGATGCGTCCTTGACACTTTCTACCACAGATTTTGCACCAGTAATTCTTATCTGGTTCTGATCAGTAATGACATCCCCTATTATATACCCTTCCGTCAAGCTGCCGGATGTTGTGGCAGAAATAGCAAGAGTCTTGGATGCTCTGTCCTCGATACTGAGCTTTACAGCATCTATACTTCCGCTCAGACTCTGTATCTGATTTCTGTATTTGTTTGTATCAAGCTGAATAGCAACATAATAGGTGCCGTCAATATTTGTGGTATTCTCAAGATCTGCGTAAGCAACTATATTCTCTCTGCTGAGTGAATCGACTATTGATCTTGGAGCATACACGGTAACGGTTGACAGTACATCACTATCCTCCAAAACCTGATACACCTGATTGTTATCTGTAATACTGTTTGAATTTCTCAAAGTGACCTGCACATTGCTGAATCTCACCGAATCGACAGGATCACTTATATTTGTTACCAGGAACCAAAGAAGTGCGGCAAAAAAAAGCGAAGCAATCTTCAGCCCCAGGTTTGCAGTAAAATTAAACTTTTTCATTTTGCAATCCCTTTCGCTTTTTTATTTCCCTTATTCTTTTTCTTCTTATCCTTCTTATCCTCTGAAGTCTTATTCTGTATCTGTCTGAGTTTCTCTCTTAAGCGCTCACTGTCCAGAGCTCTCTCAAGTTCTCCCATATATGCGACGCTAATTTTTCCTGTCTCCTCTGACACGATTATCGTGAGGGAGTCAGTGACCTCTGATACACCAACACCTGCGCGGTGTCTGGTTCCAAGTTCTTTTCCAAGCTCCATGTTGTCAGATAGCGGCAGGTAGCAGGTAGCTGATGTGATCCTGTCTCCTCTTATAATGACCGCGCCATCATGAAGTGGTGTGTTATGCTCAAAAATATTGATAAGAAGCTGGCTTGTAACAATTCCATCTATATCAATACCTGTTCTCTCATATTCACTTAATGAGGACAACTGCTCAATAACAATAAGCGCACCGGTTCTGACCTTTGCCATCTCAACGCAGGCTCTTACGATCTCATTTATTGTCTTATCTGAAAATCTTCCTTCTTCAGTTGCCTCAGCAAAATTGAACAATCCATGGAAGAAGTTCCTTCTTCCTATTCCCTCCAGGGCTTTACGAAGCTCCGGCTGTAAAATAACAACCATAGCTGTTACAGCTATTCCAAATACATTCTGCACTATCCACAAAATAGTGGACATATTGAAAGCTGCTGCAATAACTATAAAGACAACAATAACTACGATCCCCTTTAAAAGAGACCATAGTCTTGTAGTTTTAGCCCAAACCAGAATATGGTAGATCAAAAACGCTATGATAAGCATCTCCACTATATCAAGCGCCCTGACCGTCGGCATATGCAGGCTTGTCAGATTGTTCTCAAGAAAAAATCCGATCTGTTGCATTTATATTTACTCGCCTCTGTCTTTGCCTCTGTAGTCTCTGCCGGCATTAGATCCACTGATCTTTTTTACCTTAGGTGCTGGTGTTGAAACCGTTACCTTCGGTACTGCCTTTACGTAGTAATAATACTCGTCATCCTCAAACTGAACCTTTTCTATTCTGGTGTAGTCCAGATTGAAAGCAAAGAACTGCAAAATCATAAGTAATAAAATCGCTATTATTGACTGAACAATCACCCCGATGAAGGAGAGCTGTGTCGTGTACATCATATCTCCAACAAGCAGGCAGATGATATCTGTAAGTGCACCGGCTATGATTGCAATAGTCCATGCATGATCAACAGCCATTCTTCTGATCAAATATACAACCGCAACCGTGATTGCAAAAGCTGCAACAAATACCCACATGCGTTTGTTATTCATAAGCTCAGAAATAATACTCTGAAACTGTGTAGCTGAATCCTCTATCTCTGCTCCGGTAAGTGTTGTTGCGTTATCAGAAATGTAATTCACAAAAAATGCCACAATGACGCCAAACGCCATTGATATGATGGATGCGGGTGATCCAAGAAGTCCAAGAGCTATAGGCATCACATAAGGAATGCTCAAATAGAAGCACATAGGTGTCAGCATCACAGCAAGAGTATCCTTCGGTGAAAATCTGAAATAAAGTAAAAACATTAAGAGGAACATAATAAGACCGACTACAGCACACTGAATCGAAAGCTTATAAAGATGCGCCAAAATAAATCCGGCAGAAACCAGTACCATAAAATTGGATGGCATAATCGAGCATAAAAGTGCAGCCATTAATAAAATGGGTAGTTTTGTCAGATTCGTCTGATATCCGATCTTATTGCCAATCATTGTAAACGCTATAAGTGATAACAGAAACTTCCACAAATATGTGATATAAAGCTCGTATTTTGTATAAAAATTTTTAATATATTCCCGTAGTTCAAGTAAAGAAGTCATTTTCCTATTCCTTTTCGTACATTCTGCCAAGTCTCTTCAGGCAGGAGTAATATGCTCTCATATTTTTCCGCATTTTCCCATAGCGAATAGAATAAATGATGTATGAAATCACTGAATATACGGCTACAAGCACAATGTAATAAAGCAGATATTTTCTGGCGGTAGCAGCAATGTCAGTACTATATACATCCTGCAAAACATCAGAAAAATGATACATCACATATGCAGCGACCAGTATCAGATAAACCACTGTGGCACTGATGATTGATTTCAGTACCTGGAATCCGACATAGTCGCTGCGAAAGTACGAGTTTATAGCGTTATTCTTTTTCCCCTCATGCTGCTCGTAAGCAGCCATCCTGGTCATCAGGATTACTCTCTCCTCATTTAACATAAATTCATCATGTCCTAAGAAATTTCATACCGGATTTCTGATCCGATTTCTGTGCTGCCTGTTTCTTGGCAATCTCAGCTGCAAGTGCCTCCTGGCGCTTCTTGACAGTGTCACTGAGCGCATTGGTAACAGTTGCCTTGCACTTTGCGCATAATCTTCCCGTTTGTATACGTTCACCACAATTCTCACAGGTAATCTGAATCGGAGACTGTTCTGTGAACATAAGTCTCTCTTCCAGGATCCACTTCTTGAGCTGCTTGGTACTAACTTCGCACTCATCGGATATCTGTTTAAGTCCTGAGCCGGGATTATCCTGGATATACTTCTTTACCTGCTGGAATTTCTCCTCAATTGATTTCTTGCAGTTCTCGCAGAGAACATCACCTGCGATATAGTTGAACATCTTGCCACATCTTGAACAATTACGAACATTACTCATGATTGCCTCCTACTTTTGCAGTGCTTATTTTCACACCACCTGGCCAATTGCAAGCGTCACAAAGAATATCCTATTTACCCCATGTCTACGAAATTCCCTGGCTAGCTCATCTATAGTACTGCCGGTCGTGTAAATGTCATCAACAAGGATTATACATTTAAATTTTACATCATTTCTGCTTATATTAAAAGCTTTTTTCAAATTTGAGCGTCTTTGTGATGCGGAAAGAACCTTCATCGGAACCGTGTTTCTGTTCCTTGATACAACATCATTTCTGACAGGAATTCCAAGCTCATCTCCAAGGGCATCAGCAAATACCTCTGCCTGATTATAACCTCTTATCCTCTGCTTTCTTCGGTACATTGGAACAGGTATTATGGCATCTGCCTTCAGTCCCTTTATCAAGTCTCCAAGATACTCACCGGTGGCTTTGGCATAAAAATCTGCGTACTCCTTTCGCCCGGAATACTTGAACCTGTATATTGAGCCGGATATGGTTCTGTATCTGAATACACCGAATCCTCTGTCAAAATAATGTTTCGTCTTTCTGCAGTCACTGCAGAACTCTTCCTCTCTATTTTTAATCGGCTTACCGCATTTTAAACATGTTACTGTTCCGGCAAATTTTATGATTTTTTTACATTTATTGTGTATGAGTCCGTCTTTTGCCGCTACGATTCCATCACATACAGGACATCTTCTGGGATAGAGGATGGATATTGCATGATCAAAAAATTCCTTAACCTGCAACTGCAACCTCCCGGATTCTGTCCATAAGACCGGTATATCTTTTAAGCTGCTCTTCGTTTTCTATCATGGTATCGATAGTTTCCCTGTTTCCAAGAACCACAACACATTTCTGTGCTCTGGTAACGGCAGTATACAAAAGATTTCTGTTAAGGAGCATCCTTGGTCCTCCCAGAAGCGGAAGTATCACTGCAGGATACTCCGATCCCTGAGACTTATGTATAGTAATGGCATACGCATGCTCAAGATCATCAAGATCAGAAAAAGGATAAACAACTCTTCTTCCTTCATCGAATTCCACTACAAGCTCCTTCATCACAGTGTTTATCTCTTTTACAACTCCCATATCACCGTTGAATATGCCAAGCCCCTTTTCCACAGTGATTCCATGTTTTCCCTGAACTTCCCACTCAGCCTGATAGTTGTTGTGTATTTGCATCACTCTGTCACCGACTCTTATGACTCTGTCCCCGTGAACATATTCTTTCTTGTTGTCATCCGCAGGATTTAAATATCTCTGTAGTATAGTATTTAATGTCTGCGCCCCCAGAGGCCCTCTCTTCATTGGGGTCAGCACCTGTATGTCACTGCTTGATGCCTTAACATATCCCGGAAGCTTGTCCCTTATTAGCTCGATCATATGCTTGTAGATCACATCGGCATTATCTCTTTTCAGAAAAAAGAAATCCTTGCTCTTATTGTCCAGCTTTATCTCCTCACCATCCTTGATATGATGGGCATTCATAACAATATCGCTCTCCTTGGCCTGCCTGAAAATTTTCTGAAGGGTAATTGTCGTATAGGCTCCGCTTGCTATAAGATCATGCAATACCTGCCCAGGTCCGACGCTTGGAAGCTGGGAGCTGTCACCCACAAGGATAAGATGGGTTCCCGGAAGCACTGCTTTTAAAAGCGCTGCAAAAAGATGCATATCAACCATGGACATCTCATCTATTATTATCGCGTCTGCCTCCAGGGGATTATCTGCATTTTTCTCAAAATGGATTCTGGACTTTTCTCCAGAATCATCTGAGATTCCTCCACCGACTCCAAGTAATCTGTGGAGAGTGGATGCTTCATAGCCTGTTGCTTCCGTCATTCTCTTGGCAGCTCTTCCGGTGGGAGCTGCAAGAAGTATCTCCATCTGCTCCTCGGCATAATATTCGATTATTGTGTTGATGGTTGTGGTCTTACCTGTACCGGGACCTCCCGTTACAATGACCACTCCGTTAACAGCACTAGCCGCTGCTGCTTTTCTCTGAAGATCATCAAGTTCAATTTGGCGCCTTTCCTCAATCTTCTTTATTCTTTTTATAAGTGACTCCTCACTCTCATGAGAGACCTGAAGATTAAGCTCATTTAGCATCACAGCTATCGCCTGCTCCTCATAGAAGTAGGAAGCTGCATATACTTCGTTTTCTCCTCGGTATATAAGCTTTCTCTCAGCCATGAGGTTGTCCATCATGACCTCGATATTCTGTTCATCAACACCCAGAAGTTCCTTGCTTTTTCTTAAAAGCTCGTCCTTTGGAAGATAGCTGTTTCCATCTGCGGCAGATTCCAGAAGGACATACATTATTCCGCTTCTTATTCTGAACTCTGAGTCCACGCTTATGCCGACCTTTGCAGCAATCTCATCTGCGGTCTTAAAGCCTATCCCTTCAATATCATCTGCAAGTTTATAAGGGTTTTCCTTTAAAATCCTGTATACCTGTGCGCCGTATTTTTCATATATTCTCACTGACATGGTACTGGATATCCCATATCCCGCCATAAAAACAAAGGCATCGCGCATCTCCCTTTTATCAGTGAGCTGAATAGCTATATCTCTCGCTTTTTTCTCGCTTATTCCCTTTATCTCCGCAAGTCTTTCAGGCTCATCTTCAATTATCCTGAAGGTATCCTTGCCGAATTTTTTCACAATGCGCCTTGCCATGGTCTCGCCAATTCCCTTGATGGCGCCTGAGCCCAGATACCTCTCCATGGACTCCACATCATCAGGGGCAGCAATTTTATAACTGCTGACCTTTATCTGTTCGCCATAGACTGGATGATTAGTCATGTCTCCGGAAATTTCCAGAGTGTCACCCTCATCCACATCAATAAAACTTCCGACGCAGGTGATTTCTTCTCCATCTGATATCAGAACCATTACTCCATAGGTTCTGTCCGGGCTTCTATATATAAAATGATCTATATATCCCTTAACTTCCATGTTACTCCTCATCTATAAACAAATGTATTTCCTGTCTGCAGTTTTCCCTTTAGTGATGTGAAAACCGTCACCAAAATTGTTTTCGATTAACGTATTCTACTAATCCTACCACGTACAGACATAGAAAATCCCTCTTTTGTAATAAAAAGAGGGACTTTGATTACATTTTATAAATCATAATTGCGCTTCATGTTCTCATAAAGCATCTGAGCAAAACCATTGCTCTGTGTATCTGCCCCCGTGGCAGCTATATCCTGAATTGTCATATCTTTGAAATAGTCAACAAGGGTACCCATGGATTTCGATTCGTCCTTGCTGAATACTTTTGCCGTCTTCTCATATCCTTTATAAATCTGTTCCATAAAATATGCTTCAAACTGCTTGCAGGCATCCATAAGCTCTTTATCGGCTTTTGCCTGATCTTCATCAGTTTTGGCATTCCTGGCTTTTGATGCCGCCTGATTCGCCTTTTCAGATGAAGCCTGACTTGCAGCAAATTGCGATATTCCGGACACATTCATTGAATTCATATCTATAGCCATGCTGTTTCCCCTTGCGAAAATCCTGTGAAATCCACAATTTATAAGACAAATTCATATTCCTCAAAGCCTTATAAAACAGGATCATCTCACACTAATTATCTCTTAAGCTGGTTTGCTGTCTGCATCATCTCATCCGTTGTGGTGATAGCTGTTGAATTCATCTCGTAAGCTCTCTGCGCAACAATCAGATTAACCATCTCCGTAGCAACACTTACATTTGAGCCTTCGAGATATCCCTGAACAACCTGACTTCGCTTGATTCCGGGTGTTGTTGCTTCAGGAAGCGGATCTCCACTTGCCATAGTAGCCATAAAGCTTGTATCTCCAACTCTCTCAAGACCTTCAGCATTCCTGAACTGGAACAGTGCGATTGTTCCGATATCCTGTCTTACCTGATTTGCATCAAGGTAGTACAGATTGCCCTCAGTATCACAGGTGATATCTGATGCCTTGATAGTCTCATCATTTACAATGAGCGGATTGCCATCAACACCGATTACCGGATTACCTTCAGAGGTTGTAAGTTCCAGAGTGTTCTGATCTGTAAGAGCCCATACAAAGTTACCGTTTCTGGTAAACCTTATATTAGTGGGATCAAGGTTCTGCGCATCAGTTGAGTAAGCAAAGAAGCCATCTCCCTGTATCGCAAATGCTGAGCTTGAATCATTGTCCTGAAGGTTTCCTTGTGTAAAGAACGAATTAATCGAGGAAACTCTTACACCAAGACCTACATCTGAATTAACCGGTGATCCGGTGGTCTGAACCGTCTTGGTCTTAAGCTCCTGATAAAGCAATGATTTAAATTTTGCACTCTGTGCCTTGTAGCCTGCAGAGTTAACGTTAGCCAGATTATTTGCTATGGTGTCTACATTCGTCTGTTGTGCATTCATTCCGGATGCTGCTGTCCATAAGCTTCTTACCATAAAATACCTCCTAGCCGTGCAGTTGCCAAAACAACGACTTCTTAAATGCAATATGGAAAAGCCTTCAAGAATCCTGCGTTTTTCAAGAAACTGCTCCAATACGAATATCGAATTTCCAAAGAAATCCAATAGTCTGTAATCTGCCAATTAATATATCGGCTATTCACTCTATAAGATTAATAGTCCTTACTGAACTTTTCCAAGCTGGTTAACTGCTATATCCAATGTGTCCTCCTCAGCCTGCAGAGCCTTGGAATTGGTATCATACTGTCTCTGTATGGTAATTATGTTAACCATCTCATCAACCACACTTACATTTGAAGCTTCGAGATATCCCTGATTAACAGTGGCATTAGCTTCTGCCGCCGTGGTCGAAACCACCTGAGCACCACCCTCACCGATAATGAAAGCATTATCCTGATATCTCTGTAAAAATTGAGGATTGTCAAATCTTGCAACCTGTATGGTTGAAACCACGTTCAAATCCTGGACTATAGTACCGTCCTGATTTATTGTAGCATCTATATTCGGATCTATCTGAATGGGATTATTGTTGACATCCAGGACATTATTACCCTCACTTGTGACCAGGTAGCCATCAAGCGTAAGGGTAAAATTACCGTCTCTGGTATATTTGATAAGTTGTCCGCCGCCATCAGGATCATCTGATGCGTAAGACGTTGCAAAAAAGGCATTACCGCCCGCTGTCATGTTGTCATTAACAGAGTTGTCATCTACATTGGGAAGCCCGTTATTAAGAGCAAGATCAAAGGTCTGACCTGTTTGTCTGAGCCCTCCCTGTTCGAAGTTAGTATAGGTTCCGGCGAGCTTAACTCCCGGATTCATAAGACCAAGTCTCCTGGCAGTCCAGGGCGCATCAGAATAGTCCTTAATCTTCAATGCCAGAAGATCACGGAATGACTGGCTTACCGAACGTTCCTCCTTGAAACCGGTAGAATTCACATTGGCGAGATTATTTGTCTCGATATCCATGCGTTTTTGTTCGTTTACCATACCTGTGTATGCAGTGTACAGACCTTTAACCATATACCGTCCCCTATTTATTTATTTTATACTTCGCGATAACCTGCAAGGAACTCTACATATCTTCCTGTTCCGATAGCAACAGCCGTCATCGGATCATCAGCTGTAACAGTATTGATGCCTGTCTTGGAAGCAATGAGGTCATCCAGTCCGCGAAGAAGGCTTCCACCACCTGTAAGGACAATTCCTCTGTCAGCGATATCAGCAGCAAGTTCCGGAGGGGTCTTCTCCAAAACTCCGTGGATAGCTTCTACGATCTGAGCTGTAGTCTCACGAAGAGCCTCTTCTGTCTCCTCAGATGAAACCTTAACTGTCTTAGGAAGACCTGTAACCAGGTTACGTCCTCTGACATCCATATAATCAGCCTCAGCTCTGGGATAAGCTGCACCAATCTTGATCTTGATATCTTCTGCAGTTCTCTCACCGATAAGAAGATTATGCTTTTTACGCATATATCTTACGATTGCTTCATCAAAGTCATCGCCTGCAATCTTAACTGATGTACTTACAACTGTTCCGCCAAGTGAGATAACAGCGATATCAGATGTACCACCACCTATATCAACAATCATGTTACCGCAAGGCTTTGTAATATCTATACCTGCTCCAATGGCTGCAGCAATAGGCTCCTCGATAATACGGACATCTCTTGCACCGGCCATTAAAGTAGCATCTTCAACTGCTTTTCTTTCAACTTCTGTAACTCCACTCGGTACACAAACTGCTATGAGCGGCTTACGGAAGGTTCTGTGTCCAATAGCCTTGGTGATGAAGTACTTCATCATCTGCTCTGTGACTTTGTAATCTGAAATAACACCCTGTCTAAGCGGTCTTACAGCAACAATATTACCTGGTGTACGACCAAGCATAAGTCTCGCATCCTCACCGATTGCCTTGATCTTCTCAGTATCCCTGTCATAAGCCACAACTGAAGGCTCCTTCAAAACTACACCCTTACCACGGATATAAACCAGGATGCTGGCTGTACCTAAGTCAATTCCAATATCTGTATACTGCATGAAATCTATTACCCCTTTCTGGAAATAAGGCTAAGAGCGCATAGTCGCTCACAATAATTATTTAAAGATATAATTCATTAAGCATTATAAACCAATAGGGCAATATTTGAAACATCAAATCACAATTTTTTAATTGGCTCTACACTTGTCTATAGGTTTATCGGCAGAACTTTATAAAAACTTTATACTTTTTATCAAAAAATATTTATTTTTTTTCCAACATTTTTTTGATGTACTTACCTGTGTAAGATTTCTTACATTTTGCCACCTCTTCAGGTGTTCCCTTTGCCACAACCGTACCACCGCCGGAGCCGCCTTCAGGTCCCATATCAATGATATAATCCCCGGTTTTTATGACATCCAGGTTGTGTTCTATCACAATTACAGTATTCCCGGCATCAACAAGTTCATGAAGGATCTTAACGAGCTTTTGCACATCCGCAAAATGAAGTCCTGTAGTAGGCTCATCAAGAATATAGATTGTTTTTCCGGTACTTGCCCTTGAAAGCTCTGTGGCAAGCTTTATTCTCTGTGCCTCTCCTCCGGATAGCTCTGTTGAGGGCTGTCCCAGCTTAACGTAGCCAAGTCCCACATCATAAAGAGTCTTTATCTTTCTTTTTATGGTCTTGATGTTTTCAAAAAACGGCAGAGCTTCTTCAACTGTCATATCAAGAACATCATATATGTTCTTGCCCTTGTATCTGACTTCCAGCGTCTCTCTGTTATAACGTTTTCCGCCGCAGACTTCACAGGGAACATAGACATCCGGCAGGAAATGCATTTCGATCTTTATTATGCCGTCTCCGCCGCAGGCTTCGCATCTTCCGCCCTTTACATTAAAGGAAAATCTGCCCTTCTTATAGCCCCTTGTCTTGGCATCAGGAGTACCTGCAAAAAGATCTCTTATCATGTCAAATACGCCTGTATATGTAGCAGGATTGGATCTGGGTGTTCTTCCGATGGGAGACTGGTCAATAGCAATTACCTTATCAAGCTGCTCAATTCCTTCTATTCCCTTGTGCTTTCCGGGAATACATCTTGCCCTGTTAAGGTCTCTCTCAAGATGCTTGTAAAGTATCTCATTTACGAGAGAGCTCTTTCCCGAACCGGAGACACCGGTTACTATGGTTAATACTCCAAGAGGGAATTCAACATCAATATTTTTAAGGTTGTTCTCCTGAGCTCCTTTTACCTTTATCCATCCTGTGGGCTGTCTTCTGTGGTCCGGAACCGCAATTTTAAGCTTTCCTGAGAGATATTGTCCGGTTATGGATTCCTTTACCTTCATTATCTCCTCGGCGGTTCCTGCTGCCACAATCTCACCACCATGGGAGCCTGCTCCCGGCCCCACATCCACTATGTAATCCGCAGCTCTCATAGTATCCTCGTCATGTTCAACCACGATAAGTGTATTACCCAGGTCTCTTAAGTTTTTAAGGGTATTAAGAAGCTTATCATTATCTCTCTGATGAAGTCCGATACTCGGCTCGTCAAGGATATAGCACACTCCGCAGAGACCTGACCCGATCTGGGTTGCAAGTCTTATACGCTGTGCTTCACCGCCAGATAGTGTACCTGTAGCTCTGGACAATGACAGATAATCAAGGCCAACATCAATTAGGAAGCCTACTCTTGCTCTGATTTCCTTAAGTACCTGTGCTCCGATGATTTCCTGCTGCTTTGTGAGCTTTAATCCTTCAAGATATTCATGAAGCTCTCCAATCGAAATTGATGTTATCTCATATATATTTTTATCATCAATCGTCACAGCCAGGGAATCAGCCTTTAGTCTCTGTCCCTTACATGCAGGGCAGGGTGTAATTCTCATATACTGCTCATATTCTGCCTTCTGGTTTTCAGAAAATGTCTCGCGATACCTCTGCTCCACATTCTTTATAAGTCCGTCGAACTTTATGGGATATCTTCCTTCTCCGCGCTGTCCCGAATATGCCACTGTCACTTCTCTGTCAGCACCGTATACAAGCATATGTCTGACCTTGGGACTGAGCTTTTCAAACGGAGTATCCATGCTGAATTTGTATTCCTTCGCAAGAGCCTTAAGAGTTGCATTGGTAAAGCTGCCTTCCTTATTAGAAGACTGCCATCCCATTACCTGAAAACATCCATCATTTATGGATAGGGATTTATCAGGAATCATCAGCTCCTCGTCGAATTCCATCTTATAGCCAAGACCTGTACACTCAGGGCAGGCACCGAAGGGATTATTGAAGGAAAAGCTTCTGGGCTCAATCTCGGATATACTTATCCCGCAGTCAGGACAGGCAAAGCTCTGACTAAAGTTCATGGGCTTTCCATCTATGACATCTACTGTCAAAAGTCCCTCAGCAAGATTAAGAGCGCTCTCTATTGAATCTGTAAGTCTGCCTCTTAATTCCTCAACCTCATCTCTGATAACAAGTCTGTCGACAATAATCTCGATATTGTGCTTTATGTTCTTATCGAGCTTGATCTCCTCTGAGAGGTCATACTGACTGTCATCTATTCTCACACGCACAAAGCCTGCTCTTTTAGCTCTGTCCAAAACCTTGGCATGCTCACCCTTACGTCCTCTGACAACCGGTGCCAGAATCTGGAACCTGGTTCCTGAAGGAAGAGAGAGAATCTGATCAGCCATCTCATCAACGCTCTGTCTCCTTATCTCACGTCCGCAATTCGGGCAGTGAGGAATTCCTATTCTTGCATATAAAAGTCTGAAGTGATCGTAAATCTCTGTAACTGTTCCGACAGTAGATCTGGGGTTTCTGTTGGTGGATTTCTGATCGATTGAAATTGTAGGTGACAGCCCTTCTATTTTTTCCACATCAGGCTTATCCATCTGTCCCAAAAACATTCTCGCATAGGAAGAAAGAGATTCCATATATCGTCTCTGTCCCTCAGCAAAAATAGTGTCAAAGGCAAGGGAAGATTTACCTGAACCGGAGAGCCCCGTAAATACTGTGAGGGTCTCTCTTGGTATATTTACCTTTACGTGCTTAAGATTGTGTTCATTAGCGCCGCGAACACGGATGTAATCATGGATGTCATCCGATAATATTCGCTTTGCAGATGTGTTTTCTTTTATCATATGTGAATTTTCAGCCATTTTTATCGTCCTCAAGAATTCTATATACTCCGGTAAAATATCCCGCGAGCATCACATGTTGTATATGTAACCAGCTTCTTGCGGGCAAAAGCGGAAATCGCTCGCAAGAATCCTGCTTTGCAGGACACGCCCCTCGCTTTGCGAGGACCTAGTCCAATACGATTCCCGTTTTTCTAAGGAAAAACAGGAATCTATCATTTTCCGCCGGTTACCTCCAAAAGATGTTTCTTCAGATCTATCATCTGGTCTCTCAGCATTGCTGCAGTTTCGAAATCAAGTTCCGTAGCTGCCCGCTTCATGCGCTTCTCAACATCCTTAATAACCTTTTCAAGCTCTTTCCTATCCATGGACTCGGGATCCTTCTCAAACTGAACCTCCTGTTTTGCAACAGCCTTGGTTACGCTTATAAGGTCTCGAACTGCCTTTCTTATGGTCTGAGGTGTTATTCCGTGCTCCTCATTATAAGCCTGCTGAATTTTCCTTCTGCGCTCCGTTATCTCTATGGCGTTCTTCATGGAATCAGTCATGTTATCCGCATACATGATAACGTGTCCATCAGCATTTCTCGCAGCTCTTCCGATGGTCTGAATAAGCGATGTCTCAGAGCGAAGGAAACCTTCTTTATCTGCATCAATTATGGCAACCAGAGATATTTCAGGTATATCAAGGCCCTCTCTTAGTAGGTTGATTCCCACAAGCACATCAAATACATCAAGTCTCATGTCCCTTATTATCTGTGCTCTCTCAAGGGTGTCTATATCTGAATGCATGTATTTTACACGAATGCCTGTCTCTGCAAGATATTCCGTCAGGTCCTCAGCCATCTTCTTTGTAAGAGTAGTTACAAGCACCTTACTCTTTTTAGCTGTCTCCTTGTTGATCTCGGTAATAAGGTCATCTATCTGTCCTTCAACAGGTCTCACGGATATCTCCGGATCAAGGAGCCCTGTAGGTCTTATTATCTGCTCAGCCCTGAGAAGCTCGTGCTCTGCTTCATAGGGTCCCGGCGTAGCGGAACAGAACAGCATCTGATCAATATGAGTCTCAAACTCCTCAAAATTAAGCGGTCTGTTATCAAGTGCAGAAGGAAGTCTGAATCCATAATCCACCAGCGTGGTCTTTCTGGATCTGTCTCCATGGTACATGGCTCCTATCTGAGGGATTGTCATATGGGACTCATCCACAATTATCAGAAATTCACCGTCAAAGAAGTCCATAAGTGTAAGCGGTGGAGAACCGGGTGCTGCAAAATTAAGATGCCTTGAATAGTTCTCAATGCCGGAGCAAAAACCAGTTTCACGCATCATCTCCACATCAAAGTTAGTACGCTCTGCTATTCTCTGGGCTTCAATCAGTTTATCCTCGCCCTTAAAAAACTTTACCTGCTCATCCAGCTCAGCTTCTATGTTCTTGCAGGCAAGATTAATTTTTTCCTGAGGAACAACATAATGAGAGGCCGGATATATCATTACGTGACTGAGTTCATTTTTTATAACTCCCGTAACAGGCTCAACCTCGCATATTCTGTCTATCTCGTCTCCAAAAAGCTCAACTCTTATGAGATAATCATCTGCCTGTGCAGGGAAAATCTCAATTGTATCGCCTCTTACGCGGAAGTTACATCTGTTTATGTCAAGGTCATTTCTTGTATACTGGATGGCAACCAGATCCTTAAGTATCTGATCCCTGCTCCTCTCCATTCCCGGTCGCAGAGAAATTGACATTCCCTTGAATTCATCCGGGCTACCAAGTCCGTATATACATGACACACTGGCAACAACGATAACATCCCGTCTCTCAGTAAGGGAGGCTGTAGCAGATAGCCTTAGTTTATCTATCTCATCGTTGATGGCAGAATCCTTGGCAATGTAGGTATCCGTCTGAGGTACATAGGCTTCAGGCTGATAGTAATCGTAATATGACACAAAGTACTCTACGGCGTTATTAGGGAAAAACTCCTTAAACTCACCATATAGCTGTCCTGCAAGAGTCTTATTATGACTGATAACAAGAGTGGGTTTATTCAGTGCCTGAATTACATTTGCCATTGCAAAGGTCTTACCTGAGCCGGTAACTCCCTGAAGAGTTTCGAACTGGTTTCCCTTCTTAAACCCCTCCACTAATGCTTCTATAGCCTGAGGCTGATCACCTGTCGGTTTGTATTCAGATTTAAGTTCAAAATGATCCATGCGATTACCTCTGCTGTTGTCCGAACATATTTTCGATTCAATCATTTAATTGTATCACATGCTTTATAAAAACTCAATCGAATCACAGGTCCTTACTATATCAATAAAAATGGCTTCTTTCTCGGTATTTATGCGATTCTTTCGATTCCGTTCCTGAAAACTTTCACAAAATTTAATAAAACACTTTCTTTTTTTGGCAGCCTTAAGTCTTAAAATATCAAGTTTAATATCTGCTGCCCCTGCATATCTTTCTCCAATGCAGGTGCTGCTGCATCTTTGGATGATTACATCCATACTCTCCCTGAACTTAGAGGAAACCGCAACTTCATTAAGACATTTTTCCATGGTCTGCCCCAGTTGATAAATATCAGTCCGGATGCCCTCGTCAAATCCGCCGTACTGTTCCGGAGCCGCAAAGCCTCTGGTCCCGACACCTGTACATTCTTTTTCAGCGCCCGGTATCTCCTTCCCATAGCATTCAAGGATTTTAGCCGTGCCATAGTCAATAATCCTTATATTCCCTTTATCATCCAGCATTATATTAGAGGGTTTTATGTCCCTGTGTATCACCGGCGGATTTAAACCATGAAGTTCCAAAAGAGCATCGCAAAGACACATAAAAAGCTCTTTTATCTCAAGTTCCGAATACCTTCTGACATCAAGCTTATCCAATGTGTATCCGGAAATAAGCTCCATAACAATTTCATTATCGCTTCCACTATATAGCCTTGGCGAAACTTTACACTTGCTTGCTGCCAGATATTTCAGGATTCTTTTCTCATTTTCAAACTGTGTTCTGTACAGTTCTCCTTTTTTGGCAATTTTCACTGCACATTCCCGGTTGCCCTTTATGGCAGTTGTCCTGTAAACCCTGGCATTACCACCGCTACCGATGACAGATACTGATTTCTCCGTTTCGCATATACTTGCGTCGCAGCAAGTAGCTGATGCCAATCTCTCCACATCACCTATACTTCTGCCAAAACCAATAAGCGATCTAAACCTCTTCATCTTACACATACCGCCACCACTGATACTGGCCGCTTTTCTCCTCTGCTCCATAGAAGCTCGCTTAAATATTCAATATTCTTCTGCATGGAATTCTGACCGGTGCACATCTGCGGACATAGCCTTTTATATATGTCAGCTCCAATCTGCCTTTCAAAAAAGGCTTCATTTCCTGCAATGATAGTGCTTCCCTCTGAAAGTCTCCCTTTGGTGCAGTAATAATCTGCACTTTCCTTGCTTATTTCTTCTATCGAAAGCCTTCCCGCTCTCATGACCTTGTTTTTCCCACTGTTTAACACATAATAGTTTATGCCCTTTAAAATCAGGATAGTTAAATCAGTGTCATATCTCCATATAAAAAAGCCTCTTTTACTGTATTTAAAAAAGAGCTTTTTAAGTAATTGCCTGCATTTTCCTGCCTTTTTATTAACTATTTTTTCAGCAGTCCTCACTACCTTATCACTCAGTTTTCCGTTTCTGTAATCAGTACTTAGCACCATGACGACAACATCATCATTTTTATCAGTATGAAAACCCTTTATCATAAGTCCGTCATTATTTAATTTTTCTCCCGGCTCTCTTAGAAAAGCCGCATAATAATCCAAAGTCACACTTCCTTTCAATTAAATTATTAATGGAAATTGAATCCGGTGAATCCGAATTCTTAATCAGAATAAAAATCAATGAAGACTATACCCTATAAGAACAACTTTGTAAAGTCATAGATTCTTGTTTTTCCGCTTTTGCCCACAAAAAGTCATATATTTTACATTTTATGTAACAGTCTTTTTGATGCCAGCCCCTCATGTATCTGAACTGAAATGTTTGTTTTCGTCTGCAGTGCTGGGCCGTCAGTAAATACTTTCACATAACACAAGGGGCATCGCCCAGATGATATAATCATCTAAAGCGACGCCCCTTTAAGTAGAGTACTTGATAATGTATTTTTGAATCCGTTGCGATTCATTCAAATCCACCAGGGACCTTCGAAAATCTTTATCACGCTGCCTTATCAGTTTTTTTGTCTGATTGTCCAAGCTCATCCTTAAGGACTTCAACCGCTTTATTAAGCTGGTTGTCTGTGCCATCCTTGGAGTAAGCTTCATTATCAAGAGGTATCTCGATGTCAGGAGTTATTCCAACACCATTAATGTCGTTTCCGTTAGGAGTAAAGTAATTACTGATAGTAAGCTTAACCGCTGTTCCATCTGTGAAGGGGAAAATCCTCTGTACTACTCCCTTTCCGTAGGTTGTCTCCCCTATTATGGTTCCTTTTCCGTAGTCCTTAATAGCACCTGACAGGATTTCAGAAGCACTGGCAGAATATCCATTTACAAGAACTGCCATAGGGATATCTATTTCATTTTCTCCATCACATTCGTAATCTTCTCTGTTACCGCCTCTGTCTACTGTATATACTATGTCGCCCTTAGGAAGAAGCTGTCTTGCAATATCACATACTGCTGCAAGGCTTCCGCCGGGATTGGATCTAAGGTCAATTATAAGAGCTTCAATATCTTTGCTCCTAAGTTCCTGCAAACCATCAATAAACTGACTTGTAGTAACAGAATCAAACTCTGTGATTCCTATGTAACCTATGTTATCCTCAAGCACCGTGGTATTTATCGTCTGGGCTTCAACCTTGTCTCTTTCAACCTCAAAATCAAGGTAATCAGATTCTCCCTCGCGATATATTGTTACCACCACCTTTGTTCCGATCTCGCCTCTTATCAGTCCCACAACTTCTGTAAGAGTAAGTCCCTGAACGGTCTCTCCGGCAACCTTGTAAATTACATCATTCGCCTTAAGTCCGGCCTTTTCAGCTGGTGAATCTTTGATTGTTCCGGTGATTCTCGGAAGATTCATCTCTTTATCCATGCTGACATATGCACCTATGCCGTAATAAATGCCCTGAGTGTCTGACATCAGATCCTCATACTCTTTGGTTGTATAGTACTCCGAATAGGGATCTCCCAGAGATGCCACAACGCCTTTATAAATTGCATTAGCTTCAGCAGATCTGTCAACATCCTTCTTGTAATAGTAGGTATCTATCGTATCCTCTATCACTTTGACTTTATTGATTGTTTCTTCACTTATAGCGGAGTCATTAGTCTGACCTTTTATCGGACTAATCGCAAAGCCCTTTATACTAATAATAAAAAAGCCAGCGGCCACAGCCAGTGCTGAAGCTGCAACCCCCATAATCAGCCCTGTAAAGAGCATCGCCATTTTGTTGTTTTTTGGTTCTTCCATGATAGTTCTTCCTTTCAAAGGAGTCCATTACTTCAGATAATTCCATGGACTTACATAATTACCGTTTAATCTTACTCCAAAGTGGAGATGTGGTCCTGTAGATCTTCCGGTTGTACCAACCGAAGCTATTCTCTGTCCTTTTGACACTTCAGCGCCTGTGGAAACGCTCAGTGAGGACGCATGCATGTAAATTGTATACAATCCACTTCCATGAGATATCATAACATAATTTCCCATGGTTGAATTATAAGCTGCAGCAACAACTTTTCCGTCATATGCTGCAAGTATGGCTGAACCGCTTGGCGCAGCAAGATCTATCCCGTTATGCATCTTTTTTACACCAAGTGTAGGATGCATTCTCATTCCAAAATCATCAGATATTCTGGAATATGACGGGCAAGGAAAAGAGAACACACCGCCATCGTATTTTCTTGCATTCTGGGCAGCAAGTTCAGCTTTTTCAGCTTCAACCGCTTTCTCAAGAGCAGCAATCGTGGCATTTTCTTCAGCAATCTGCTTCTCATATTCCGCGATTGCGGTTTCTTTATCCTTGATATCCTTAGTGAGTGAGCTGACCTCGGAATTTTTCTGTGCTATAAGATTCTGAAGATTCCCTTCCTCTATAACAACATCAGCCTTAGCTTCATCAAGAGTCTTCTTCTCCTCTTCAAGAGCTTCCTTTGTCAGTGTTGTCAGCTCTGTGTGAGCTATATACTCCTCAAGCTTTTTCCTGTCATAAGCTGAGAGTTCTTCTATATACTCCGCCTTATTAAGCATATCTGAAAAAGTACTTGTATTAACAAAAAGCTGATAATATACCGCATTTCCTTTTTCATACATAAAGCGTATACGTTTCTTCATAGCTTCATACTGCTCATTCTGCACACGAATGGCTTCTTCAAGCTCTGCCGTTGTCTCCTCGATATCCTGCTTCTTCTGCTCTATCTTTGCAGTAAGGTCTTCGATCTTTTTCTGAATATCCTCCAGATTAGCGTCAAGTTTTGTTATATATGTATTAAGGTCAGATTTCTCTTTTTCCAAAGATTTCTTCACCGACTGAAGATCAGTCAGCGAACTTTTCATAGAGTCTCTTTCCTTTTTAGCACTTGATATCTGTCCCTCTTTTTTCTTAATGCTATCTGCTGTGACCGCTGCTCTCACAGAATTAGCACTAAAAGAAACTGTGCCTGCAATCAGGCACAGAAGTATAGCAATTCCTACTATTCTTTTTCCGTATCCTCTGCCGTTCAAAATAGCAGCCTCCCCAAATGATGCTCTGATTATACGTGCAAATGCTTACGAACTGTTGTAACACTTCCAAGGAAACCAATACCCACACCGATCATGATTGATATAGGTGTAAGTGCTTCAAAAATCTGGCTTACAGGAAGTATATCCAATATTGAATTCAGCATTGAAAATCTTAATGCCACAAATTCTGCTGCCCTGTTATATACAAAATAGATGATCACAAGGGGAATCAGTGAACCGATAATTCCTATTATAATACCCTCTACCACGAATGGAGCCCTGACGAAGAAATCGGTTGCACCGATGTACTTCATGATATTTATCTCTTCTTTTCTTACAGAAATACCGATTGTAACCGTATTGCTGATAAGGAAGATTGACACCAGAAACAGTATTGCAATAATTCCAAATGATACATAAGCAATCAGCTTATTGATTCCGCTGAGTGTAGAGGCTGTTACCTCTGATCTGTTGACCGTCCTTACCGTATCAATTGATTCAAGATATGTAACAAGTGCAGGCTGCATTGACACATCGCTAAGATAAATCTGCAGGTTAGCCGAATCCTCCAGAGGATTCTCAGTAAATCCGTCTGCATACTCTCCAAGGTAATCAGTCTTGAAACTCTCCCAGGCATCAGCGGCTGAAATGTAATCAACTTTGCTGACCTCAGGTCTTTTCTCTATAAGTGATTTAGTAGCAAGGATCACGTCCTCAGTGGTACCTTCATTGAAGAATACTGTAACTGAAACACCTTCCTCCGCTGTCTTAACCACATGCTGAAAATTGGTAACTACTGAATAAAATATTCCAAACAAGAACAGACAGGCGCTTATTGTCGCTATTGATGCAAGCGTATACCATCTGTTTCGGCGCAGGTTTTTAAAGCCCTGCCCTATAGTATATAAAAAACTACTCATCCTCATCGTGATACTCACCCTCTTCTTCGTCGTGAATCACGACGCCTTTTTTCATAGTTATAACGCGCTTGTGCATGGCGTTAACGATCTCCCTGTTATGGGTAACGACAATAACTGTCGTTCCATTAAGGTTTATCTGCTCCATAAGCTTCATGATTTCCCAGGTATTATTGGGATCAAGGTTACCGGTGGGCTCATCCGCAAGGAGAATCTCCGGCTTATTAACAATTGCTCTGGCAAGAGCAACTCTCTGCTGCTCACCGCCTGCAAGCTGAGTAACCTTACTCTTATATTTTCCGGCAAGTCCGACCATAGCCAGAACAGACGGTACATTCTTCTTGATGTCTCTGGTGGATTTCTGGATTATTCTCTGGGCAAAGGCAACATTCTCATATACATTCCTGTCCTTCAAAAGTCTGAAATCCTGGAAAACTATTCCGAGTTTTCTTCTGAATTTTGGAATATTCCTGTGTCTCATTCTGCCAAGATCCTGCCCCATAACGGTTATTGTTCCATCCGAAGGTACAAGTTCTCTAAGAAGGAGCTTTATCAGTGTAGATTTTCCCGATCCGCTGTCTCCCACTATAAAAACAAATTCACCCTTCTTTATATGAAGGGTGACTCCATTTAAAGCTGGTGCGCCCGTCGAATATGATTTTGTCACGTTATCCAGCGTGATTATATCATCGGCAGGCACCGCTTCAGCTCTGCGCTTTCTTCTGTTAACTTTTTCCATACCTAATTCCTCTACTACCTAATTAAAAATCTTGTTTTCGGAGATTGCTGAACTACTCCGAAAATATTTGCATCAATTATCGATGGCAATACTGCAACCCCAAAATTGCAGCAATTATATACAATGACCGGATATTTGCCTGTGAATCTCACCTATCCGGTCCGCCTGTATGTATCAATAGCGCTCCATATACTTCATATATCTGACTACCATGAGCGCAATCTTAAAGGTTATCGCATCATCAAAAACTCTAAGATCAAGACCTGTGCTCTTCTGGAGTTTATCAAGTCTGTATACCAGTGTGTTTCTATGGATAAACAGCTGTCTTGAAGTTTCTGACACGTTCAGGTTGTTCTCAAAGAATTTATCAATGGTTGTAAGTGTCTCCTGATCGAATCCATCGGGATTTCTTCCTCCGAAGATCTCACGGATAAACATCTTGCAAAGAGGAATGGGCAGCTGATAGATCAGTCGACCGATTCCCAGCTCTCCATAGCTTATAACCTTTCGCTCATCAAAGAAAATTCTTCCTACATCAAGTGCCATCTTCGCTTCCTTGTAGGAGCGGCTGACTTCCTTGATCTCGCCTACAACAGTGCCTATTGCAATATGAACATTGGTTATTCCCATGGACTCTAAATGTTCCTGTAGTTCAATTGCTGACTTGGAAATCTCATCGGGTCTTCCAAGTTCGGAAACGTCCTTAACAACAATTACGTTATCCTCATCTACTTCTGTCACAAAGTCGCCGCCGTTTCCTGTACCATGTGTGCGTATAAGTTCAAGCACATTGTTTTCACGGATCTTATCAGCGGAGATAATCATTGTTACTCTCTTGGCATCAGCCGGAATATGCAGTTTCTTCGCCCTACTATATATGTCCACAAGAAGAAGGTTGTCAAGAAGCAGGTTCTTGATGAAATTATCTTTATCAAAGCGCTCCTTGTAAGCTACAAGCAATCCCTGTATCTGATAAGCTATCATCTTACCTATAGTATAAATACTCTCGCCGCTTCCAGCAGCTATGAGAATATATTCAAGCTGCTGCTCGTCATATACCTTAAAGAACTGATGTCCCTGTACCTCCTGTGAATCAGCAGGTGATCTGACGAAGTCCCTGACAGACTCTCCCATATCGGTAAAATCAGGTCTTGTGGCTGCTACCTCGTTGCCATCAACATCGAGCACGGATAAATCCACGTGGGCAATGCCTTTAAGACCGTCTATAGTATTTTGAAGGATCTGATTTGAAATCATAGTGAATCTCCCACAATTAGTTTTTCATTGTTCTTATACCATTCTACTCGATAAATGCATAAAAATCCACAAATTTAATCAATTTTTTTGTTTATTTTATATAATAAATTTTTACATAATAATTACCGATATATGATATAGAAATCCACAAATTTAATCAAATGTACAAGTGGATGTAAGTAAGGAGGTGCCTATGGACATACCCGAATTATCAATGGCACTGTCAGCCAGTAAGGTTCAGTCAGATTGGGGTACAGCTATGCTGGCCAATAATCTTGATGCCCTGGCAGAAGCAGGAAAGTCCATTGAGGAGATGATGGATGTGTCCGCTCTTGAAAGGTCGGTTAATCCGAACCTGGGTGGCACAATCGACATCAGACTCTGATGGAATCAAAGAGCCTCTTGCGACTCTTTGCTCGCCGAGCGCAGTTGCTTTAGCAACTATTTTCCTCTCGCGCGAGCGCGCATCCATAACGGAGCGCTTTTATCCTGTAGGAAATAACGGAATTTCTACAGGATAAAATGCCCCGCATATATTATGTAGTTCTTTCCGTTTCGATAAGATAAGTAACGAATCGGAAAACGCCACATAGTATATGCGGGGTTGTTTTATGCGTTAAAGCAAAATCTTAAGTTCTATTTATCATAGTCCGTACTTATACATATCCCCCCCGAAGACTCAGATCATCCTAATCTCATTCTCACCAATCTCGATCTTACCTTCTTTTAAGAGGTGTCCTATAGCACGTTTGAATTCGTTTTTACTCATGGACATTTCATCTCTGATAAGCTGTGGATCTGCCTTATCGGTAAACGGAAGGACTTTTCCGTTTTTCTCCATCTTCTCAAGAATGATCTGTGCATCAGAGTCTATCTGCAGGTATGCTTTTTCGCGAACGCTCAGGGTGAGCTTGCCATCTTCCCTTACATCTATTACTCTGGCAGTTATCTCATCGCCAATCTTGATATCTCCATAGAGTTCCTTCTTGGGAATAAGCGCTGAAAAGATGTCATCAACTGCCACAAACAGGCCAAAGTTACTGCTTGTCTCGTAAACCGTTCCGCGTACTCTGTCTTCTTTGTGATAAGGGCTATCTGTGCGCAAAAACTCGTAAACATTCATTGTAACCGCAAGTCTTCCGGATTTATCAACATAAAGTGCACAGAGCACGTTTTCATCTTTTTTAACCTTTCTGGTCTGCTCTCTGAAAGGCAAAAGCACATCCTTTTCCAGGCCCCAGTCCATGAAAGCACCAATCTTACCTACATCGTTAACCTTAAGCATGTTAACCTGACCAAGCATAAGTTTAGGCGTCCTTGTGGTAGCAATAAGTCTGTCATCAGAGTCTTTATATAAGAACACCGTGAGCTTATCACCGATCCCGGCGTCCTCCGGCACCTGCTTTTTAGGAAGCAGCACCTTATCATCACTTCCCTCTTTTTCAGCAAGGTAAACACCAAAATCTACCTTCTTTATAATTATCAGTTCCTGTTTTTCTCCAATTCTTAACATTTCTCTATCCTTTTTATTTCAACTATTGAATATGGTTTATTATTACTGTCATTCAGAAAAGCTGTGTATTCATTATCCTTTACATATATCACAGGGCTTATCTCGTCCCCGAGATAAGCCTGCTGCCTGTACTCAGCCCTTATCTGAATATTTTCCCTACTGACTGAGAGGGCCTTCAAGGCATCAATTCCTTCCCTCTCCGCAACCTGGCCAAACGCCTGCAAAGCAATCCTTATATGCTGTCCGTTGTTTACATGATTATTGGAATCAAGGTGATGTTTACCGACCTTTTTCCTGTCAGCCTCATAAATTGCAGCTCCCTCCGGAACAGAAATTTTTCTTGGTGCATAGTCCATAGGAAGCTTTTCATCAAGTGGGTATGTCTGTACTACCAGATCGTCTATTCTGGCAGGGCTTCCTTTTTCCAGATTTATCAGTGACCACACTGAGTTTGCAACTGAGAGCCGCTCTCCCTCATCAGTATCCATATAAAAATTTCTAAGTCCGATAAAGCCTTTCAGATCATAAGGCACAGTTCCTATGGTAACCCTTTCGCCAAGTCTCGGCAGTCTGTTTACCACCACCTGCCAGCAGTTAATCACCCAGGCCTGTCCCTTTCTGCTCATCTCTTCTATTGTAGCCGGTCCCTCCTGAGTCTGGAAGGTTGAGCAATCCTGGAAATAATCGATGAGTGATTCAAAGGTCAGGTATTGTTCAATATCCGTTTCCGTATATCTGATTCTAGAGTCAAAGCTGTACATTGTAGAATTACCTCAGTCAAAATCTGTTGTCTTTCTTCCTTTTATAATAACACAGATTGCAACCGTAAGCGGCATAAGCATTACAATTCCGTACTCATACCTGAAGTCTACCATAGGTGCTGCTATTAAAAGGGTCAGGATGATCGCAAGCTGCAGGATAAAAAGAGGCAAAAATCTCTTACTTTTCGCATCCTTGCGATTAATTATCAAGATGAAAAGCGAAAGGACAACAATCCACGTGTATGCTCCTGCACACCATAACATTCCATATAAAGGAATGAAGCTTCCAAGCTTTATAAGAATCTCTTTACCTTTGACTACTGCCTTTCCTCCAATAAGAGGCGTGGGTATAAGTCCGTAATCATTTTGCATTATTCCATCGATATTTCCTACTTCATAGGGAATATCAGAATACACGTATCCGCCCTCCAAGTCAAACCAGGCACGCAGATAATCTATCGGATGCCTGAATCCAAGCCTGAACCAAAGCCCCAGATATTCTAATTTGTTCTTTTCAAGAACCTCAGGGTGACCGGCTCTCACCAGTTCCTTGATATTGTCAGCAAAATCGGGAGCATATAATTCGTGGATATAAGTGGTATCAATAACAGCATCAATTAAACTTTTGTCTTTTTCAGACAGTTCCCTGTCTTCTACAAGAACTCTTGCAACCTGCTGAACAGGTAGTGATAAGGACTCAGCGAAATCAGGCCCCGCAATGTTTGCAGCGCTCATGACAGGTCCCTTCACTATAAGCACAACAGCAATAACTGTTATTGCGGATATGATAAGCTTTGCCGCATCCTTCCTGAATATATAAATTACAAAAGGTATACTGATAAGGAAACCATACCATCCGTTTGACCTGAAAAGTGAAACCATTATGCCCTCAATAGCAAAGGTTATAGCATCAGCTATCGATATTTTTTCCTTTAATGCCATCTCACAAAGGGTACATCCCATCAGCATCATTATTCCTGCAAATGGTACATCCTTCCATATTGTTACTGCAAAAACAGCATTAAAGGGCACAAGGGCAAAAAAGGCAAGAGGTAGCAGAATCCCCCAAACATTACCCAGAAGCTTTTTTATCTGAACAACAACCCGTGAGCAGCAACCCGCCAGAAACAGCATCTGGAAAACAGTGTAAAAACTTATAGCTTTATTGACATCTCCCGTTATAGAAAGCCCGAGTCTGTAGCACAAAGAGATAACAAGTGTATGCACCACAGGATGATGATTGGACCAGGGAATCCTTCCGATAACCTGCTCATATTGAACAATGGAATCAGCTGTCATTATCCCGGGATATTCATATAGAAAATATGGAAGCCAGCACAGCATACATATAACAAATGCCAACAGAAAGACCGTTGTATCTCCCAAAAGCAAATTACTTTTATTATTCACAGCGGTATTTTTCGGACCGCCGTTACAGGCTGCTTTTGCTTTACCGAAGCCAAATGGTTCCCCTATTCCAAACACCAGCTGGAAGACTCTGAAATACGAAAGAAATAGTCCGACAAACATGATCCCCATTCCCAATATTTTGAACAGGGAGCTTGAAAATCCGGCAACAGAAGCCTGTCCAAATAATAAAACAGCCACAATCGATAAGAGCAAAGCAAAAGTGATAGCCGGTATCATTCCCTTCTTCTTATTTGCCTGCACCTTTTTTCCTATATAATAGAACACTCCGAAAAATATAAGAGTAAGCGGATTCCTTACCGTTATACGGCACAAAATCTGCAGGCCCCAGGTGCACATGAACGCTATGAGCGCATTCTTCAATTCTTTTGTCTCTAAATTACACATATCTGCTATAATCCTTTTAGAATAATTGGCAAAAAGCCTTAAGGAGTAGTAATTCCAATGGAACACTCAAGTATTTCCCGTAGTACAACCATCAGAATAAATGAACTTATTTATTATATATATTTCCTGTGTCTTTTCGGAAGCCGCGCAGTAGGTCTCTATGATGGCCAAAAGCTTTACAATGCTTTCCTTGTGCTCGGTGCCGGTTTCTTTGTTATTAAGATTTGTACAACAAGACATATTCTTGCTGAATATATTGGAAGCTTTGCTCTGCTTTTTATCGCAGGCCTCACTTACATCTTTTCCGGTGAAAAGGGACTTCTAATATACTTTACCATGATGCTTGGCATGAAGGGTATTGCAAAGGAAAAGGTCATCCGCACAGGTCTTTATGTCTTAGGTATTTCTTATTTCATATTATATTTTCTGTCGGTAACAGGACTTATAACCGAACTAAACCACATGAACAAGCGCTCTGGCTATGGTTTTTTGATGCGGCACTCCCTGGGATATCCTTATCCCAACACAGCTCATACAACATTTCTGATACTTGTCATTCTGTTCTTTTATTTATATAAATCAGACTCTACCATCAAACTGATAAAAGCATCTGTTATAGCAATGCTGCTAAACCTATATATCTATGTCTACACAGTAAGTTTAACAGGTCTCATATCAGTGACAATTTATCTTCTTGTGAATTTCTATCTTCAGAAGAGAACCGGACGTTCAAAAATCGAAAACGTCCTTATATTATTATTATTCCCTGCGGTTGTAATTTTCTCCATCGCAGGACCTCTTCTGGCCAAAGGAGATATCTTCTCTTTTATGAATAAGCTCCTTCACAAGAGATATGAATACGCCCTGTACTTTCTTACAAATGAAAAGGTCACTCCTTTTGGTTCATATTTCAAGGCACCTCCGACAAACTGGTATATGCTGGACAACTCCTTTTTATATCTGTTCTTACAACTTGGAGTAATCTCATTTATAGCTGTCTGCATTATCTATATCCTATGGATAAAGAACCTGATTGATGAGGATCAAAGACCTGAACTTGCAGTTATGATAACCTTTTGCTTTATTGGAATGAGCGATCCGTTTCTTTTTAATTTAAGTTACAAGAACATAACCTTTATATTTATAGGCTCATGGCTCTTTAGTGAGTTTGCAAAAAAATCTGATAATCTCCCTAAACTGCTAAGGAAGGATTTTATCCTGCTTCCCATCGGAGAAAAGGAGCTAACCTTTAACACAGGCAGTCTTGCAAAAATAAAGTCAGTTACGTCAAAAACATTTATTAAAACCGGTAAAAGTTTTATAGCATACACTGTTATTTTTGCTGCTGCTTTATTCATTGGCTATGCCGCTTATACCGGAACTCATACTGAACCCAAAATACTGTATGTTGATTCCAAAATTGCTGACCCTTATTTTTCACACAGCAACATCGAAATGACTATGCAGGATGTAAACACAGCCCTCGCTGAAGGCAATCTGGTGGAAGGCTATGACGAAGAAGATCCCACAATGTATGTCTTCAAGAAAAAGGCTCCGCATATGGAATACATACGGAGCGCGCTGACCTGCGGTGTCTTTTCAGGTCTTATCCTTGTACTTCTGATATCAATTATCGGAGCCTTCCGTAAAGTTTGATATTTCCTTTACATACTCGTCATAATCTCTTATATATTCGTTGGCATCATAATGTTCACTGGCCAGTACTAAAAGAACTGAATCCGGGCTGAATTCATACATCTCTTTCCATACCATGTTAGGGATGTAAACCCCGGTATTTGGTCTGTTCAGGCAGAAAATTGCTTCATTCCCTGCTCCGTCCATTACCTTTACTTTACTTGTTCCTGCAACATTTATCAGCACAAATTCCGTTTTTCTGTTTGCATGCTGTCCACGTACAACGGTGGCATCACTTCCATACATATAGAATGCTCTCTTTATATCGAAAGGGATATCTTTTCCTCCCTCAACGATGACAAGCTGTCCCCTCTCATCACCCATATCCTTGAACTCTATCATTTTTACCCTGTCTGTATGATTAAGCATCTTTTCACTCCTATCCGTATATTATTAAACGAAACTTAATAGTTTTTTAATTGAATCATAGTCACTCAAATACTAGAATGTACTTATAAAATACAATAGATTGGGGGTTTGTGCAATTAAGGCACATCGTTAACTATGAACTTCTTAAAAAAATGCATGAACCAGAAATGGTTTCCCTACACCGTAGCAGCATGTTCTGCAGTAATTGTTTATTTAGCCCTGTCACATCTGGGATCACTATTTAACGGGCTTAGCATACTTGGAAAATATTTTGCTCCTGTAATCACAGGTCTGATACTGGCATATGTAATTCATCCGCTAGTAGCCTTTTTTGAAAAAACTATTCTGTCAGGAATAAAGAAAAATGGAATAAAGAGACCGCTGGCTATTTTGCTTGCATTTCTTGTAATACTCCTATTTATTGCCATATTGATGCTGGCGCTGATTCCTCAGCTCATTGACAGTATTTCAACCTTTGTAACAAACATCAACAGTTATTCCACATCCCTTGAAGAACTGCTGACTAAATTCAGCAACAGTGCAAGGCATTTTAATATTGATCTGTCAGGCATAACAAGCAGAATCAATACCTTTCTGTCAGAGCTGGCTCAAAAGCTTCCTGCTGCATTAACCCAGATAATAAATGTTTCTGCCGGAATCGGTAAGGGATTCTTCAACTTCATCCTTGGTTCTATTTTGGCAATCTACTTTTTGGCAGGTCAGGAAAAGCTTGTTGCCGGCACCACCAGACTTATGAAGCTCTACATAAAGCCCGCAGCCTATGAAAAAATGGGCAATTTCTGGAGCAGAAGTAACGATATCCTGAAGCGTTACATTGCAGGAGATATCCTTGACGGACTTATCGTGGGCATTGCAAACTGGATTTTCATGATGATCACCGGAATGTCATATTCCGTACTCATATCACTTTTTGTCGGAGTAACCAACCTTGCACCCACCTTCGGACCGATTGTAGGTGCTATATTAGGAAGCTTTATCCTGGTACTGGTTAATCCCATGCATGCACTGATTTTCCTTATTTTTACAATTGTACTTCAGACTTTGGACGGATACGTTATAAAGCCAAAATTATTCGGCGATACCCTTGGTGTATCAGCTGTCTGGATACTTGTCACATTGGTAGTCGGCGGAAGAATGTTCGGTATAGCCGGCATCATGCTCTCTATACCATTCGCTGCTATTTTTAATTTTTCGTATCAGGAATGGATCCAGAAAAAAGAGGCACAGGTCTCTTCTAAGGATGAACTGACGGAACCTAATAAAGAGGAATAACTATGAACGTTGAGGAGTATACATATCATGAGCTAAAGCAAATGATGGATTATATGAAACGAATGTATGACACAGTTCGTCTTGTTGACCCTGTTGAGTGTCGCGAGATAACTGTGGATACCTCCGGCGAAATTCACTATGAAAAAGAGTGCTACTCCGCCTGGAATGCCGCTTCACGCTGTTCTAACTGCTCCAGCTACAGAGCTGTGATGAGCGCCCAAAGACAATCCAAGGAGGAAATATACGATAATCACAGGTTTCTTATACAATCCATACCAATCAAGCTCATTCTTCCCGACAGAAACAATTTTGCCTGCGTAATGGAACTGATAAGCATAGATGAAAATGAATGTGACTGCAGCAGCGCTGCACCAACAATCATTGCAGGTGAAACAGGCAAGCAGATGTCCCAGGGAATGACTGAAGCTGATTATGTGGCAACTCATGACCTCCTCACCAGACTTTATAATCTTGATGGAATCTGCCGTGAGGTCAGAAGACTCCTTGTAGATGATCCCGAAACAGAACGCGTACTGATAACCGGGGATATAAGGCATTTTCGTATATTAAATGAGCGCTATGGTGTTCAGCGTGGAAATGAAGTGCTGATAGCCATTGCCGATATGTTAAGAAAAAGCTGTGGCCCTGATACTGTATATGGCAGAACCCATGCTGACCACTTTGTTCTTTGTATGCCCGAGAACCGTTTTGATGAAGGCGTATTCATGGATGCTGTGGAAGAAATCGGAAAAATGATAGATACCGAAAACTATCATCTCTATTTCCATCTTGGTGTATTCAGGATTGAGGATCCCGACATCCCTGTAACAATGATGATAGACAGGGCTGATCTTGCCCTTCAGACGCTCCATGACAGACGTGAGAACATTCTTACGTTTTACACAAACAAGCTCTTAAAACAAGCTGAGACAGAAACGGATTTTCTCAATAATTTCAAATCCCTTCTGGATGATGGCCAGTTCCATATTTTCCTTCAGCCTGTTTTTGATGCAAATATGAATGTAACCGGAGCTGAGGCCCTTACAAGATGGATTAAACCTGACGGAACCACTATTTCATCCGATAAGTACATCCACATCCTTGAAAGAGGCGAACACATAGCAATGCTTGATACCCGCAACTGGGAGCTTGTTATGAAGCAGCTTCGTTCCTGGCAGAATACTGCAAGGCACAATTTTGTCATATCCGTAAACGTATCTCCCAAGGATCTTTTCTACATGGATGCCCTTAAGAAGGTAAAAGAGCTGGTCCACGCCTATAATGTCGATCCCAACAGGCTAATCCTTGAATTCTCAGAAGTGGATCTTATGAAGGATACGGAGCAGCATCTGGCCATTATTGATCGTTTCAGGCAGGAAGGCTTCAGAGTAGCCATAGATAATTTCGGTGCAGGTAATCTCTCCATCACCATGATAAAGGAACTCCACACCGACTATGTAAAAATCGATAAATCCGTTATAGCAGATTGCGACAACGATGAACGAAGCAGAATGGTTCTGGAAGCTTCCGTCAAACTGGTCCAGCAGCTGGGAATGAACGTAGTTGCAGAGGGCGTGGAAACAGAGCAGCAATACGAATACCTAAAATCCATAGGCTGCAACAAATTCCAGGGATTCTACTTCTCACATGCAATCCCCATTAAAGACTTTGAAGAGAAGTACTAAAAGAGCTTTCATTACGCCCAGCCCCTACGATATCCATTTAGAACTGCACAGTTCCAAACGGATATCGTAGGGGCTGGGCTGTTTATGAAAGCTAGAACAAAGAGTCGCTCGCGACTCTTTGCGCGCTGGTGCGCGCAAGCTTTAGCTTGCAAAATTCATCTGCGCACCAGTCGCATCCATAGCGGAGCGCTTTTTATTCAATAGGAAATCCGAAGGAATTTCTATTGAATAAAAAAGAATGTCGCTTGCAAAATCCTCGCGCGCGAGCGGTATTGCGAAGCAATTAAATACCTTTATGATAAAACACAAAAGCCGAACCTCTAAGAGTCCGGCTTTACTTCAAAACTTTATTCAATAGTTATTATCTTAAATTGTAAGTAATCTATGTTATCTTAATGATATCCTTGCCACATC
>NZ_JNKH01000005.1:0-180977 GCF_000701985.1 Butyrivibrio sp. WCE2006 | reverse complement strand
AGTCGTTTCCAGCTGTTATCCCCCAGTACGAGGCAGGTTGCCCACGCGTTACTCACCCGTCCGCCACTAAAGATCATCAAGATTCTGCCGAAGCTTCATCAGCGATAATCTTCCGTTCGACTTGCATGTGTTAGGCACGCCGCCAGCGTTCATCCTGAGCCAGGATCGAACTCTCACGTTTAAATGTTTCTCAAACATCTCTGTTTAAGATCGTTCGTCTTCTGACCAGAACTTAAGCTTGGCTTTTGTTCTGTCCGTTTTACCTTTAGTTAGGTTGTTTTGTTCTCTGAATATTCTTTTTGGAATTTTCAGGGTTGCATTACTATTTCATTGTCAAAGTGCTTAAATACTGGGCTTGCAGGCATTTCGTATGTTTGCCGTGCGCCGCAGCGATATTTAATATATCACTCACCTATGATAGTGTCAACAACAAATTTCATGTTTTTTTATTTTTTCCACCAGTTTCCATATTTCTAGCTGTTTACTAGCTTTTAGCTATATATTAATTTTAGAATTATCCAATATGCAATCAAAGACTTCTAAAATCACTCAAGAATTAAGGAATAGTATTCAAACGAATAATGCACATGAAGTAAGAACCGGCTTTCATGTAGCCGCTCTCTTTATGCCAATCATTCTGTTTTCTACTTATATTATGATGCAACTAACACATCTGCTACACTAATTCTTTTCCAACAGACAATTAGGATTACTGATAATAGAAAGAATATTTCAGTAGTCCAGGAAATAATCCAACTCTATAACAAATTTTGCTATTCTTTTAGCAAATAGTCTGCTATATTAATTCCTGCATTAAATGTATGCATCATAATTTTTGGTGTTTAAAATTATTACTTTTTTGCTGTTAGAAAATACAATAACATTTACGGTAAATTTTTGCACTACTACACTTTCGAAATTACAATACTTTTATATCCCTTTATCGATATTTATTACAATTTTTACAAAGATTTTATAATTGAATCTTAGACAGCTTCTGTGATATTATATTAATGTTAAATATTTTACTTTTATTTAAAGGAGTTATCATGCTTCATATTAAATCACTTTCAGAAGGTCTTGATCTTTTCAAGGCACTCGGTTCTGATGTACGAATAGAGATAATCAAGATTTTATTAGAAGAAAACGGCATGAATATGAATGAACTTGCAAGCCGTTTAAATATAACGAATGGTGCTCTTACAAGTCACATTCGCAAGCTTGAGGAATGTGGAATGATCACAGTCAGCAATGAGACGAATGGTCATGGTAATCAGAAGATTTGCTCTGTGCACGTTGATAAAATTCTAATCGATATTCAGGATGATGAACACGATGAAAATATTTATACTGCTGATATAAAAGTAGGACAGTTTTCAGATTACGAAGTATACCCTACCTGCGGGCTTGCATCATCAACTCAGATTGTAGGGCAGGTAGATGACACCAGGTATTTTTCACATCCTGATCGTTACAATGCTGATATTCTTTGGTTTACCAAGGGTTATGTAGAATATGTTGTACCTAATTTCATCCCTTTTAATCAGAAAATCGATGAAATATGTATCTCTGCAGAGTTATCAAGCGAGGCACCCGGTGTAAATAATGTATGGCCTTCTGATATTTCTTTCTTTATTAATAATGAATTTTTAGGGACATGGGTTTCCCCGGGAGACTTTGGTGATGTGAAAGGTATATTCACGCCGGATTGGTGGTTTCCTAACTGGAATCAGTATGGTCTTTTGAAGATGCTTGTTATAAATCATCATGGAACTTTTATTGATGGTTTGAAGATTTCTGATGTTACTATTGATCATTTTGCTCTTACAAGTAAAAGCAATATCAAGTTTAAAATGGCAGTACTTGATGACGCTGAGCACGTTGGTGGTCTTACAATTTTTGGAAAGACCTTCGGAAACTACAGTCAGGATATAAATGTGAAGATCGCATATAGTCCTATTACAGTTGAGGAATAAGAGCATTTTGAATTTCTGCCAGGTACACACTTGCCCGCAAGCTCCACTAAGCCTGCCAAACAGACTTACGGGGTGGGGCCCCGCTCGTTCAGACAAGTTTTCACTTGTCTCGTCCTACATCTAATGAAGTAATTTGCTCAAATAAAATATTAAAAGCGCTTTCCCTATTTGATTTTTAATAAGGAACGCGCTTTTTTGAATTAATGTCAATCCACTATTTTATACAGATATTCTGTATTATATGTCAGCACATACATGGTTTCTTCCTGCACGATAAAGTAATATGGAGCTGATTTTACATTTATTTTTTGCTGTACTTTTCCATTCTTTATATTAAGCACATAGATATAATCAGGCTCCTGGGTAAATCCATATCCGCAGTAAATACTGTCACCAAGGATTACGAAATTATATGAACTGCATACCTGATCATCGCTTTTCCAAAGTGTTTCACCGGATGCCATATCAATTGCTACCATATATGATTTATGAGGATTGGCTGACGCATAGGTTCTGTGTCCAAGTGACACATAAAGTATGTTGTCCTTTATTTTTGCATAGTAAATATATGGTGTCGTAACGTCTGCAAATAATCCATCTCCCTGATCAGGTGGATTCAGGAACTCATCGAAATAATAATTACCTTCAAGACTCCCAAGCTCATTATTAAACACCGTAAGCGAGAGTTCACCGTTATCAGCATCATTCACAACACTATAGCTATAGGTTTCATCTGAGTATGGAAATCTTTCAGGAAGAGCTATTCCTTTTTCCTTAGACCATGTTTCTTCATTAAGCCAGTCTGTGGTTTTTGAGCTGATTTCGCTTAATTCATATAAAGGTTTTCCTGCTTCTGTATCTATCCCGTCTGCTGTAAAAGAAGTCCATCCGGGATTTTTGACAACAGCATGGTACCACCAGTCCTCACCATATTCCTCATCTTCGCCTTTGCCATCATCGTCTAACCCTCCGGGGAATTTCCCTTTGTTATCAGTTATATCAGTAAGAAAAGGTGTGGCATCGACAGTTACGGTATCAGCTTCTTTAAGCTCTTTTCCTATCTCATTTATGTCAGGCATTTCGCTCTCATCATAATTATCATATGTATCTGTAAATATTTCAGGGTAATCTTTGAATTTCACTTTTACCATCTGCCATCCAAGGGCATAGCTACCCATTGCATAATCCTCAAAGCAAAACACTACTCCATCATAATCCAATGCCCAGGACAAAGCTTTGGCATTTTCTTTTAGTCTGTCAGGGAAGCTTGAGATAAAATTATTTCTGTCATCAGGATATCCCCTGAAGTCTTTTGCTATATCTTCATTTTGCTTTTCAATTTCATTTGCAATTATCTCCGGTAATGTCTCAGTATTTTTTACAACATCTGAGAATGGTATCTCTTTACCGGTTACCGGGTCAAAATTATAATCTTTAAAATATGTATATCCGTGAGCGCCTCCAAGAAATGCATAGTCTTCGACTACGAAAGAAAATACTTTTCCATCTGCTCTTATCGGATAGTAATTAAGAGCCACTTCATAAGGAATGTTCCATTCGCTTTCAAACATCTCCTTAATTTCCGGTGCACTTGAAGAGAAAAATTCGTTAGTCTCTTTCTCACCTTCAGCGCCAAAAGCATCCAGTGTTTTTTGAAGCTTATCAAATTCGTTAATTACGTTTTTATCAAGTTTTACTGTATAGTAGTTAGCACTGGCATAATCAGTATCTCCATTCTTAAGCGTCATTGGATGGCTCTGATAGGTGTAATCCAAAGTCGCTTTAAGATCTTCATCTGTGAGTTCATGAGATGACTCATCATTCAGCGCACTATCAGTTGGGCTATTTTCTTTGGATGCTTCTCCATTTGTAGAGTTATCATTTTCTGAATCATTTTCCAAAGGATTATTCCCGGCATTATTTGATTCTTCATTATTATTTGAAAATCCATTATTTTCATCATCTCCAAGGCTATTATTTGAAGAATCATTTGATGTCTCACCTGCAATGTTATTATTTGGAGAATCATTTGATGTCTCACCTGCCGTATCTGCTTTATCGGCGGATTCAAGCGGCTTATCTCCTGCAGCCTTTCCGGAATTATTCACACCACATCCTGATGAAAAAACAATTACTCCCGACAGCATAAGTGCCATGATTTTTCTAATAACATACTTATTTCTTCTATTCATATGTCCCCCTATATCAAGTAAACCTGCCAGCTAAATTGCTGCAATTGTCTTTGCATAATTGTTTCTAACTCTTTTCTGGTAATTTGATGATACCATCAAAAGGACAAAAATGAAAAGGGACAACAGATATGATGTCTGTTGTCCCAAAATTTTACTTTATTCCACTTATAGCAATTGATTCGATGATAACTCTCTGGAATAAGAAGAACAATACCAGTGTAGGTAACATCGCGATTACAGAAGCAGCCATAATTAAAGCATAATCACTTTGAATCGCATAATATGAATTGAAGGATCTGATTACAACCTGAAGTGTCCAGTGTTTCTCACTTCTAAGGAAGATTGTAGGTGCAAGGTAATCATTCCAGATTCCCATGAACCAAAGCATAAGCTGTGTTCCAAGAGCTCCCTTCATAAGGGGAAGGAATATCTTGTAGTAAATCTCAAAATAGTTACAGCCATCGATTTTTGCTGCATCCATGAGTTCTGTGGGTATGCTGTAAAGGTTCTGTCTTAAGAAGAATATCATGCTGACATTACCGAAGCATCCAGGAATGATAAGTGGTGCAAGTGAGTTAGTCCAGCCAAGTTTTGTAAAGAGAACGTACTGAGGAATCATAACTACTGCAAACGGAATCATGATAGTTGCAAGTAATGCCAGGAAAAGGGCATTTTTACCTCTAAAATTCATCTTGGCAAAAGCAAATGCCGAAAGTGATGAAGTGAATCCACCGATTAGAAGAACCGGTATTTCTACGGTAATAGTATTTATAATGCCGCTTATAAACTGGCCTTTACTAAGTACCTGGCTGTATTTTCCAATCAGGATCGGGTTAGGAAAAAGTGTTAATGTTCCTGAAAGAATCTGATTTTTAGTCATGAATGATGTAGCCACCATGTAAACAAGAGGGAACACCATTGTTATAGCAAATGCAAAGAGTAAAACAAAGATGATTATATTAACAATCTTCTCTTTAGAAGATGTGACGCGATCTGTCTGATAGTCTTTAGCACTTGACTTCGCTCTTTTGGGCGATTGTGAATTCATATTTGATTTTAAAGCCATTTCCATCTGTCACACCTCCTTTACTCTATAGTTTTAACCCATTTATCCTGACCCCAGAAATTGATGGCAGTGATAATGAAGATAATTATTGCAAGAATTACAGCTACTGCACTTCCGTAGCCAAGCTGTCCGTTTGTAAATGCCTTTTCATACAGATAGAATACAACCGTTGCTGCACTGTAGTTTGGTCCGCCTGAAGGTGTCATTACCTGTACTTCTACAAAAACCTGGAACCCACCGATAAGCGATGTGATGAGAACATAGAAGGTTACAGGTGAAAGAAGAGGCAGTGTGATGTTTCTGAACTTCTCCCAGCTGTTTGCTCCATCAATCATTGCTGCTTCATAATAATCCCTCGGGATATTCTGTAAGCCTGCAAGATAAAGGATAATCGTTCCTCCGAGTCCTTTCCAAACCATAAAGATGATCATGGATACTTTAACCATAGTCTCATCTCCAAGCCAGTTAGGACCATGTATTCCTGTGAGCGCTTTGTAGATACCATTCAAAAGACCATAATCATAGTTAAATACCCATGCCCAGAGGATAGATACAGCAACCAGTGAAGATACTACAGGAACATAATACATTGTAGTAAGAACTCTCTTGCCAGGGATTTTTCTGTTAAGTCCCATGGCTACGAGCATTCCAAGTATCATACCAATCGGGATACCAATCATGTAGATGATAGTTGTTCCCATTGCCTTCCAGAACTTAGCATCGCTTATTATCTTAATGTAGTTTCTAAGACCAACAATATTTCCCAACAGCGAGTTGATTCCGGTCCATTTGCTTGCGCTGGCAACCAGGGCAAATACGATTGGGTAAGCCATAAAAAGCATGAACCCTACAAAAGGTGCAGCAATAAATAACCATGCCCATCTTTCTTCTCTCTTTGCCATCGCAGACATCCGAACTTTTACTTTTTTTGATGCCATCATGTACTCCTTAAAAACGTTCCTTACATATAGAAGGAACAATGCTAGTTATAACCCACTTCAAAGTCTGTTTAAAGTTATCTCCTGCCCTTTGGCAGGCAGGAGATATAATGTCAATTAGTTTGTTGCTGAATTCTGAAGTTCAATTGCTTCATCAAGTGCTTCCTGCATTTCAGGCTCTACCTGATTGAGGTAATCCTCTACAGAGATATCACCATTCTTGATGTTAAATACGCCTGACCAGAAAGGTGTGAACCACTCACCGTTATATGTGTAGTCAGTCTCCTGAAGAGCTGCTGCATAGTGATCATTGCCGTCGAAGTATCCGAAGATTACATCTACGTTTGAAGCATAAGGAACTTTTCCGCTGTTTACTGCATCCTTGAATTCGCCATAAGCAAGTTCTGTGATGTTAGGAAGCTGGATAGATTCACCTGTTGTGATACCGGAAACTGCCTTCTGTCCTTCTTCGTCAGTTGAAAGCTTAGCTGCAAGCTGTGCTGCAAGATCAGGATTCTCAGATGTTGCTGATACACAGTAACCAACTGAACCCATCCATGTGTGTGATCTTCCATCACCTGAAGGTCCTACAGGCCATCCGCAAAGGTTCCACTTGTAAGGGAATGTAGCCTCATCCATGAATGCTGCAACATCCCATGTACCACATGCATAGAATGCAACCTGTCCATCGAGCCATCTCTGATATCCGCCAAGTGCTGTATCCTGCTCAACTGAAGGTGTAAGTCCATCTTTTGTAAGATTTGTGTAGAATGTAAGTGCTTCCTTAAGAGGCTCGTTGTTAGCAACATTAACCTTTGTCATATCATCGTTAAGGAACTTAACGCCATTAGAATAAAGGAAAGGAGTCATACCGAACTGGTCTGCGTTAGCAACGCCCCACTGATCGATCTCACCATCGCCGTCCTTATCGATTGTAAGCTTCTTACAAACTTCGATAAATTCATCATATGTGTAAGGCTTCTCGGGATCAGGATATTCAAGTCCTGCTGCATCAAACAGATCCTGGTTGTATGCAAATGCAAAGCATGAAAGATCCTTGGGAAGTGCATAGAGAGAACCGCTACCAACATTTTTACCATCATAACGGTAAATCTCCTGTGTAGTTCCCCATACGCTGCTGATTGTATCAGCATCTACATAATCATCAAGAGGAAGAACATATCCGTTGTCTACATAAGAACGAACTGCTGCGGGTCCTACATAGAATACATCAGGCATATCGTTGGCTGTCATGTTAGCGATCATCTTCTGGTTGTACTCATCCTGAGTTGTAACCTCAAATACAACCTCCTTGATCTCATCCTTGTGCTCATCTACGAACTGCTTTACAAGATCTTCATAAATCTTCTTCTCATGCTCCTGCATGTAAAGGAATACATGAAGTGTCTTATCACCATTACCTGTAAGAGAATCTGAAGATGATCCGTCTGAACTCTCAGCTTCTGCTGCATCTGCGGTCTCAGTAGCTTCACCGGCATCAGATGCTTCTGCAGTATCTCCACTTGCAGTCTCTTCCTTTGCTTCTGTTGTGCTCTCAGCTTCGCCTGCTTCTTCAACAGTTGTTGTTGCGCAACCAGTCACTGTACTAAGTCCCATGATGGTTGCAAGTGCAATACCTAAAAATTTCCTTCTCATGTTAAAACCTCCTAAAAAACTTGTCTAAGTAATTAACTTATGTAGTAATTCTAACTAATCCAATTTACATCGTCAATAAATATTTTAGATTTTTGTAAACAATTTTACATTTTTGTTATTTTATATAAAAACTTAAAATACTTTTTGTGTAAATAAACAAACTTATCAAATATTGCTGCCTTGTCTTTACAAAATTGCTTTTTCGTGCTCTATTTCAGATATTTAACTGCCCACAGAGACTTATTGTCAGTGCCTTTTGCAGATATACATAGTGTATTGTTACCTGCTTCATCCGTCATTGTAAAAGCGCAGCCATCATAACTGATTCCGTCAATTGTGAAATCCACATAGGTCTTACCTCCACTTAATGCATAAGTTCCCTGCAGAGCATCTTCACCTTCATATGATTCGATCCTGCCTGCTTCAAATTTGCACTTAACAGGCTTATTTACTATGTCATTCACATCTAGTCCATGACATAAAAGGTAAAAGGTTCCATTCAGCATGTCATCTGTCACATTAGCATTTTCCCCTAATGAAGTAATGCTCTCATCTCCTGTGTATTCAAATGGTGCTGCCGTAAACCATCCGTCCTCTGTCATGAAAAGCTTATGAATTCTGGGCTCATGGAATTCCTGTCCATCATCAAATCTCTGGTGATAAACAATGTAGTACTCTCCATTTTCATCCTGAAATACAGACTGTCCTCCCGGTGCCATATAGGTAACGGATAAGCTGGGAAGTGTATAATTCCCCATCATTTTAAGTCCGTAGCTCATGTAATCTTCTTCGTTGCCAAGCCTGTTTCCCGCTGCATCAACGTAAGGTCCTGTGGGATTCTCGCTTCTAAACTGCCTTATCTGATATCCTCCATTACTTGTAAGTCCGCCATATGAAAGGAAAAGGTAGTAGTAGCCTGGCTCTTTTGAATAGGTAATATATGGGCCTTCAATTGCATGATGTCCACCGCCTACAAGTCTGTAACCATAGTACGGGTCAGGAGCATCCTCTCCACCTTTTTCAGCTTCTTCAATAGGATGAATTGGTTTTCCTGTGGCAGGATCAAGTTCCAGAAGAAAAATTCCGCCTGACCATGATCCATAAACCATCCACATTCTGTCATCTGCATCCGTAAAAATTGCGGGATCTATGCAGTTTGGCCACTTTTCGTTATCATACCCGCCAAGCTTTAAGTAGGGCGTTATATCCGCATCTTCTCCCAATACATCATATATGTCTGTTTCAGCTGCATGTGAACTGGTAAATCCGGAGTAAAGAATCGTATCCGTATATGTATACTTTCCACCAGGTTCATCAGACACTGCCATGCACAAATTTGATTTTATATAGGAAGAAGTCGTACAAAAATACATGACATATTTTTGCATTATCTCGTTGTAAAAGGTGTTAGCTGCCCAGACAGAATATCCACCTTCTTCATTTTTCCCGACATAAGAAAAAGCCGGGAGACTGCCCGAAAACAAGTTGTCAAAGACATTGTTCCCATTACCGATATAACTCCAATCCTTTAGGTCATCTGACTTTGCAAGTATCTGATGACTGCCTGTCATATAATAAGTACCATCAGCAAGAATAATCTGTGGATCATGGCAACTCACAGCATTTTTGTATACACCTTTTTTTATTTCAGATTCACTCAGTTCATTCTGATTCACTTCGTCATCTCCCTGTGCAGCATCTGCACTTTCATTATTATTGTTCGTGGCATTCTCGCTTTGAGTATCACTGACTTCTGCTTCATTGTTTTTTGCTGCATTTCCTGCGCATCCTGAAAGAGTCCCAACCATAAGGGAAGTACAGATTGCAGCCAGCGTCCTCTTATAAAAATTCCTTCTTCTCATATCATTCCTTTCGCACCAGCACTAAACTTAACTTTCAAAATTCATCTGCGCATGAGGCACATCCATAGCGCATCGTTTTTTATCCTAAAGGAAATCAAGTGTAATTACCCTTAAGGTGGAAAAAATCCCCATCTTTCATACGAAAGACAGGGATTTAAGTCTAATAACCGATTATTATCTACAGGAAAAAACCGGACGACCGCTTTCGTCGTATTTAATTTTCATCAACATCGCATGGCGATTTGGATTGTAAAGAGGATCTCCGACTATCTCTGTCTCGGTTCTGGCATGATAAACCATTATGTCATTGCCATCCTCATCTACAGTAAATGAATTATGTCCTGGGCCATAAACAACAGCATCTGCATCACTCTTCAAAACAGGATAGCGCTCTTTTGACCAGGATCTTGGATCCAGTAAGTCAGCATCTTCATCAGCAGTCAGCATACCAACGCAGTATGCAATTCCTGTTTCGCTGGCTGAATATGTGACAAAAATCCTGCCATTTCTTTTAAGCACCGCAGGGCCTTCGTTTACCCAGAAACCAACTCTTTCCCAATCATAGTCAGGTGTTGTAAGAAGCACCTGCACAGTCTCAAGTTCATAGGGTGACTTCATTTTTGCAATATAGAGATTTGATATTTGTTTTCCGACTCCTACCTTCTCAGCCCAGATGTAATACCAGTCACCTTTATGCTCAAACACTGTACCATCCAGCGAAAATGCTTCAAATGAAAACTCATCATCAGTAGCTCTTGTTATTTTACCTTTTTCGATCCACTCATCGTTTATGGGATCATCGCCCTGACATTCAAGCACATATGGACGAATCGCCCATATGTCATCGACATCTCCGGCAGCAAAGTAGATGTACCATTTTCCCATCACATAATGAAGCTCCGGGGCCCAGACATGTTTACTCATTACCCCTGAGTCATGCTTCGTCCAGATTGTATGTTCCTCAGCATCTTTAAGTCCCTGAAGAGTAGTTGATCTTCTAAGTGCAATTCTGTCGTATTCGGGCACAGATGCAGTAAAATAATAAAAACCATCATCTGCCTTGAGAACATAAGGATCTGCTCTCTGGAGTATCCATGGTTCATTGTATTTAAGGTCTTTCTCATTACTCATAATAACCAGCTCCTCTGATAAACGTAGCTTTAATCTAACTCATTCCATCAGGATACGGATACTGTAAGCACTCCAAAAGAAGTATGCTGACAGCTACTAATCCCTTAATGGTTTAAAGAATTTTGATCAATAGTTCAGGTTATAAGTTAATCTTAGACATTGATTTATTTTTAATTTGTTCTGAACTATTTTATATTTTCCTAAATTATATTATTATTATCTAAAATTTTCAAGTTTTTTATAAAAGCTATATTGAAAATGATTTTTTTAGAGCATAAAATCATATAAATAATTTCGTATGTCTATGGAGAATGTACTTATGAACGGAAAAATGACCGAGGGAAAGCCTCTTAATATTTTATTGAGATTTGTTATACCGATATTTTTAGGATTCATATTCCAGCAATTTTATAATATGGTGGATACAGTTATAGTCGGACGTTTCGTTGGACCAAAAGCTTTGGCAGCGGTGGGATCCACAGGAACTATCATGTTCATGATCATGGGACTTGCCAATGGTCTTACCACAGGATACACAGTGCTTATCAGCCATAAATTCGGTGCAGGTGATGATGCCGGAACAAAAAAGGCTTTCATCAATGCAATCTTACTTGGCATCATAAGTACATTCGTTGTAACTGTTATAGCTATTTTGGTCATGCCTTCTTTGCTACATATAATGAATACTCCTGATGACATATACAAGGATGCTTATTCCTACATAATTACAATATGCGCAGGCAGTATAGCACTTATAGGATATAACCTTCTCGCATCTTCACTAAGAGCAATAGGTAACAGTAAAACACCTCTGTACTTTTTGATTTTCTCAGCATTTTTAAACATTTTGCTGGATTTATTATTTATCGTAGTTTTCCGTCTTGGAACCTTTGGTGCTGCCCTTGCTACAGATCTCTCGCAGGGAATTTCTGTTATCCTGTGTGCAATATACATTTATAAGAACGTTGATCTTCTAAGGCCCCAGAAAGGTTGCTGGAAGATGGATGCCAATTTTGCAGCAAAACAGCTGAATATCGGCATTCCCATGGCACTTCAATTCGGAATAACTTCATCAGGCACAATGGTAATGCAGGCATCAATCAACATATATCAGTCTGTTGCAATTGGCGGATTTACGGCTGCCGGAAAAGTTGTAAATCTAATGACAGCAGGCATGCCTTCAATCGGTCAGGCTACAGCTGCCTATGTAGGACAAAACTACGGTTTTGGGAATCTGGACAGAGTTCACCAGGGTACAAAGGATGCTATGAAAATATCTGTGGTGTATTCTATAATAACCGGTATTTTAAGTGTTGTTCTTATGCCTTATATTGTTTCTCTGTTCTTTGACAGTAGTGTAAATCTTGCAGAATATATGCCTTATTGCAGAATATATATTACAGAAGCTGCCCTATTCTATATCCCGCTTTGTATGATTTTCATATACAGAAATGCCATGCAGGCCTGTGGATACGGAAAAACAGCTCTAACCCTTGGTTTTATGGAATTGGCATCAAGGCTTTTAACAGCCTATGTTTCAATCAGACTTCACAGTTATGCCATCGCAGTAGCAGGTGATGCACTGGCATGGTTCACTACCGGAGTATTCTCATGGATTTTATATACGATAGTACTAAAACAGTGTATTAAAAAAGTATCTTAAATATAGTACTAAAACAGTGTATTAAGAAAGTTTCTAAATATAGTACTAATAGAGATTAAAGTATAGTACTAATAGTAAATTAAGTGTAATTCAATCAAGTAACAGTTTTGCTGATATGCATAGTTTCATATTTTTCTTCATGAAAACGGGAATCGTATGGGGCAGGTCCTCGCGAAGTAAGGGGTGTATCCTGCCAAAGGCAGGATTCTTGAACGCATTTTCATCTCTTTGTTAAGAAGGTCATATTTCACATATAAATACTTATTTTGCTTTTTATTTTTGACGTTTTATACTATAATAATCCTTAGGGTTACGTTATTTGTTTAACATTTTTAACAAATTCAATAAGCAATAAGGAGGTTTTTTAGTATGGCACGTTTTACATTGCCCAGAGACATCTATCACGGAAAAGGTGCTCTTGAGGCGTTAAAGACTTTTGAGGGCAAAAGAGCTATGGTCTGCACAGGTGGCGGATCTATGAAAAGAGGGGGATTCCTTCAGAAGGTTGAAGAGTATTTGAAGGAAGCAGGAATGGAAGTTGAGCTCTATGAGGGTATTGAGCCCGATCCTTCCGTTGAAACTGTTATGAAGGGTGCAGCAGCCATGGAGAAATTCCAGCCTGACTGGATTGTTGCTATCGGCGGCGGTTCACCTATTGATGCAGCTAAAGCTATGTGGATCAAGTATGAGTATCCTGACACCACATTTGAAGATATGTGTAAAGTATTCGGTCTTCCGAAGCTTCGCACAAAAGCTAAGTTCTGTGCTATCTCTTCTACTTCAGGCACAGCAACAGAGGTTACAGCTTTTTCAATCATCACTGATTATCAGAAGGGTATCAAGTATCCTATCGCAGACTTTGAGATTACTCCCGATGTAGCTATCGTTGATCCCGAGCTTGCACACACAATGCCTAAAAAGCTTGTTGCTCACACAGGTATGGATGCTATTACTCATGCTATTGAGGCTTATGTTTCTACAGCTAACTGTGACTACACAGATCCGCTTGCTATCCACGCAATCGAAATGATCATGGACAACCTTGTTAAGTCATATAACGAAGACATGGAAGCAAGAGATGCTATGCACAATGCTCAGTGCCTTGCAGGTATGGCATTCTCTAATGCACTCCTTGGTATCGTTCACTCTATGGCTCACAAGACCGGTGCTGTTTTCGCTGATCTCGGCGCTCACATTATTCATGGTGCTGCAAATGCTATGTATCTTCCTAAGGTCGTTGCATTCAACGCAAAGGATCCTGTAGCTAAGAAGCGCTATGGTGTTATTGCTGATTACATGCATCTTGGAGGATCAACTGATGACGAGAAGGTAGACCTTCTTATTAAGTATCTCCGTAAGATGAATGATGACCTCAATATTCCTCACAGCATCAATCATTACGGTGCTGATGGCCTTCCGGCAGAACAGGGCTTTGTACCTGAGGATGTTTTCCTTGAGAGACTTCATGACATTGCTGCCAACGCTCTCCTTGATGCCTGCACAGGATCAAATCCTCGTCAGCCCAGTCAGGAAGAGATGGAAAAACTTCTTAAGTGCTGCTACTACGACACAGAAGTTGACTTCTAAATAAACTATAAAAAGAAGGTGGACCCGTATTGTGATCCACCTTCTTTTTTAGTATTTGACAAGGTATCTTTGAATTTCTATTCTGTTCCTCGCTCCACTAAGCTCGATAAAGTCTGCCTAAGTGGACTTGTATGGCTCTAGGTGCTCTTCTCAAAATCAAATAACACCCTGACCTTTTTCCTGATCATCTTTCTTGGTAAACTCATTTTGAGTATAAATGGGTGTACTATCCATATATTTATCAGTAATATACAGGTCTTTCTTTTTTCCAATAATAAGTCTTATTCCGATATATACGATTACAATTGCGAATATGAATGTAGGTAAAAAATAAAATGCATTATTTATAATTTCGAAGATAGCCAGTCCGGTTAAATCCGCGATATAATTCAAGCCTTCAGAAATAGGGCTCATTATCATATTCCATATTATTGATAAGCCGGCGATAATGAGAACCCAGGCAACAATCTTTCTTGCAGTTGATGATTGAATATTTATCTTTTTCTCACCAAAAAGCTCATTCCAAAAATAATCATCCTGTACTGTCATGAAAAATTGAGGATTACAGGTTGCAAGATTTCTTGCATGGAAAAAGGCATAAAACCACAGTACAACCGGTATAATCATAAACGCATCACTTAATCCTAAAAAGCCTATGATTCCTATCATTCCCATAAAGCTGCCCATAATGCTTATTCCCATTTTCATGAACCCCATATACATTTCAGCAGCCCCCGGCATAAATGCAAATATAAAATTAAAAAATCCTCTCTTCTGTGCTTTCATATCAATCCTCCTTGTCCTTATCAAAATGACATCCGGTCATCGTCTCACTCATTACGTGATTTCCTAAAATTGCTGACACGTAATTTGTTCTTATTCTTTCTGAAGTCTGTTTTTCAACTACCTGAGCTTTTATAGCATTTATGCTGTCACTCTCCGATATAAATGGCGAAACTATCAGAAATAGAACCGCAGCAGCCATGGCCATACATACCTGAAATCTGAATTTCTTGTACTCTCTCTTTTTGTCCTCAAAAGAAACAGTGCTTTTCATTTCTGCTCTTTCAAGTCTCTTTAGCACTTCTGCCTCAAAATTAATCGGAGGTTCAAGAAGGCCTGCTTTTTCAGTTGATTCGATAAGACTATTCAAATCATCATCGCTTAAATATTTAAAATCATCATTCATGCACGAAGCCACTCCTCTCCATAAGATTTTTTCAGCATTTCTTTCGCACGATAAATTCTTGTCTGTACTGTTTTTATGTTTGATCCATTTTCTTCTGCAATCTCTTTTGCTGTCCTTCCATTCACGAAATGCTCAAGAGCCACTTCATTGTAGCCATCCGGTAATTCTTTACAACATTTTGTGAAGCTACTCATAACTGCTTCTGATTCGTATATTTCTGCCGGATTATTTGAAGAAATACCTCCGCCCAAATAACCGTCATCCAAATCAGGCATCTCATCTTCTGCAGTCGGAAGAGCCCTTACAGCAGCACTACGCAGATAATCTGTACATTTATTTGCCGCAATTCTGCAAATCCAGGCCTTTTCATTTTCTCCATCAAAGCTGTCCATGTGCATATATGCCGAGAGGAAAGTTTCCTGAGCAATATCTTCTGCTGTAAAATAATCTCCGGTCATTCTAAGGCAGATGGAAAAAACCAGCTTCTTATATTGGTCCATCCAGCGTATTAAATTGTCCTTTGCCTCTACTTTTTTCACCCTTTAGCTCCAATATCACCAGAAAAATCTTATTTTCGTCTCTCATATAATATAACGAGATAAAAATCATAAAGTCTTCAATTTTTTATTTTATATAATATTTATTTTTAAATAAACATTATTCTGCTTTCGCATATACTGATTCATGTATAATTTTATTATAGTTATTGTATTTCTAAGAGGAGGTCCTTATGAATATATCTGTGCCAGAGGGAACAATCATAATAAAGGAAGGTGAAAAAAATAAAGATCTGCATAAAATTGTAAGTGGTAATGTGGAGATTTATACCGGTTATGGCACAAAAAATGAATGTCTTCTGGGCATACTATCAAAGGGTAATTTTGTTGGAGAACTCGGATTTTTCACCCAAAAACCGTCCGTATATACTGCAGTTACTTATAATGATTGTATCATTTACAGGATACCAATATTGGATATGCGCAGATATCTTCTCGATAATATAGACGATGCCATAATGCTAATGCATAACATGGCTGATTCTGTATATAGTATCAGTTACATGATTGACAATATGCAAAAAGAATTAAATGAATTTAACAATGTAAATAAATCTGAGAATACTATTATCGCCAGAGATATGGCAAAGGAAATGACAAAACAAATCCTTAAATACAACATGGGCTTAACAAGAGCCGTTTCGGAATTCAATCTTAAGACCTGATTTATTCTATAAGTAACCATTCTATCCATAAAGCAGCGCGTGACTTCATGCCGACAAAAAGCAGAATATATTCATGAATTTTTGCTAGTGCTGCTGTCATTAAATACCTCGACTTTTTACGAAGTATAAATTGTTCTTCTGCAAGGCGGAGGAATGAGTCGTACCGGGCGGTACGGCGATTGATGCCAACGCAGCAGAAGACAATTTAGACAAGTAATAAAGTCGACTTATTTGATGACAGTAGCACTAGATATAAAGAAAGACGACCAACTTATCACAAATAAGCTGGCCGTCTTCAATAATTTCTATTTAAATGTCAGATTACATCATGCCCATTCCAGGGTTTCCTGCAGGCATCGGAGGTACGGGCTCCTTAACAGTAGCTACTGCAGCTTCTGTTGTAAGGAAGCTTGATGCTACTGATGTAGCATTCTGAAGTGCACTTCTTGTAACCTTAGCAGGATCGATGATACCATCCTTAACCATATCTACATACTCTTCTGAATATGCATTGAAACCAATACCCTGCTCAGATTCCTTAACCTTGTTAACAATAACTGATCCATCAAGACCTGCATTGTTTGCAATGTGGTAAAGAGGAGCTTCAAGAGCCTTAAGTACTACCTTAGCACCTGTCTTCTCATCACCTTCAAGTGTATCAGCAAGCTTTGCAACTTCCTTAGAAGCGTGGATATATGCACTACCACCACCAAAGATGATACCTTCTTCAACAGCAGCTCTGGTTGCGTTAAGAGCATCCTCCATACGATACTTAGCTTCCTTCATCTCTGTCTCTGTAGCAGCACCAACTCTGATAACTGCAACACCGCCAGCGAGCTTAGCAAGTCTCTCCTGAAGCTTTTCCTTATCGAAATCAGATGTTGTATCTTCAATCTGCTTCTTGATCTGAGCGATTCTAGCCTCGATCTCACTCTTCTCGCCAAGACCATCAACGATTGTTGTCTTTTCCTTCTCAACCTTGATGCTCTTAGCACGACCAAGATCATCCATAGTTGTATCTTTAAGCTCAAGACCAAGATCTGAGCTGATTACCTTACCGCCTGTAAGAATAGCGATATCTTCAAGCATAGCCTTTCTTCTGTCACCATAGCCGGGAGCCTTAACAGCTACTACATTGAATGTACCACGAAGCTTATTAACAATAAGTGTTGTAAGAGCTTCACCATCAACATCCTCAGCGATGATAAGGAGCTTAGCACCTGTCTTAACGATCTGCTCAAGAAGAGGAAGGATATCCTGAATATTTGAAATCTTCTTATCTGTGATAAGAACATAAGGATCATCAAGGTTAGCTTCCATCTTGTCCATATCTGTAGCCATGTAAGCTGAGATATATCCACGATCGAACTGCATACCTTCTACAAGGTCAAGCTCTGTAAGCATTGTCTTTGATTCCTCGATTGTGATAACACCATCGTTTGAAACCTTCTCCATTGCATCAGCGATCATCTGACCAACTTCATCATCACCTGATGAAACTGCTGCAACTCTCATGATCTGATCTTTACCCTTAACCTTAGTAGCCATCTTGCTGATAGACTGAACAGCAGCATCTGTAGCCTTCTTCATACCTTTTCTAAGTACGATGGGGTTAGCACCTGCAGCAAGGTTCTTAACACCTTCATTTATCATAGCCTGTGCAAGAACTGTAGCTGTTGTTGTACCATCACCTGCTACATCGTTAGTCTTAGTAGCAACTTCTTTAACAAGCTGAGCGCCCATGTTCTCATAAGCATCCTCAAGCTCGATCTCCTTAGCGATTGTAACACCGTCGTTAGTGATTGTAGGAGCACCATAGCTCTTATCAAGAACTACGTTTCTTCCCTTAGGACCAATTGTTACTCTTACTGTATCTGCAAGCTTATTAACGCCTTCAACCATAGCTGTGCGGGCATCAGCGCCATATTTAATTGTCTTTGCCATTTCTATTTGCCTCCGTTTTTTATATTACCTTCATCAGGCTCTATATAAATCTAATTATTTGATGATAGCTAAGATATCATTCTGCTTAACAATGATGTATGTTACATCATCAAGCTTAACCTCTGTTCCAGCATATTTTGAATAAATTACATTATCACCGGTCTTAACCTGCATCTTAACTTCCTTACCATCTACGATACCGCCGGGTCCAACAGCAATAACCTCTGCCTGCTGGGGCTTCTCCTTCTCAGCACCTGGAAGTACGATTCCTGATTTAGTAGTCTCCTCAGCTTCAAGTGCCTTAAGTACGACTCTGTCTGCAAGTGGTTCTAACTTCATTACAATTGCCTCCTTTATATTATCATTCTCTAATAAGCTATTTGGATTGTTAGCACTCATTAGTTTTGAGTGCTAATCACTAGACATAATATTACCACACACATTAAAAAAATCAATACCCCTGACAGCAATAATTTGAAAAACATCAATCATTATTCCTTGGTTTTGGTATATCCTTGCCTGCAAGATCTATGAAATTTTGCTTTAATGCCTCTGCCCAATACTTCTCCGGAATCACCGGCCATCTGACTATTCCTCTTTCTGCTTCACATAATCGCATTGCCTGCAAGAGAATTGCTTCACTTAAATCTATACCGGTCCTTATGGTATGCATTGTTGCTGCCGCCCAGGCAGGTGCGTATTCCATAAGCCCACTCGTCTGAAACTCTTTTATTAACGCATGCCTGTCATATTTTACCTGAATGAGTTCTTCCTCCCAGCCACTTCTTCCACTGTGCACTATGGCAAATTCAGCAAAACAATTCTTATTTCTTGGAAGCCCGAGAGCGCCTGGATTAACAGCCCTTTTTCCCCTATATAAAAAACTTTCCTGCACATGCGTATGCCCATGAAAAAGAATATCCGTCTTCAATTTATTCATTATTTTCTTCGTATTACGTTTATCCCCAAATAAAAGCTCAGATGCTGAAGTCGGTGAGCCGTGGCAATATTCAAAACCCATGGTCTTTTTGGGATTCCAGATTCCATATATAGGTAAGCTGTCAAAAAAGTTAAAATCCTTGTCAGTAAGCCTCTCATATGTATACAAAAGACTTCCACTCCCGGATCCTTTCTCCCACCCAGTTTCGCCGTTTTTTCTATAATTAAGCATGTATTCCTCTCGGTTTCCTCTAACTATATAGCAAGTAAAATACTGCTTTAAAACGTATATTAATTCCATGGTTTTTTTTACACCTGGACAATCAGAAATAAAATCACCCAGCAGAATATAATTTGTAATCCCCTTCCCCATGCAGTAGTCGATACATGCCTGAAGCGCCGCACTGTTTCCATGAATGTCGCTAAATACAGCTATATCCAAAACTTTTCCCCTTTTCTTAAGTTTTTAATAATTTTATTATAAGTAGTTTATAGTCAAATAAAACCCTCTGTGCGAAAATATATTTAAAGTTTTATTCGGATATTTTTTATATGGAGGATAACTATGGCTGGTAATCGTGAAGATTTGATTCGTTCACTCGCAGGTGTTATGGGCATGAGTGGAGAAAAAAAGAAGGAAGCTTCACACTTCGATTCAACTACAGGAACTCTTTATTGCGGCAGTAAAGTTTTCTCTCAGACTGATATATCAGAAGCCAGAAAATTCTGCGAAAATAATATGAAAAAAATGGCTGAATTGAAGGATAATGCAGAAATGTATTACGAAATTGCAGCCTCCGCCATTGAGCTTCTTCAACAGGATAGTGTGAAGAACGGAGGAAAAGTAGTGGTAAAAGATCAATCGTAAAATATATTACCCCGGGCATATGCCCGGGGATTTCTGTATCATAATAAATTTATCGAACGCAGCTTTTATTGGAAAAGACTTTCATCATGCCATGCATACCACTTCAGCATCAATCAATTCTCAATATAAGTGTGAGGATATTTTTAACTGCTGTATTAAGCTCATCTCTGGATATAGCGCCCTTTTCAAGTGCTGCCAATATTCTATCAGGATAGCCACAGCCCATTTTTATATCGTTTCCGGCTTTACATTCCTTATAGTTTTCACCAAAAGTCCACCAGTCAGTTGTAACCATTCCATCAAATCCCCACTCACCTCTAAGAATTCCATTCAGCAAATCCTCATTCTCAGAAGCACGTCTTCCATTAATAATATTGTAGGAAGTCATAATGCTCCAGGGATGTGATTCCTTTACAACAATCTCAAAGGCCTTCAGGTATATTTCTCTTATAGCTCTCTCAGAAGCTCTGGAATCACTGTTCTTACGGTTGGTCTCTTTATTATTCAATGCGAAATGCTTAGCTGTAGCTGCAACATTATTACTCTGAATTCCGCGGACCATTCCTGCAGCCATCTTTCCTGTAAGATATGGATCCTCTGAATAGTACTCGAAATTTCTTCCACAAAGAGGTGATCTGTGAATATTTATAGCAGGTGTAAGCCATGCGCCAATATTGTTCTCTTTTACTTCCTCACCTCCGGCGATACCAACCTTTTCGGTTATATCCGGATCCCAGGTGCAGGCAAGAAGTGTTGCGCAAGGAAATGCAGTAGTCTTCACCCCGACCTGTGGCTGAATACGAAGACCTGCAGGGCCATCTGCTGTCATAACATTAGGAATACCAAATTCATTGTTGTTACCGTATCCAAAGGTATTGGCTACGCCGACATTAGGCTGACCTCCTACAAGCCATGCAACATCCTCATCAGAAAGTGCTTTCACAAATTCATCAAGTGAAAGTTTACCATTAAAGACATCGATGAGCTGAGGTTTCTCTGATGGCTTAAAGCAGCATCTTGGTCCTTCCGGTCGAACTCTGGGAGTCGGTAAATCAGGCTCTTCACATGGCATATCTCTAAGCACATTCTCATTATATTTTGTAATATCTCTCTGCTGAAGCATCTCATAGGAACCATCAGCCAGAAGACGCTTAGTAAGAGCTGCAGGAGCCATTCTCTCTGTAAGCTGAAGGACTACTCTGTTATCATCCAAAGTATACTCGGTATCTACCTTTTTAGCATTTCTTACATCTGTGCCCACATAGAATTTATATTTACCCTTTTCAAGCACATAAGCAGACTTCTTAACCTTTCCAAGATCATCATAGGAAGCCATTTCATCTGCTGAAAACTCGATAATTATTCTCTGTGTCTGCCCTGGCAAAAGCTCTGCCGTTTTCTTGAAGCCTATAAGCTGTCTTTCAGGCTTACCAAGTTTACCCTGAGGTGCACTAAAATAAACCTGAACTACTTCCTTACCGGCGCAGTTACCGATATTTGTAACATTCAGCTTAACCGATATCTTACCGTCATCATCACTGACTTTGATGTGATTTAAACTAAATTCGGTATATGAAAGTCCATAGCCAAAAGGATAAACTACCTTCTTAGCTGCATCCTTCATGGTTTCAAAATATCTGTAGCCCACATAAATATCTTCTTCATACTCTACATAATCATCAGAGTCATGGAAATGCTCTGTTCCGGGATAATCCGCCAAATCTTTTGCAAAAGTATCCGAGAGCTTACCACTGGGATTGCCAAGTCCGCAAAGAAGCTCTGCTGTTGCAAGTCCGCCTTCCATGCCTCCCTGCCATGCAATGAGCGCAGCACTTATATCTTCACTATCTTTGATCCAGGAAACATCAAACATGCCTCCAATATTAAGTACTATGATAGTCTTATCAAAGGATTTTCTTACGTCATCCAGTAGTTTCTTTTCTGCCTTGGATAAATAAAAATCTCCGCGCTCAAAAAGCTTATCCGTTATATCAATAAGCTCCTGGTCAACATCTTTGAGTTTACGGTCAATAACCTTATCACTCTTTCTGTCCCAGCCCTCTCCGGAATATCTGCTAAACGAAACAATTGCTGTATCTGTAAAGGCTCTGGCCTTAGCAAAAAGATCCTGTGGAACTTCAGGCTCTGCTATAAGACCCGGAAGAATTCCGTTCTTATACTTAGCAGATACATAATCCTCATAAAATGAAACGGAATCATTAAATAACGACACCTGTCCCGGCAACTTATTAAACCCTTCTGCAAGATTTGTTACATAAGGAACAGTGACATCACCACTTCCGCCACCACCTTTAACATAATCTATAGTAGCTTTTCCAAAAAGAGCGATCCTCTGTCCTCTTTTAAGCGGCAATGTTTCACCATCATTTTTTAACAGGACCATACCCTCTTTAGCTGCATTTTTGGATATCTCAATATGCTCCTTAGATGCAGTAACCTTGCAACCATCCTCTCTGAGTGGCAGATTTGGATGATACTTAACGCGTGTCCATTTCTCCATGTATTAACCCTCCAATTTTAAAAATGAAATATCTTTTTATCGCTTCCCATCTGAAAGTGTAAAATGCCAGAAATCCCATATTTTCCAAACAAGTACCTATCGGATTTTAACGATAACAATATTATATCTGTTTTACCTGTATTCTATATCAAAAAAGTTAGAAAACATAAAAATATCTCTAAATTTTGAGTAGCATTTAATAAGATTGATTAATGTATGAAAGGCCGGACACATATCCATAATGAATAGTGTCCGACCTTTATTAAGCCGAGTACATAACGCGATTAACGCGAATATTATTTGTTAGCGATAGCTGCCTGAGCTGCTGCAAGTCTAGCAACAGGTACACGGAAAGGTGAGCATGAAACATAGTCAAGACCAATCTTGTGGCAGAACTCAACTGATGAAGGATCTCCACCGTGCTCTCCGCAGATACCAACGTGAAGGTTAGGATTAACGGGCTTACCAAGCTTAAGTGACATATCCATAAGCTTACCAACACCTGTCTGATCAAGCTTAGCGAAAGGATCGTTCTCGAAGATCTTCTCATCATAGTAAGCGTTAAGGAACTTACCAGCATCATCACGAGAGAATCCGAATGTCATCTGTGTAAGGTCGTTTGTACCGAAGCAGAAGAAATCAGCTTCCTTAGCGATCTCATCAGCTGTAAGAGCAGCTCTCGGGATCTCGATCATTGTACCAACCTCATACTCAAGCTTAGCACCAGCTGCAGCGATTTCAGCATCAGCTGTCTCACATACAACCTTCTTAACGAACTTAAGCTCTTTAACTTCACATACAAGAGGGATCATGATTTCAGGCTTAACATTCCAATCAGCATGAGCCTTCTGAACCTCAAGTGCTGCACGGATAACAGCCTTTGTCTGCATCTTAGCAATTTCAGGATATGTAACTGCAAGACGGCATCCTCTGTGACCCATCATAGGGTTGAACTCATGAAGTGAAGCGATGATAGCCTTGATGTCTTCAACGCTCTTGTTCTGAGCATCAGCAAGCTTCTTGATCTCTTCTTCTGTTGTAGGAACGAACTCATGAAGCGGAGGATCAAGGAATCTGATTGTAACAGGGCATCCCTCAAGTGCTTCATAGAGCTGCTTGAAGTCGTTCTGCTGATAAGGAAGAATCTTCTCAAGTGCAGCTTCTCTCTCTTCTACTGTATCTGAGCAGATCATCTCACGGAATGCAGCAATTCTGTCTTCCTCGAAGAACATGTGCTCTGTACGGCAAAGACCAATACCCTCAGCACCAAGCTCACGAGCCTTCTTAGCATCAGCGGGTGTATCAGCATTTGTACGAACCTTAAGCTTTCTGAACTGGTCAGCCCAATCCATGATACGGCCAAACTCGCCTGCGATCTGAGCATCTACAGTCTTGATAACGCCATCATAGATGTTACCTGTTGTACCGTCGATTGAGATGAAGTCTCCTTCGTGGAACTCTTTACCAGCAAGTGTGAACTTCTTGTTCTCTTCGTCCATGTTGATGTCGCCACAACCTGAAACGCAGCACTCACCCATACCACGAGCAACAACGGCAGCGTGTGATGTCATACCACCACGAACTGTAAGGATACCCTGAGCAGCCTTCATACCTGTGATATCTTCAGGTGATGTCTCAAGACGAACAAGGATAACCTTCTCACCTCTCTCAGCCCATGCTACAGCGTCATCAGCTGTGAATACAACCTTACCGCAAGCAGCACCGGGTGATGCACCAAGACCCTTACCCATAGGAGTAGCAGCCTTAAGAGCAGCAGCGTCGAACTGAGGATGAAGAAGTGTATCAAGGTTACGAGGATCGATCATTGCTACAGCTTCTTCAGGAGTCTTGTGTCCCTCATCAACAAGGTCACAAGCGATCTTAAGAGCAGCAGGAGCTGTTCTCTTACCATTACGGCACTGAAGCATGTAAAGCTTCTTGTTCTCAACTGTGAACTCCATATCCTGCATATCGTGATAGTGGTTCTCAAGAGTATCACAAACTTTGATGAACTCAGCGTATGCTTCAGGGAATTCCTTCTCCATCTGAGCGATCGGCATAGGTGTACGAACACCAGCAACTACGTCCTCACCCTGAGCGTTGATAAGGAACTCACCCATAAGTTTATTCTCACCTGTTGCAGGGTCACGTGTAAATGCAACACCTGTACCAGACTCGTTATTAAGGTTACCGAATACCATAGGCATTACGTTAACAGCTGTTCCCCATGAATAAGGGATATCATTGTCACGACGGTAAACGTTAGCACGAGGGTTATCCCATGAACGGAATACAGCCTCGATAGCAAGCTTAAGCTGCTCTACAGGATCTGAAGGGAAATCTGTACCAAGCTGATTCTTGTACTCAGCCTTGAACTGCTCAGCAAGTTCCTTAAGATCTGCTGCTGTAAGGTCTACGTCAAACTTAACACCCTTCTGCTCTTTCATCTTGTCGATGAGCTGCTCGAAGTACTTCTTACCAACTTCCATAACAACGTCAGAGAACATCTGGATGAAACGACGATATGAATCATATACGAAACGCTCGAATGCAGGATCAGGATTGCCCTTGATCATTGCATTTACAACCTCGTCATTAAGACCAAGGTTAAGAATTGTATCCATCATACCAGGCATTGATGCACGAGCACCTGAACGAACTGATACAAGAAGAGGATTCTGAAGATCACCAAACTTCTTGCCGTTGATCTCTTCCATCTTCTTAACGCCTTCCATAGCCTGAGCCATGATCTCGTCGTTGATTTTACGACCATCTTCATAGTACTGTGTACAAGCTTCTGTAGAAATTGTGAAGCCCTGAGGTACAGGAAGTCCGATTGATGTCATCTCAGCGAGGTTAGCACCCTTACCGCCAAGAAGGTTTCTCATGGTCATGTCGCCTTCGCTGAACATGTAAACGTATTTTTTCGCCATTTCACTACCTTTCTTACCGATTATTCGATTCGGTAAAACCCTTTCCATTTATGTTACAAATTTATAATTAACTATGAATAGCATAGCAATTACCAAAAATTATGCAGGGATAAATCCCTCAAAAATAAAAATCTCAAATCTGCCGCGATTATTATCAAGCTCTTCCTGGGACTTAATAGTCCAGGCTGCAGCAGTATTCCTATATAAGCCATGGCAAATCATTCTTGACAGATTCCCAGCATATTTATGATTATATGCAACAAAATCCGGCTTAGTCAGAAAGTTAAAAATAAGAAACGCCAGTAAATAATAAAGCGGTGTATGCCAAAGTGTTTCAGGCTCTCTGAAAAACTCCTCTGAAAGCTGACCTCTGAATACCTCCTTATGATTCCGGCGATACCACCAAAGTCCTAAAGGATTAAAGGATTCGATACAATAAACTCCCTTATAATTACGAAGCATATTGTCAACTACAGGACAAACTGTTGTATCAAATAATTCAATCTTCAGTTCGATGATAAGCGGAACCTTCCCATCTACCATTCTCAGAAAATCTTCAAACTTCGGGATCTTCTCATCTGAATCAAGTAAATGAAATTGCTGCAGCTCCTCATAGGTGTAATCAATTACCTTACCGGCAACACCTATACTGCCATCCTCATTGCGTACTGCATCTTCAGGAATGCATTCATCTTCATATCTGGCAACTCTTGCCAATGTAAAATCGTGGAAAATAACCGGAACCCCATCCTTAGAGAGTTGAACATCAAGTTCTATTCCATACCCCGCATCAACAGCCTTTTTAAATGCAGCCATGGAATTCTCCGGAGCTGTAGTCCTGTTATCATGCAATCCTCTGTGCGCATAAAGATTCTGTTTAAGAAGTCTGTCCGCAGAAGGTCTTCCAAACATACGTGGCATAATGGCCAATAGGTAAAGAATTAGTAAAATAACAACTATAAGCAAAACCTTCAAAGTAACTACCTGACTTCCTAATATACATTTCTTATTTAAAACGCCTAGAGTATTTTAATATCTAACGCAAATTTTTACAAGTATAAAAAAATAAAATGTCAAGGCTTTTTTCACAATTTTTTCGATGTTTTTCCACCTTTTTGCTATAAAATGTAAATTATTTTTATTTAATTGCTTTTTTCAAATGTATCAAATATAATACCATGTTGGTTACATAATTATAGTAGAAACACATTTGGAGGAATCCTAAGCATGATAAGTGCAAACAATGTCACATTAAGAGTCGGAAAAAAGGCTCTGTTTGAAGATGTAAATATAAAATTTACCGAGGGTAACTGCTACGGTATCATCGGTGCCAACGGCGCCGGAAAATCAACTTTTCTTAAGATATTATCCGGCAGACTTGAGACCACAAACGGCGATGTAGTAATAACTCCCGGTCAGCGTCTCTCCTTCCTTGAGCAGGATCACTTTAAATATGATGAGTTCACAGTACTTGATACTGTCATCATGGGTAATGCCCGCCTCTACGAAATAATGAAGGAAAAGGATGCTATTTACGCAAAAGAAGATTTTACTGATGAAGATGGTATCCGCGCCAGCGAGCTTGAAGGCGAGTTCGCAGAGATGAACGGATGGGAAGCTGAGTCAGATGCCGAGAGCCTTCTTAATGGTCTTGGTATTGATACCGATCTTCACTACAAGTTTATGAAGGAGCTTGACGGTAATCAGAAGGTTAAGGTACTTCTTGCAAGAGCACTTTTCGGTAATCCGGATATTCTTCTTCTGGACGAGCCTACCAACCACCTTGACATGGACGCTATTGCATGGCTTGAGGAATTCCTCATTAACTTTGAGAATACAGTCATCGTCGTATCCCACGATCGTTACTTCCTGAATAAAGTATGTACACATATTGCTGATATCGATTATGGCAAAATGCAGCTTTATGCCGGAAACTACGACTTCTGGTATGAGTCATCACAGCTGATGATCCGTCAGATGAAGGAAGCCAATAAGAAGAAGGAAGAACAGATCAAGGAATTGAAGGAGTTCATCGCTCGTTTCTCCGCTAACGCAAGTAAGAGCAAGCAGGCTACTTCCCGTAAGAAGGCCCTTGAAAAAATCGAGCTTGATACCATCAAGCCTTCTTCAAGAAAATATCCTTACATCGACTTCAGACCTGACAGAGAAATCGGTAATGAAGTCCTTACAGTAGATGGCATCAGCAAGACTATTAATGGTGAAAAAGTTCTTGATAACATTTCTTTTGTTGTCCAGCATGATGACAAGATCGCATTTGTAGGCGGTAATGAGCTTGCAAAAACCACTCTGTTCCAGATACTTACAGGTGAAATCGAGCCTGATGAGGGAACATACAAATGGGGCGTAACAACATCACAGGCTTACTTCCCCAAGGACAACACTAAAGAATTTGATAATGACTATACAATCACAGAATGGCTCACAGGATATTCTGAAATAAAGGATGTAACTTATGTCCGCGGATTCCTTGGCCGTATGCTCTTTGCAGGTGAGGATGGTGTTAAAAAGGTCAAAGTCCTCTCCGGTGGTGAAAAAGTAAGATGTATGCTCAGTAAGATGATGATTAGCGGTGCCAACTGCCTTATCTTCGATGAGCCCACAAACCACCTTGATATGGAATCAATCACGGCACTTAACCAGGGTATGATCAAGTTCCCCGGCGTTGAGCTATTTGCCTGCCGTGATCACCAGGTTGTTCAGACAACAGCTAACAGAATAATGGAGATCCTGCCTGACGGCTCACTTATCGACAAGCGTTCTACTTACGATGAGTATCTTGAAAGTGATGCTATGGCAAGAAAGCGTACTGTATACAGTACTAATGAAGATGAAGATAATGATGATTAATATCATTTTATCTAAGATTTATGAACACAAATAATATGCGTTCAGGAATCTAAAGATTTATGAAAGATTTTCATTATCATTCATAAATCATTAAATTGTAAATCACAGTTAAAGCCAAAGGGAGGATAATTATGCAGGAATATAGTCCGGTAAAAGAAGGTAAGGTTCGTGAGATTTATGATGTTGGTGATGCACTTATTATGGTAGCAACTGACAGAATCTCCGCATTTGATGTAATTCTCAAGAACAAAGTTGAGAAAAAAGGTACTGTTCTCACACAGATGTCAAAGTTCTGGTTTGACTATACCAAAGATATTGTTAACAACCACATGATCAGCACAGATACAGCTGATATGCCTGAGTTTTTCAGAAGTCCACAGTTTACCGGTAACAGTATGCTCTGCAAAAAGCTTACTATGCTTCCCATTGAATGTATTGTTCGTGGCTATATTACAGGTAGCGGCTGGAATAGTTATAAGGAGAACGGAACTGTCTGCGGTATTAAGCTCCCTGAAGGGCTTAAAGAATGTGACAAGCTTCCTGAACCTATCTACACCCCCTCTACCAAAGCAGAAATCGGTGATCATGACGAGAACATTGATTTCGAGAGATCTGTAGAAGTTCTTGAAAGAGACTTCCCCGGACATGGTCAGGAATATGCAGAGAAACTTCGCGATTACACTATAGCCCTTTATAAAAAGTGTGCAGATTACGCTCTTACACGCGGAATCATCATCGCTGATACCAAGTTCGAGTTTGGACTTAATGAAAATGGCGAGGTTGTACTTGCAGATGAGATGCTTACACCTGACAGCAGCCGCTTCTGGCCTGTAGAAGGTTACGAGCCTGGAAAATCTCAGCCTTCCTTTGATAAGCAATTTGTCAGAGATTACCTCAAGGCTAATCCTGATTGTGACTACAATCTTCCTTCAGATGTAATCGATAAGACAATTGCCAAATATGAAGAAGCATATGAATTATTGACAGGAAAAACATTATAATTATTGATAGAAAAAACATTATAATTATTGAAATACCCTCTTTACCGGGCAAAACCGGTAAGGAGGGTATTTTTTATACGTTACAGTTTCGAATATAAATGAAGACAAGTGGAAATATGACTTTTGAACGCATTAAGGAAAAACATTCAAAATCCCGCCTTCATCTTACGATGAATCCTATGTCTTTTTTATAATCAAAAAGGAAATGAACCACTAAAATTCATCCGTCAGATTTTCTCAACCTTAATAGGTGTCCTGCGTTTTAAGGGTTTAGTATCCCCATGCCTGACCATCAGCATGGTAATAAATGCAAGCATTGAGAATACCACTGCATAAGGAAACAATGTTCTATAAGACACATGTTCCAACAGAAATCCTGAGAAAATAGGAGTAAATACCTGTGCTGCCATTGAAAAGGTATAGTAAAGACCTGTATATTTTCCTATTACTGAGCTTCTGCCCATCTCAACAACCATTGGATATGAATTAACATTAATCGCTGCCCAGCCAATTCCTATCAATCCAAAATAAAAATTCATTATCGGATTGTACTGAGGCATAAGTGCAGCTGCAAGATAACACAAAACCATTAAAGCCACACCCATAAGAATTGTAAGCTTTCGCCCTATTTTTGCTGAAAGATTACCAATAGGAAGATACGCCAGTACCGCGGCAACAGTTGCTACCATAAGGCAATCGGCATAAGCTCCGTTACGAAGTCCCCAGACTTCACCCACATATCTTGAAAAGGCAGTGGTCACAGCATTATAAGCCGTAAACCATAGAAATACCGAGAGGAGAAGAAAGAGCATACTTCTCTTAACATCTTTTGTAAGCAAATCGCCTTTTGCATCATTAACGGAATTACTTTCTGTATTTTTTTCAGCATCACTTATCCTGGCACTGACCGAATTACTTACTGTAGCCCTATCAGAATCACTTGCATCAACAGACTCTAAATCCTTTATCCTTTCAGGATCATTGTCATTTAGCCTTCCGCCCTCTCCATCAAAGTCATCAACTCCCTCTCTGACCTTTGTTATAAGCTTGTTTTCAGGAATTGTGATAAAGAGGATCATCACTGTAAGAACCATAAAAATTACAAGCGACAGCATGAGCGGAATGTAATTGGTGTCCGCTTCATTTTCAGCAGACTTAAGAAGCATCTTTATCATAACCAGGGTATATACTGCCCCAAGTGTTCCCATTAAATTGATAATGGCATTTGCCTTACTTCTGTGGACTGCCGGCGTCAGTTCAGGCATAAGTGCAACCGCAGGTGACCTGTAGGTTCCCATTGATAACAGAAGAAAAAACAGAATTGCAATAAAAAGCGCCAGGTTGCTGCTTACATGTGCAACATATATAAGCAATATGAGCAGTGCTGATGAAAAAAATGTTCCAATAAGAATAAAAGGCATTCTTTTTCCTATTTTCGTGTCCACTTTATCAGAAATGGAACCAAAAACAGGCAACATGAAAAGAGCAAGAATATTGTCAAGTGCCATAATAGCGCCTGTCCAGGTCTCGCCGAGACCAAAATGATATGTCAAAATCTTTGGGATTTCGTTATCGTAGAATTGCCAGAATGAACAGATCGACATGAAAGCCAATCCGATTAGTATTGTTCTCTTATAATTCAATTTCATTATAGATTTTCCCCCAAAAAACTTTTTTTCTATCCCCTGGATAAAAATATGCCCCAAATCTTTATCCAAAAATTATCCTCTTATCTGATTCTATTTATCTGATTCTATTTATCTGATTCTATTTATCTAATTTTGTTTATCTGATTTAATTTATCTAATTTTGTTTATCTGATTTTATTTATCTAATCTCATTTATGAATTTTATTTTTTATCTTATTATTGCCAGAATCTAATACTTAAAAACCTTTCAATTTCTGTTAATTTCATTTTTGACTTTTATTGCCAGGCTTTGCTTTTTCAGGATTAGTTCTTCCCCGCATATTCCTTGATTTTATCCAACACCTCCATTGGTACAACCATTCTTCCGGTGCCCACAGCCAAATCAATGTGCGGCTTATTAGCACCATGGAAATCAGAACCACCGCTGATCAGAAGGTCATACTTTTTTGCAAGGGCCTTTATATCACGCTCATCCTGGGCAGTATACGTGCCATAAAGTGCCTCAATACCTACAAGTCCAACGTCCTTAAGCTCGTGAACAAGCTTATCCATCTCATCCTTTCCAAGTCCATACAAAACCGGATGAGCCAGAACAGGCACACCATTAGCAGATAAAATCTGCTCCACCGCCATCTGCGGCGTGATTTTTTCTCTGGGAACATAGCATGGGCAGTGGTCTCCAACATATCTGTCAAAGGCCTCCTTCACGCTACTTACATATCCTTTGGAATAAAGAAATTTCGCAAAGTGTGCTCTTGTAATAACAGCACCAGGATTCATATCAACCAATTCTTCAAATGTAACAGGGAAACCGGCTTCAGTCAGTTTCTCACACATCTTGCGGTTTCTGTTTACTCTGGAATCAATAAATCCTTTCAGACTAGCCTGATATTTCTTATCCTGGTAATCAATGTAAAGTCCAACAACATGAACATTTTTCCCGTTTCTGGTTGTGGAGTACTCAATGCCCGGAATAATCTCAAGATCAGGATACATCTCTCCTCTCTCCATGGCTTCAGATAATCCCCATACTGTATCGTGGTCCGTAAGAGCAAGGGCTGACAAGCCCTTTTCAACAGCATAATCTACCAGCTCTGTGGGAGAATAGGTTCCATCAGAAGCAGTTGAATGAGTATGTAAATCTACTATTTTCATAAGCATTTTCTCTTTCGAATTAAGGTTATCAGTTTAGCATTATTATAATACCTTATAAATGCTCTGTTCAAACAAAAACCAAATTTGATTAAACATTTCAAATATGTTAATATCTTGTAATTGTGAACTATCAGAAAGGAAGAAATTATGAAAATAGCAGTGACATATAGTAATGGTGAAGTGTTCCAGCATTTTGGACATTCCGAGCAGTTTAAAATATATGAAGTTGAAGAAGGCAACGTAAAATCATCAGAGGTTATCGGTTCTGATGGACAGGGCCATGGCGCTTTGGCAGGTCTTCTTGCAAGTGAAGAAATTGATGTTCTTATATGCGGTGGCATCGGTGGTGGTGCTATGCAGGCTTTAAATGATAACGGAATCGAGGTTGTTGCAGGTGCTTCAGGAGATACTGATGAAGTCGTAACAGCTTATCTTAATGGTGAACTTGAAAGCACCGGTGTCAATTGTAACCATCACGGTGAAGGCCATAGCTGTCACGATCATGAGGATGGACACTCCTGTGGAGGTCACGGTGAAGGTCATTCCTGCGGTGGCCATAATTCCGAGTCAGATGCAAATGATGCAGCCAATAGTAACAATGATGAAAAATCCTGCGACTGTGGTGATAATGAATCCTGTAATTGCGGCGATGATGAGGAAGGCTGCGTTGGCGGATGCGGCGGATGCCATGGTTGCCACTCTGCTCCTGCCATTGAAGGTAAAAATGTCGGAAAAACCTGCCGTACTCATTATGTAGGTACATTTAATGATGGTACCCAGTTTGATTCTTCCTACGACAGAGGCGAGCCTCTTGAATTTGTATGCGGAGCAGGTATGATGATCCACGGTTTTGATGCTGCCGTTGCAAATATGGAGGTTGGTGAAACAATTGAAATCCACCTTGATCCTTCTGAAGCATATGGCGAGAGAAATCCCAATGCCATCATGACAACCGAGATTTCCGAGCTCCCCGGTTCTGAAGACCTCACAGTAGGTCAGCAGGTATATCTTCAGGATATGTTTGGAAGACCGATTCCTGTAGTTGTAACAGAAAAAACTGACAGCACAATAACTCTTGATGCAAATCATGAGATGGCTGGAAAAGAATTGAACTTTAAGATTGAACTTATGGAAGTAGTCTGAAATGAGTAAGCTTTTTTTCACAGATTTGGATGGAACTCTATTAACAAATGACAAAAAGGTATCTCCTGCTACAATGGATGCGCTTGTAAAATTCACTGCTGCAGGTAATCATTTTGCAATTAATACAGGGCGTGGATTGGACAGTGCAATGTTTGCCCAAAGGGAAAATAACCTCTTCTTCCCCGGAAGCTATCTGGTTGCATATAACGGTTCACTGATTTACGACTGTGATGCCAAAAAAGATGTTTACAAAACAGGAGTCCCTTTCGACCTTGTGCCTAAGATTTTCTCACTTGCAAAAGAATATGGTATCCATTGTCACACATACAATGATACACATCTTGTAAGCCCTGCAGAGGATGATGAACTGGAGTTTTACAGGCATGTCATAAAAACGCCATATATCATAACAGAGGATATATGTTCTGCTCTTAGTGATGTTCCCTGCAAAATCATAGGAATAGAGCTTCATGACAGAGCTAAAATAGAAAGATTCAAGGATGCAGTCATGGAACTGGCCGGCGACAGACTTACTCTTCTTTTTTCCAATCAATATTACCTTGAGATTTTCAACTCCGAAGCAGGAAAAGGAAGTGCGGTTAAGAGACTTGCCGATCACCTTGGCATTCCTATTGAAAACACAATTGCAGCAGGTGATGAGGAAAATGATATTTCCATGATTGAAGCTGCAGGCCTCGGCGTAGCAATGCTAAACGCCGTTGAAATGGTTAAGGATGTTGCTGATGTTATAACAAAATCTGATAACAATCATGACGGACTTGTACCGATTATACTTGATAATATTTGAGTTTTTCTTTAAGACATGAAATCCTATGGGATTTCCTATGAAACAAGCTACAACAGGCTCGATAAAGTCTCTCTAAGATTTACTATTAAACAAACTCCAACAGACTTGATAAAGCCTCGCTATGTTTTCCACTAAAACTAATAACAGGGTAATACCATTATCATATGGCGTTACCCTGTTTTACTTTACTATTTGACAAATTGGATTATTGCTCCTAATACTATCATGACAACTGAACATCCTAATATTATCAGTCCGCCATTTTTATTCGCATCAGGATCTGCAGTATACTGATCAACATGAGCATCATCCGGTTCTTCAGGATTATATGAGATGTCCACTCCATCTCCCACAGTTGGTTGTGAAACAGCAGGTATATTGTGAAGTATATAATCCTTGCCGTTAACTGTATAGTTGCAGGATATCTTATAAGTGTGTGTCTCATTATACCCCGGACGGTTTCTCTTTTTGGTTCTGTGTGTTTTGACAATCACATCACTTATTGTACCACTTGTTTTTGCTGTTCTTCGCTCAAACTGTGCCCTTGTTCTCGGCGTTTTTATAAATACGTGATACAATCCGGCAAATAAAAAAACTACTCCAAGAATAATAAGTGCAATTCCTACCATAGCAAATCCCCCTTTTATTTACTACATAGTTTTATTTAATCAGAATAATCTGATTATTTGCATTTATTTAAAGCTTTCTGCAGGCAAACCATGCTACGAATAATTCGATTAATCCTCTGGAGACCAGTTAGACTGAAGGTCTTCAATAACTACATTTTCATCGACCTTTACTACAATCTGATACTCGTCCTCATAAACTATCTCTCCGGGAAAATTGGTATATACCACATAATATGGATGCTTATAACGCTCAAGCAGCCACAGAAGCGGATTTACCATCTTCATCATCATCTCGGCGTTTTCCATTTTAAAGTAGCATATAACTTTTTCCTGTCTTTTACACTGAGGTGGCCAGGGAAGCTCTTCTGCAAACCAGGAGTCTATCTCCTTAAAAAGACCAATATCTTCTTCATCCATAACACCATTTGTCACCATCTGATTGAGCATACTGAATATGCCCTTTCCGGTTCTGGTATTTGCCGCAAGTTCTTTTCCCTGAATTCTGCAATACTTAAATTTCATAAGCACCTGCTAACTCGTAGTACTTCACCAGGATTAGTAAAGACCTACGGAAACCTCATTGGTGTTCTGTTCAAATAAAAATATGAAGCATAAAGTTTATTGTCATGATTCTTATCAAATCCTTGTTATGATTCTTCTCAAATCACAGCCATTATCCTTCAACTATAAGATATCTTCCGTCACCTACATCAAATACTTCTGAAGCTTCCATAACGTCTCCATCCCCAGGATCAAGACCTGCTTCTTCAAAGTACTCTTCTACTTCCTCAGGTGAATTAACAACTACTGCCATGCAGTCCTCAAGAAAAGCCTCGGCCTCTTCAGGGCTCTCGGCAACATTCTCAGAAAAAAGCTGTCCCTGATTCTCCAAAAAGCAATTTAGTACGGCATCGTCATACTCGTGCATAGATACTCTCTTTCTCCCATGTCCAAATTTCATTAAAAGACATGCGTTTTGTTTAAATTATTCTGTGTTTCTTCATTTCCAAATAAAGTCGTGCAACCGGAAGACCAACAACACAATTGTAATCTCCCTCTATTCCACGGACAAATTTTCCAAAAAGTCCCTGGATTCCATAGGCACCGGCTTTGTCATAAGGTTCGTCAGTATTTAGATAAGCCTCTATCTCATCTTCATCCATGGGATAAACATTTACCTTGGTACATTCATAAAAAGTGAATTCTTTTTCTTCACCGGAAGTACCATAAATTACCGATACTCCTGTGTATACCTCATGGGTGTCGCCTGAAATAGATTCTATCATTTTTCTGGCATCATCCTTATCCTTGGGCTTACCAAGTATTTTCTCTTTATATGATACAACGGTATCTGAACCAATTACAACGAGGGTATCTTTATTATCTCTTAAAACTTTATGAAAAATCTCTTTAGCCTTCTGATTTGCCAATGAAGTGACAACCTCAGAAGGTACCTCACTTGTAATAATCTCTTCACCTTCTGCAGGGATTATTTCAAATTTAAAACCGAGGCTTCCAAGAAGTTCACGCCTCCTTGGAGAGCCGGAAGCAAGTATATAACGCATATCTAATTCCTAACTAAGTTAAAATTTCGCCAGATTCAAAAACACCTGACCAGATGGATTTTAATGGCTCACACCATGCTAAGTGCTCTGCCAAAACTAAATTACAGGCCATGATCATCGCGATATTCAGGCTCAAAGACTCTGCTCTCTGCGATGTTTTTTGGCTTACTGAGCTCTGTGGCTTCCCTGCCGAAAATCTTCTGCGAATTGATCAGATCGCCTCTCTTAGCCACCTTCACATACTGTCCCTCCTTGTTCATGATATGTGCTTTGACATTATCATGAAGCTCCGTGTCCAGTATATGCCACAGCTTTTCCCTCAGTCCGGGATTCTCAACCGGGAACATAATCTCAACTCTTCGCTCAAGGTTTCTGGGCATCCAGTCTGCACTGGATGCATAATACTCAGGACTTCCTCCATTTTCAAAGTAGAAGATTCTGCTGTGCTCCAGGAAATTACCAACAATTGAGCGAACATTTATGTTCTCGCTGACACCGGGAATTCCTGTCTTTAGACAGCATATTCCTCTTACGATCAGATCAATCTTTACTCCTGCGCTGCTGGCCTCATAGAGGGCAGCAATGACATCTTTATGACATATGGAATTCATCTTGGCAATAATATGAGCAGGCTCACCATTTCTCGCATGATCAGCTTCACGCTTAATGAGATCAAGGACTCTGTCCTTAAGCCACAATGGTGCAAGTGTCAGCTTGTTCCATACTGCCGGCTCAGAGTAACCTGACAGCATATTAAATACCGCCGTTGCGTCCTCACCATAAGCCTCTGCACATGTGAACATTCCCACATCCGTATATAACTTGGCAGTAGAATCATTATAGTTACCAGTAGCAAGATGAACATAACGCCTTATGCCGTCCTCTTCTTTTCTCACCACGAGTGTTATCTTACTATGGGTCTTCAAGCCCTTAAGTCCATAGATAACATGACAGCCTGCCTTCTCAAGCATCTTCGCCCAGACAATATTATTTTCCTCATCAAAACGGGCCTTAAGCTCAACAAGTACAGATACCTGCTTACCGTTATCTGCTGCCTTCGCAAGCGCAGCAATAATAGGTGAATTACCACTTACTCTGTATAGAGTCTGCTTGATAGCCAGAACTGCAGGATCTGATGCTGCTGCTTCAACGAATCTTACAACCGGATCAAAGCTTTCATAAGGATGATGCATTAAAATGTCACCCTCTCTTATACACTCGAAAATATCCCTGTCAGAAGGAAGCTGTATCACCGGAGCAGGAGAATTATAACCGTGCTCCTTCAAATAGTCAAATCCTTCTATTCCATACATCTTCATCAGGAATGTAAGATCCAGCGGACCATCTATAGTGTAAATCTCACGCTGCTCCACCTTAAGCTCATCCGTAAGGATTTTAAGAAGGCGCTTATCAAAACCTTTCTCAATCTCAAGCCTTATAGCCTGTCCCCACTGGCGCCTCTTTAGCTGCTTCTCAATCTCCTTTAAGAGATCCTCAGCTTCATCTTCATCAATGGAAAGGTCGGCGTTACGTCCAACTCTAAACGGATAGCAGCACACAATATCATAATTAAGGAAAAGCTTGCGGATATTTCTCTGAATAATCTGCTCAAGGAGCATGATTTTCCTTACACCGCTGACTTCCGGAATTTCCATGATTCTGGGCAAAACCGAAGGAACCTGAACCATGGCGAATTCCATTTCGTTGCTCTCTTTTCCTTTTACAAGAGCTCCGATATTAAGTGTCTTATTCCTTATGAGCGGGAACGGTCTTGATGAATCATATGCCATCGGTGTCAAAACCGGATAAACAAAGTCATCAAAATACCTGTCAATATAGTCCGCTTCTTCACTGTTTAATTTGTCATATTCTCTGACTATCTGAATCCCGTTATCTGCCAGTTCCTGAAGCAGCATGTGGTTATATACCCTGTACTGCTCATTCTGGAATTCATGAACGGCTTCCGTAACCTTATCAAGCTGCTCCTTAGGAGACATGCCTGCTATATCAGGCTTTTTATAGCCTGCATTTATCATATCCTTCAATGATGCGACCCTGACCATGAAAAACTCATCAAGATTGCTCGCAGTGATGCTTAAAAACTTCAGCTTTTCAAAAAGCGGTGTTGCTTTATCCTTTGCTTCAGAGAGACATCTGCTGTTAAACTGAAGCCAACTAAGCTCTCTGTTAATGTAATACTCATCATTGTAAAAATTTATATTATTTGATACTGTTTCAATTTTCTTTTTTGCTGACATAGGTAACCCTCATCCCTTTGCTTTGCTAAAATTCCCTCTAAAAGGGTGTTCAAATTATTATTTGTTTCCAAAATTCAAGAAAAAATATCAGAAACGTTTTTGTCTGATAACCGGTCTAAGTCCGTAAACCTGCTCGAAGAAGCCTCCCCTCTGACCAAACAAGCCCTTTTCAAGGGATATATCAGCCATGGTGTCCACCGTTATCTCAAGCTCCTTATCCTTAACAGCAACCTTTACATTTTTGAATTTCTGTTTATGGGTTCTGTCAAGGCCGTTGGCAATTCTTAAAATCGCAGTGAGTTTGGCTATCGTCAGATAAGCATCATGATCTATTCCATGAAATCTATAGCCGCCGTCCTTATAGTATTCAAAGTCATCATGATTGAACCTTACAACATTGGCAACTATTGACCTCTCAAGGTGGGACAGTCCTATAATCTCGGTTGACATTATTATGTTATAGGAACAGTCTCCAAGATTTACCATGCTTATATATTTTCCGCAATCATGTAATATCGTGCATATCTGAAGGAGCAAACGATCTCTTTTGGTGAGACCGTGTATTTTTTTCATACTGTCAAAAATATTAAGTGCAATTGTCTGAAGGGTTTCACTTCTGGACTTACTGCCCATATATCTTCTGGAAATATTCTGTGCACATGCAACTATATCCTGCTCGAAATTGTGAGAGCTCCTGAGAAACCTTTTCCTCTCAGCATATTCGAATGCAATACCATCGCAAAGTGTACCACCGGGAGCCCATATAGTCTCTGCGTTAAGAACTGACAGGATATTACTCAACAATAGTCCGGAAACATACATAAGCATAATATTGTCCTGCGCAAGTCCAAGCTTTTTCGCTGTATCCGTCAGGGACTTGCCTGCAAGAGTCCCTATGTAGTCCACAAATACTCTCGCTGAAGCGTAGGACTTTTCATCCATGCCAAGATTAACTCTTTGAAGGACAGGCGATACATAATCATCCAGAAGAATAACGTTCTCTACCTTTCTGTCCTTAAGATGCATCTTAGCAAAAACGTTCAGCTGGGACTCTACCAGTTCCCGGACAAGCATCGGATATTTGCTGTGGGGAGGCTGGATATGCTGCATGGTTGAATAAAGCCTCAGAACTCCGAGTCTTAGCTGCTGAGTTGTAACCAGAGTATCATTATCAAAAAGAGATATCTGAATACTACCGCCTCCAACATCCACGATAGCCGTAGGCTTTTCCAGGAATTTGAAGAATCGTTCATTATTTAGTGCAACAGATTTGTAGTCCAGAAATCTCTGCTCAGAGTTACTAATGATGTCAATCTCAATGCCGGTTCTCTGACGCAAAAGCTCCAGAACCGTGTCGTTATCCCTGGTCTCTCTCAAGGCACTTGTCGCGTACGCCTGATAACGTGTCACACCATATCCTTCCATGATCTTGTTATAATCCGTAAGGATTCTGATAAGCTCGTCCATGTGATAAGCTGAAATCTGCCCGGTAGCGTAGGTCTCTGTTCCCAGGTCGATTCTGTGCCTTACATGGTCGATCTGCTTAACGCCTTTTTTCTGTGACATTTCATAGATTTTCATTTCAAGCTCGTAAGAGCCGAGATCTATAGCCGCAAAAACATCTGTCGCCATAAATAATAATTCCCTCCTCATCTGCAAATAACAGTTTTAACCAAAATCATTGGGGCGCATTGCTGCTGTTCATACCATAAGGTGTTCACAGTAACAGGACGTTTCTCAAATTATCGTTTATTTCCCCAATAAATAATCGATAAACTGCTGGGCTGTACGTCCGGAGAGACCGCCATGGTTCATCTCCCATTTTCTCGCCTCTGCTATCAGCTGCTCCTTTGGCATTTTTATCTGATTCCTCTCAGCGAGTACACTTACTATTTCATCGTATTCCTTCATCTCCGGTGCACCAAAATATATAGTTACGCCAAACCTGTTCGCAAGGGACAATTTTTCCTGAACAGTGTCATTTCTATGAAGGTCATCATCAAGTACAGCAGGCTTATCCTTAAAGCTCTCACGGATAAGATGCCTTCTGTTAGAGGTTGCATAGATAAGGACATTATCAGGCTTTTTCTCAAGTCCGCCCTCTATTACAGCCTTCAGATATTTGTAGTCGGTTTCGAATTCCTCAAAACTAAGATCATCCATGTAAATAATGAACTTATAGTTTCTTCCCTTTATCTGAGCAATGACATCATTCAAATCCTTGAACTGATGCTTGTAAATTTCAATTATTCTCAGACCTTTTTCAAAGTATTCATTCGCAATTGCTTTGATGCAGGAAGACTTGCCGGTTCCGGCATCACCGTAGAGCAGACAATTGTTTGCCTTTTTACCTGCAACGAAGGCTTCGGTATTTTCAACGAGCTTCTGCTTGGCAATTTCGTATCCCACAAGATCCGAGAGTTGTACATGTCTGATATTTCTAATTGGTTCAACGACTGCCTGAGGTTCTTCATGTCTTACCCTGAAGGCTTTGTGGAGGCCAAACTTACCTACTCCGTAGTGCTTGTAAAACAGTGCAAGTTCATCCAGCATCGCCTCAGCATCGCTGCATTTTGCAAGATCTTTGGCAAGGCCGCATATTCTGTCCCTCACCCTGGTATTAAACACCTTACTTTTGGTGGAGCTTACTTCAAATGAGAAAAGTGCGGAAAATTCAGGCACGTGAAGCCTTTCAATCATCTCCGAAAAATCGATGTCGAACCATCTTCTGAAACATTTCAGATCATGAAGTGCCAATTCTCTTATGGTTCCTCCGGTGTCGCCCCTCATTTCATCTGCCATGCTGAAGGCATTCTCATCAGATACCAGAAGAAGTGCCAGAAAGGTGTGCCATAGGTTGCCGTTAAAGCCTCTTCTTGCTGATTCATCTATAAGAATATTCATGCATTTATGTATAAGCTTTTTTTGTTCCCTGATGTCAAACAGAGCATCTGCTGCCTTTTTGTCTGACAGAATCACAAGGCTGTCTCTTAAGTCAATCTGCTGCTTTGTGGCATTCCTGTATAAAATAAGTGAATCATCATCGACATCATAAAAATCACCCGCGCCGCTTTTAGCAAGTATCGGGTCATCGATTGCTCCCAGATCTGTAACCCCATTTTCACTTAGTCTTTCGTACTGCCTTTTCCTGCTTATCTCCATGATTCTTTCAATGAATTCACCGGCAGCATCTTTATTGTCTTCATCACTTGCAAGGGCTTTAAAGGATTCAATTTTCTCCCTCTCCCTGTCTTTATCAAAGACACTTTTTCCTGTCTCTATCTTATACTCAGCTACCTTCTCGCTTATCTTCATTCTTTTTTCAAAAAGCGATAAAAGCTCCGAATCAATTCTGTCTATATCCCCTCGAAGTTCATTTAAATCCATTAATTATCTCCTCATCTATAAGCAAATCTTTATTATTAAATATACCACATTTTGCGGATAAATTAAGGGAAAGTTAATAGTATCATAGCTAAAAACCGTGTTATAATTTATAAAATAAAGTCAATATTTCATACTGATAATATAAGTTAATGATGAGGTGTATCTCTTATGCGTAATAGAATCTTTCTCATTATTTTTTCAGTAATAGTTGTAACGCTTTCAGCACTGATTTTAATATATACTCTCTCAAAACGTGTCCCCATGAATGATGAAACTGTAGTTGGAAACAATCCGGGTAATCTGTATAATGGAGGACTTTTTCTGGAGATGGGCGATACAGTTTATTTTTCCAATCCTCTGGAAAACGACTGTCTGTATACCATGTCCCCTGATGAAACCAATCTCAAAGAGCTGACATCAATGGGTGTCCGCAGTATTGTCGGAGCAGGAAAACATGTCTACTACTACCTGGACTATTCTAAAACAAATCTATCCGGTGATTTAAAAGGACTTGGAAGAGTTTCAACTTTTTATGGCTTATACAGATGCGATTATGATGGAGATAATCAGACTCTTCTTGACAGAGAATCTATTTCTGCTGTACAGCTTGTAGGCAGTAATCTCTATTATCGCGTTGACACAGGTTCTAAGGCAGGACTTAATTCCATCCGAATTGACAAGCAGAATCAAAAGACCATAACCAGCGAATTATTGGATCCATCCTGCGCACTGGACGGCAAGATTTATTACAGTGGCATTGATCTTGATCACGACCTTCATGTGATGGACACCCTTTCAGAAAACTCATCCAGCATAATACTCAGTGGAAATATCTGGCAGCCGATCATACAGGGTGATTATGTTTATTATATTGATGCAGCCCACCACTACAGACTTTGCAGAACCAATCTGATAAGCAGAACTACAGATGTAATAACGAATTCCAGAGTCGATTTCTACAACATGAATGAGTACAACATTTTTTATGCCACATCAGAAGCAGGAAATCAGACCCTTAGGGTCACAAGACTTGACGGTTCCGGTAACACAGTAATAGCAGAAGGCATTTATCACGCCCTTAATCTTACATCAAAATATCTGTATTTTAAGCCCTTTGGTGTAGATAATGTCATGCTTCATGTCCCGGTTGACGGCTCTGAAATGCCAAGCACTTTTCGTCCTCAAAAGTAATTCAAATTCGCTCTAGACAAAGCGCTTCAAACATATATAATGATGTAAGGGTCAAAGCAACCAAGCTATGTTCCTTACATCATTTTTATATATGGGAGTGCACAATCTATGATGAACAATCTAAGACACATGATGCGTCCGCTCGACTTTTCCATCGAGGAGTTGGATCAACTCTTTGATACAGCAGCCGATATCGAAAAGAACATGAGCAGCTACGCTCATAAATGCGATGGTAATATCCTCGCAACCTGTTTCTATGAACCAAGTACACGAACAAGACTCAGCTTCGAAACAGCAATGCTGCGACTTGGTGGTCAGATCATTGGTTTTGCCGATGCTTCCAGTTCCTCCGTTTCAAAAGGAGAAAGCGTCGCAGATACTATCCGTGTTATTTCCAGTTTTGCTGATATCTGTGCTATGCGCCATCCCAAAGAAGGTGCTCCTATGGTAGCAGCTGCAAATTCACTTATTCCTGTTATTAATGCAGGTGATGGTGGTCATCACCACCCCACTCAGACTCTTACAGATCTTCTAACTATTCGTTCACTTCACGGTTCACTCGGCGGCTTTACTATTGGTCTTTGCGGTGACTTGAAATTTGGCAGAACCGTTCATTCTTTGATCAATGCTTTAGTTCGATATAAGGATATCCATTTCATTTTCATATCTCCTAAAGAGCTTCGCGTTCCTGACTACATTACGGAACTTCTTAATGAAAAGGGCATATCATATGAAGAAGTAATTAAACTTGAAGATGTAATGTCCAGACTTGATCTACTTTATATGACTCGTGTTCAGAAGGAACGTTTCTTCAATGAAGAGGATTATATCCGTCTGCGTGATTTCTACATCCTGAATGAAGAGAAGATGACTTTAGCTAAAAAGGATATGCATATCCTCCATCCTCTTCCGAGAGTTAATGAGATTTCTGTCGAGGTTGATAAGGATCCGAGAGCTGCATATTTCAAGCAGGTTCAGTATGGCCTATACGTAAGAATGGCACTGATTCTGACCCTACTTGATAAGACAGATGCGCATATGAACCACGGACTGCTTAGGGTATTCTAAGCGCTTATAGATTATTATATTTCATAAGAAATTCAATAATCTTGCCATATGATGACCATGCTAATATCAGAGTTTTGGATTTTATAAGAAAAGCAGTTCATAAATCATTATACTTTTGAAAGGATAAGCTATGCTTAATGTAGGTAAAATTGAAGAAGGCTTCGTTTTAGACCATATAAAGGCCGGGAGAAGCATGCAGATATATCACCATTTAGGGCTTGATAAACTTGATTGTACTGTGGCCATAATAAAAAATGCCCGCAGTAATGTTATGGGCAAGAAAGATATTTTGAAGGTTGAATGCGATATCGATACTCTGGATCTGGATGTATTGGCATTTATAGATCACAATATCACCGTCAATGTTATAAAAGCCGGAGAAATCGTTGAAAAAAGAGCCCTTTTCCTTCCTCACGAGATAAAGAACGTCATTAAATGTCATAATCCCCGCTGTATCTCATCAATCGAGCAGGGACTGCCTCATATCTTCTATCTTGCTGATGAAGAAAAAGAAATCTATCGTTGCAAATATTGCGATGAGAAATATACCGAAAGCGACCAAAACTAAAGTAAAGACCGTCGCCTTTTGCACTTTATCAAAACGCACCTATGACTTCTTGAACGCTTTTTCCTTAATGCGTTTAAGAAAATCACAGGTGCGTTATTTAGTAGTACTCCAGGTACATCATCGTCATTTTTCACCAGCTTAGAAAAGCCTGCTAACAGACTTATCTTAATTTCCACATTCAACACTTATCTCATTGAACAGGTGCATTATCTGATCAGGATTCATCTTTTGTTTTTCTTCACCTGACTTATCCAGAATAACCGAACCCTCATGCATCATAAGAAGTCTGTCGCCATACTTGGTGGCATAACGAAGATTGTGTGTAACCATGATGGTCGTAACCTTCTTCTCTCTTACGATTTTCTCAGTGAGTTCCATTATTATATCAGCTGTTTTAGGATCAAGTGCAGCTGTGTGTTCATCAAGAATCAAAAACTCAAGAGGTGTCATGGTGCTCATAAGAAGTGCAACTGCCTGCCTCTGTCCGCCGGAAAGAGAACCAACCTTGGTATAAAGCTTGTCCTCGAGTCCAAGACCCAGACTTTTAAGAAGCTCTCTGTAATAGTCCTTGCGTCTGTGGTTGACACCGGGCTGAAGGCCAAACCTTTTTCCCTTATTGTCAGCTATTGACATATTCTCAAGGATATTCATAGAGGGACAGGTTCCTTTGGAAGGATCCTGATATACTCTTCCAATCGTCCTATGTCTCTGATAGTCGCGCTCATTGGCTATATTTACACCATTTACCAAAACCTCGCCTCTGTCTGCCTGAATAGATCCGCAGATGATATTAAGCATTGAGGTTTTTCCTGATCCATTACTTCCAACCACTGCCACAAACTGACCGTCAGGAACTACCAGATTGAAGTCATCAAAAAGGCACATCTCATTGACGCTGCCGGGATTATAGTTTTTATAAATTGATTTAAGCTCCAGCATATCAGGCCTCTACTTTCCGCTTTCTATCCCTGGTGATAATGAGAATCACAAGGAAAAGAACAGCTGTGATGAGCTTAAGGTCTGTTGACTGTAATCCGCATTTAATAGCGATTGCAACACACGCCTTATAAACAATAGCTCCTATTACAACACTTGTTGTTATTTTGAAAAATGATATCTTACGAAGAAGTGCTGTTCCGATAATAACACTGGCAAGTCCGATAACTGCTGTTCCGGTTCCCATGGATACATCAAAATAGCGTTGCTGCTGAGCGTAAATAGCACCAGAAAGGGCAACCAGGCCATTTGCAATTGCAAGACCTGTGATGCGAACCTTACCTCTGTCAACACCCATAGATGTTACAAGCACATCGTTATCACCTACCGCCTGAAGCATAAGACCTGATCTTGTCTTCAGATACCAGTCAAGTATCAGCTTCACAACTACAGTTATAACAAGAAGTATTATGACTGACTGAAACTTATCCAATCCGGGAACTACACCAAATAATGAATTCATGGTCCTATTGTCAAAAATAGTATAGTAATCATACATGGGAAGGTTTGCTCTTCCTGCAATCCTTAAGTTAACAGAATACAATCCTGTCATCATGATAATTCCTGCAAGAAGGTCCCTTACCTTGAACACCACATGAATAATACCGGTACATACACCAATAAGGCAGCCTGCCGCAAAACAGATGGGAAGCGTAAGTATGGGAGCAACTCCTGCCCTTATCATAACCACCGCAAGGCATATTCCAAAAGGGAAGCCACCATCGACGGTCATGTCCGGGAAATCCAATATTTTATATGTTATGTACATTCCAAGAGCCATGATCGCATAACACAATCCCTGCTCCAGCACACTTACTATCAGTGCCATATTTCCTCCTAGATAAACAATAGTTTATATCTGATTAAATCCGGTGGGATACAAATACCGTAAGCACTCTGTGAATATGCACTAACGTTACCTGTCTCCTATACAGCCTGTTATCAGTTGGATGCGATACTGTCAAAAGTCTCTGCTGCACTTGATACAAGAGCATCATCAAGTGTCATGCCGATTTCTTCAGCAGCCTTTGTATTTACATAAAGGCTGGGCTCGTTGATAACTTCAAAAGGCATCTCCTCAGCCTTGCTCTCACCCTTAAGAACCTTGGCTGCCATCTCACCAGTCTGAATTCCAAGCTGGATATAATCAAGTCCCATGGCTGCTACACAACCAACCTTAACCTGCTCAACCTCTGAACCAAAAACAGGAATCTTCTGCTCTTTTGCATAGCTAAGAACTGTCTGAAGACCTGAAACTACTGTATTGTCTGTGAGGTTGTTGATGCAGTCAACTTTTGTAACAAGGTCTGCTGCTGCCATATCAAGATCTGCTAATGTATTGATACCGCTTTCTACGATCTCAAAGCCATATTCAGAAGCATGCTCCTTGTACTGGGCAATTGTGCTCTCTGAATTAGTCTCGCTTGTAGTATATAAAATTCCAATCTTCTTTGCATCAGGAAGCATCTTACGGATCATATCAAGCTGCTCTGTAACTGCAAGTGCGTCAGAAGTACCTGTGATATTACCTACTGGAGTTCCATCTTCTTTTGCAAGCTCAGCTGCAACAGGATCTGATACAGCAGAATAAATAACGGGTACTGTTGTGCCAAGCGCTGAATTGTATGCACTCATGGCACTGGGTGTAGCTATTCCGCAGATCAGGTCAACACCGTCAGCAACGAAAGCATCTGAAATCTGGCTTGCAGTACCTGTGTCTGCCTGAGCATTCTGGAAATGAACAGTGAGGTTTTCACCCTCTACGATTCCTTCATTTGCAAGTCCCTGAAGGAAACCTACACGGCAGTTATCAAGTGAACCGTGCTCTGCAAACTGTGAGATACCGATTACGTACTCCTCAGCACCCTCAGAAACATCTGTGGCATCGGTCTCCTCTTCTTTTTCTTCTGTAGCGTCATCTGAAGTCTCTTCAGTAGCATCATCTGATGCCTCTTCTGCAGCCTCTTCAGTAGTCTCTTCGGAGCTTTCTGCCTCTGCAGCTGAAGTATCTTCTGCATTAGAAGTATCCTCCGCAGTCTCCTCTGAAGTGTCCTCTGCAACACTGTTGTCCTCTGCTACCTTACGATTGTCTCCACAACCAGTGACTGAAACCACCATCATGGATGCAGCCAAAATAGCTGCCAGCATTTTCTTTTTCATAAATCCCTCCTTAGTGCGTTTGCACTTCACTACTGTAAATTAACACAGTCAGTAACTGTTTTATAATACAACAAAAAGTCCTGTGACGCAACGTCACAGGACCTTCCAAAACACGTTTATTCTTTTTAATATCCAAACTCCTGAGCCCAGTACCAATTGCCGTTACCAGCCTGAAAAACTGCAATTCCCACTGTCTTAAATCCTGCCTCCATAATGTTAGCAGCGTGTGTGGGAGATGCCATCCAAGCGGCAACTACTGAATCGCCGGTATTGTAAAGCTTAGCAAGGTTCTCGCCAAACATAATGTTGCTGTTTACAGTGTACCAGGGACTTCCATCAGGTCTGTTATGTGAGAATGTTCCAACAATCTCCTGTGCTCGTACCAAAGCAGCCTGAGTAAGTGAATCACTCCACTGGAGCTGTCCAAGTCCTGATGCAGCTCGCTTCTGATTAACAAGTGCGAACGCTGCCTGAGCTGCTGCCACAGCACCTTCACTTGAAGTGATCTCACCTGCAAGAGCTATAGCCTCGTCATCAATATAAATATTCTCAATATCCTCATTGATCCCTCTGAGAGCAGCCACATCGTCAATAGTAGCTACCTGCTTTTCACCGCATGCCATTACATTTAATGAGAAAACGACTGCAACTAATGTAGCAATAGCGCGTCTAAACTTCTTCATTTCCGTTCCTCCAAATTAAAGAATAGTTTATGGATAATTACATAGCATAATAATAGCATGTTTATCATATTTGTCAATTAAATAATCATAAAATTTTTCATTTATGATTGATGCTATTATTATTTTCTTTCAAAATATGTATCCATACAGAAGCGCTATACGCAGTGCTTATGAAATTTTCATTATTCGGACAAATCGATTAAGCCTTCTCAACCCTTTTTATAAGCAAAAGTCGCATTTTTAGCACCGGCTTTTTTCAGCTTTTTCACAATTTTATTATATTGTTTCTTATTTGCAGCTATTATTGTTATCTTACATTTGCCGTTTATATTCTTAAATGCACCGCTCCGGACTGTCGTAAGATTATCCGCATAAATTCTGATTGTCTTTAGTTTAGTGCAGTTTGCAAATGCGTTATTACCTATTGTAGTAACAGTTTTCGGAATGACAAGCTTTTTGAGCTTTTTATTTCCCTTCTTAAGCTTAGAACCAATCTGTGTGACAGTGTAGGAGAGTCCATTTTCATCTGTGATGACCTGAGGTATTGTAAGACTTGATGCATTCTTCTTCCCTACCTTCTGTAAGGTGACTGTAGCCTCTTCATCATTAACAAAATAGGTTCCGTTTTCAGAACTAACTGAATAACTTATGTACGTACCTGCAGCTTTGGGCAAAGGAGCTTCCTGATTGCTGCTGCCTTGTGACTGATCATTATTATCTGACTGGCCACCGCTTTGCTGATCACCATTTCCGCTTTGTCCGCCATCCTGCTGGTCACTATTTCCGCCTTGTCCGCCGCCCTGCTGGTCACTATTTCCGCTTTGTCCGCCGCCCTGCTGACCATTATCTCCGGACTGACTATTATCGCCTGAGCCACTTCCTCCGGCATTCTGGTTTCCACCATTCTGACCACTATTATCCTTTTGTCCGCTACCATTATTCTGCTCTGTATCATCAGTCTGATTCTGAACTGCTTTAACAGTGACAGCGCATGTTTTCGTGAAGCCTCCATCAGTTGCTTTTATCGTAATATTGGCAGTTCCTGCAGAATTTGCATACAGCATTTTGCCGTTAACCTTAACTACATTCTGGTCACTGCTTTCATAGGTATATTCCTTTATAGACGCATTTTCGGGAGTAAAAGTAGGCTTAATGGTAAAGTTTGTACCTTCATCAACTTCCATGGCTTCAGCTGAAATACCTATTCCCTGAACAGCAATATAATCTGAATCTTTTTGCATAGCACTACTATTCTGAGTAATGTATGAATAGGTATAGTGTGTTCCTGTCGCAACAGGCATGCGATAGCCTACATAACCCTGATTTTCCGTTCTGATATGCTTATGATTTTTTATTCCATTAGCATATTCAGAGGTGGTTTTGTTAAAGTAATCGTGTGATACAGTTCCGCCACTTGATGTTGATGCCCACGTAGTATCCGCTTCATACCATAATCCATCAAGTCTTACAATATTCCAGGCATGCCCGCCTCCAGAGCCGGAACTGCTTGTAGTAGCTTTTCCTGCTATAACCATGGCGTCTATTCCAAGCTTTTCCAAAATCATCTGATAGCCTGTAGAATACCCGTCACATACTGCTTTTTTGTTATATAAAGATCCATAGGCGGTGTGTGCAACGTTGAAATAACCTGAATACCCTGAGTCATTTGCAGCATCATTATCATAAGAAACCATCTTGGAAAAATAGTCATGAACATTAAGCTCTGTAATGGCAGGCCAGTTAGCATCCGCAAGGTTCTTACTTTGTATGTCGGCAACAATTGTATTTAAAGAGTTCTGAATTGTAGTATTTATTTTTGCAAACTGAGTATCATCAAAATATGCTTTTGTGTACACATAGGACTCCACTGTGCCATTTCCCCGAGTGACGATTCCATAGTTAGCCATGCACATATAAAACTCAACATTACCAGGATGGTCAAAATAAAGCGCCTCCTGAACTCTGTTGAGAATACTGTTCATACTACTTATGCCATAAACTTCACTAAAAGACTTATTTCCTGAATAAATCACATAAGAATAATTTGAATAAACGTCACTTGCGTTTACATTATTTCTTTTGCTATATGGAATATATTTTTTTGTAGAAATCAAAGAGTAGATAGCTTCATAGAGAATCTTCTCCTCTTGTGAAAGATATTCATAATGAGGCCCGGTTTCTACCGGAACAGCATCCAAAGGATAAACTGCACTTCCTCTGAGAAGATTGGGATTATCATCTAAGCTTTTTTCCGTGTCATCTATTACGATAGTCTCAATTTCTTCACGTTCCGGAATCCACATTCCTCCTACAGGAGTATCATTTTTTGCACTTACATTTACCCGGATCATTCCTATCATAAAGAATGTCAGCACAAAGATAAACGCTGATAAATAAGTTCTTTTCTTTCTTATAAATTTCATTTTGTATCCCTGCTTCTTTTACTTTTTTGCTCTAGTGCTGCTGTCATTAAATACCTCGACTTTTTACGAAGTATAAAGTCGAGGTATTTGATGACAGTAGCACTAATGGTTTGTATAAAAAAGTCTGTATCTACCTTATAAACTTCATCCAAGGCTTATATTTTAAAATATGGCATTGCAAAAAACATTTCAAGGAAAATAAATATAAATTTTTTCGTTATCCATATCGATAAAATCATTTATCGGGAATTAGGTTCTATTTTTGGGGTATAATTTTGTGGTATTTCGGTTGCCTACAGTCACAACAATTAGAAATTGAAAACAGACTCCTCAGTATTCATAATAACATTTTGTAGTTATCACTTTTTTGATATATATTTCAGTCTAAATCTTGTTTATCTCATAAGTGACTGAACATATTCATATTATAGTTTATATTTTATCTGTATATAGTGTAATTGTGCAGTCACTTTCTTCTTTTTTCATATATTGACTCTTCCGTGCATTTACGCACAGATTTTTGCCAAATCACAAAGAATGAATATTCCCAGGAAAGATACAAAGTCTGATTCTATTTAATATTTGATCAAATTACAAATAACGATTATTCCTTAGGAAAGTTGCAAAATTAGATTCAATTTACTAGGATAATGAAAGGATGAAATTACCCCTCACGAACGATACACACATAAAGCGAAATTAAACTGATAATTTTGCTTTGTATAAACTAAGATGTTCACAGGACTTTTTTCGAATTTTCTAAGGGAATACCAATAAGAGTATTAAAGGAGAATACCAACAAGAGTTATGAGTAAAAACAAGAACAATACTACTAGTCCGTTATACAGATTTTTTCATGTAATAATTATAATTGCACTACTTGGAGTAGTCATATACGAAGCTGTTATGATTTACAAGGATCAGTCAGAATATTCAGCAGCTGTTAATGAATACGACTCGATCAAGGATACTTATGTTAAGCCTGCAGAAACAGATCCAGGTGATGCCTATTCCGAAAGTCCGGAGGACTACCCGAAGCTCGACATCAATTTTGCTGCGTTAGAGGAAATTAATTCAGATTTTATCGGATGGTTGTATTTTCCGGCATTTTCCAAAATCAACTATCCTATTGTTAAGGAGCAGAGCATAAATCAGTATCTCTATAAGACCTTTGATGGAAAAAATAATAAGGCCGGCGCAATCTTTATGGATGTCCTTAGTGATGAGAATTTCTGCGGCCTGAGCGATATGATTTTTGGACATAACATGAAAAATCAGTCAATGTTTGGTTCTCTCAAATCTCTATACAAATCAGGAGATGAGAATCCGCTTGAAAAGGATCCTTTCATATATATCTATACTAAAGATAAAATACTTAAGTACAGAGTTTTTTCCTATTACATCACAACTGACGGTTCCTACAGCTATACCGAAGTGAAGGACCATGAAGGCTATGATGAATATCTGAAATTTGTTAAAAGAAATTCCATGATGGATATTCCAAACGATATTAGTTTTGAGGATTACCCTTCTCTTCTCACCTTGTCCACGTGCCAGGGGCAATCCGGAAGCGGAAGAAGATTTGTCGTGCATTCAGTAAAGGTTGATACATTTGTTAATTCAGATTTGACAGACATTCAGTGAAGGTTGATACATTCGTGAATTCAGATTTGTCATACATTCAGTGAGGGTTGATACATTCGCGAATTCCTGATTCTTATAGTCCCTTGCTAATAGCGTCATCTCCGAACTTGCCCTTTATTAAGCGCTCCATTTCCACAAGCTTTTCCTGCTTCTCATTAAGTTCCTTTTCTTTTTTGATTTCAGCCTGTCCGGTGGTTGCCCAGTCAAAGAGATTCACCTGTCGGTATTCTCCGTTATCAAGATTATCGACTCCGACCCCCACCAGTCTGATTCCAATGTCATCTTCAAAAAGTCCATTTTCTCCGGTTAGAAGATTCCCCAGAAGGAACATGGCATTGTCATAGATGACATCTGCATTGTCAGTGGATTCTGAAAGCTTTATCTGCCTTGAAAAGCGCTTGAAATCATTGGTTTTAACCTGCGCTGTCACTGTTCCACCATATACGCCATCGCGCTTAAGTCTGCCGGATACTTTCTCAGAAAGGTACCTGACTACCGGAGGCATGTCCTGGTCATAATTTGCAGCAGTGATATCGTAGGTCATTGTGGTCTCATTTGAATAGCTCTTGGCATCCTCTCTCTCAGGATGAACAGTATCCGATCCGATTCCGTTAGCACTTCTTTTTATGTAATCCCCTGACTTTTCTCCAAGCTGAGATTTTAGAAGATCCATGTCAGCTGTGGCGGCTTCACCAATTGTTCGAATTCCTACTCCACGGAGCTTTTCAGCACTCTTTTTGCCACATCCGAAAAGGTCGCCTATATCGAGCCCCCACATTTTATCCTGTATTTCTTCAAGATAGAGGGTGTGGGTCTTGTCAGGCTTTGTAAAATCACTTGCCATCTTAGCAAGTAGTTTATTCGTAGATATTCCCACATTTACAGTAAATCCAAGCTTCGTCCTGATCTCATACCTGATGGCAGCGGCAAGACATATCGGAAACGGCTCATTAATTCCTTCGATTGAGTCTATTTCGTTCTGCAACCGCTTTCTTCCTGCATAAAGATCTTCTGCATGATTATTTCTAATAATATAGGATTCAGCCCCATTCCCGGGTCCATCAACATAGGATTCTTTTTCATGTTTAGTACCTTCAACATATGATTTCTCTACATGATTAGTTCCATCTGCATAGGATTCTTCTACATCATTAGTCCCTTTAGTATACTTTTCACCTGCAGAACTCATATTATCCGCATGTGCTTCTTCAATACTGGTTTTATCTGTATATACGTCTTCATCTGTGCTTGCTTCACTCGAAAACACATCCATCAAATGCTTCTTCACATCAAATGATGATAGCCCGGTTACATCCAGGAATGCCTCATCGATAGAAACCTGCTCAAGGATCTCTGAGTAGTTCCTCAAAATATCGATAAATGCATGAGAATACTCCCTGTAGGTCTTGAAATCGGAAGGAACAACCACAAGCTTTGGGCATTTCTGCAGAGCACTTGTGATTGGCTCAGCGGTATTAATTCCGTACTTTTTGGCAGGGATAGATTTTGCTGTCACTATCCCGTGCCTCGTTTTAATATCTCCTCCTACTACAGAGGGAATAGTCCTGAGGTCTATGGAACCCGGATCCTCTTTCAGGCGTTTCACCGCAGTCCAAGAGAGAAATGCAGAATTAACATCTATATGAAAAATTATCTTTCTTCTACTATTACCATTCATAACTATAGCCCACAAAAATACCCTCGAAAGACTCAACCTCACGAGGGTATTTACTATAAATCACATTATCACTTTATCTCTCATTCTTCCAATAGCATCCATTGCAAGTCTTGATCTCTCACATTCCTCTGTAGACAAGGTTATCTGCCAGCACAGTTCTGAGCCCTTCATGTGCTCGGACGCGTAGGACAAGCCATTTGTCCTCTCATCAAGGAATGGACGATCGATCTGGTTCGGATCGCCTAAAAGAATTATCTTAGTGTCCTTACCTGCTCTGGTTATGATACCTTTTGCCTGAGCCGGTGTCATATTCTGAGCTTCATCAATAATGAGATAGGTTTTTAAAATGGAACGCCCTCTGATAAAATTCAGCGCTTCAGTCTGAACAATTCCCCTCTCAAATATCTCTTCTGTTTTATCCTGAAGCTCCTTTTCATCCTGATATCGTTCTTCTTCACTGGAATCAATCAGCTGCTCCAGATTATCTATTATAGGTCTCATAAGAGGCCCGATCTTCTCCTGTTCATCGCCGGGGAGGAAACCAATATCATCATCAAACTGCGAATTAGGTCTGCAGACCAGAATTCTTCTGTATTCTCCCGTGGGACGATTAACCATTTTCTCAAGGCCAACAGCCAGCGAATAAAATGTCTTTGCAGTTCCTGCCATTCCCTTTACAATAACCAAAGGTGCCTTCTCAGCAGGCTGCATAAGTGCCTCCTGAAGGAAATACTGCCCGGCATTTCTAGGGGTGACCCCGTAGGGCTGTGCCTTTTCAAATTCAAGCTTCTTAATCACTCCATGATCAACCCTGCCCATCTGAGTCTTATTAGTGGCCTGATCGCTTTGAAGTACAACAAATTCATTTTCATAAAGCTCCGGCTTGATTTTTTTACCCGCTCCATCGCAGGTATAAACTACGTCCACCGGAACTCCTTTTCTTCTAAACTCCTTAAAATTCTCCTCGGGTGCATAAACTCTTATGCGTCCGGCATACTGTTCTCCATGTGATACTACCTGTTCAGTTGTAAAATCCTGAGCTTTAATTCCTAGAAGCTGCGCCTTTATACGCATCAAAATATCCTTCGTTACCAGAATAACCTGTTCCTTGGATGTATCGGAAAGCCCTTTGCATACTCTGAGGATACGATTATCGGATTTATACTCCGTCATATCCTTTGGCAATTCTACGTCTTTAAAATTCTTCTCAATCCTGAGAATTGCGCCATCCTGCAGCTCAACTCCCTTGGTAAGATCTCCTTTCTCCCGCAGCTCTTCAAGCAGACGAATCACTTCACGGACATTGGCACCCCGCTCACCCTCGTCGCGCTTGTGCGAATCCAGTTCTTCAAGTACCACCAGTGGCAGGATAACATCGTTATCATCAAAACACTTTAAAGCATGTGGTGCCTGAATGAGGACGTTAGTATCGAGTACATAGATTTTTTTCATGCACTTCCCCCCCGATTATGAAATTTGGTCGGTTGAAACAAAGTTGTTTATAAAGGAATTATACCATATATTGTGTTTTTAAAATACATTACTTGCAATAAATTGTGGTAACTGTTTTTTTATTGTAACTTTTATTTCTGCGGAAATTCACGAGCTATTATGGTATAATTTTACTATATATAGACTTTTATGAAGGTATGATTCTTAATCACTTTTACCTTACAATATTCTTGGGGAGGGGGCGTAATCTTGGCATTATTTGGCAGAGATTTTGATGATGAACTTGATAATAATTACTTGCCGCTTGAAGAGTATGCTCCTACAATCAGCAGGCAGGAGGTTGTAAAAAGGAAACGCCTTTCTGACCTCATCGCACCGATCCGCGATATTCCCACCGCTTTAAAAGGAAGACGCGATCAGATAGAGGGGGATCTTAATTCCTTTGCATCTGATCAGGACGAAGCCTTTGACAATCTTTCTGATATGCTGCTTGAAATCATTGCTGCTTCAGGCGGTCATATTGATGATGTAAATATTCTTGGGGAAACCATGGTAAAAATAAGCGATGCCCTTTCCTCAATCAGAGAATCTACCGATAATCTTCCGGAGCTTCCGGCTAATTCCGATCTTGCAGGGAATATTGAAATTCCTCAGATCAATCTGCAAAAGCTTTCTGATGAATATATGCCGGACCAGGAACTTATCATGCAGATAAGAAGTTACTCCTCTTTTTCCCATATTCTGAAAAAATCAGTATCATACACCCTGTCCAGCCTGGAGCAGTATCACAAGCAGGTGCAGAGTCTTTCGGAAAAGAAAGATATGCTCGAAGCCCTTGCATCCGAGGCAGATCTTTTTGCGCTACACACCACAATAGAAGCTACACATATGAATGAAGAATGCCGGGAGTTTTCAACCAGGATCGCTGCCGAGGTAGGAAATCTTTCAAGAAAAATCCACGATATATCTGCGGCTTTGGACGCTGAGCTGGGAACCCTTGAAAACGGCTTTAATACCGTTCGGTCATCTCTCAATACGATTGAATCTGCTCATCGGGACTCCACGAAATACGCTGATATGTATTCTTCCGTATGCAACGAATATTACAGGCAAAGTACAAACTATACGAATATTCTGATAAAAAGCCTGTCCACTCTTAATCAGGATTTTCGCGCTGCCATGAAAAAGCAGGATTCGCTTCAGGAAAACTATTTAAAAGCCCTGGAGGTTTTCAGATCTGAAATCATGAATTCTGCCAGACAGATTACCTATAAAGGGAGCAGAATCGGAAGTGTTCTGGATGGGTGCATTAGAGGCGCAAGGTCACTTAGTGATGAGATGAAGGAAACTCTTGAAAAAATAATAGAGCTTCAGGATTCCCTATCTGCTTTAAGGCGCACTGATGCTGTACGGAAATCCAAATACTCTGACGCACTATTGAAAGCATTTGATCAGGATATCGTATGGCTTAGAAACAAAATTGAAAATGTGCTTGAAGATGCTGAAAATGAATAAAGCAAAAGAGCCGGCGCGATATTGGCACCGGTTCTTTCTCCCTCATAATTCTATAAACCGCAGAACGATTTATATTTCGTACACTAAAATGTGCACTCTGAACTTATCATTCTTAATATATCTAGATTTTATCACACCAAACCCATAATACAATATATTTTATGGCTTTTTTTCAGATTTTTTACAAATAGTTTCCAATTTAAAATCTCATATATCGCGGTCTACCCGAACTAACAACATAGTCTTCTGCAAATATATAAGCAACCAGTTTCCCACGATAATAGAATTCGCACCTATTTCCAAACATCTCATCAATTGTGAGTGTTATAGAATCCACCCTGATACAGTCCTCATTTCCCTCAAACCATAAGCCCTGAACATTCTGCGCATAGGTTATTACAAAATCTCTGAGCTCACAGTAATGAAATCTGTCGTATGTGATCAGCATTCTTGAATTTTTGCTCTCTTCTCTTCCTGCCTTGGGAATTCTCGCACCTACTATTTTGATACGTCCGCTCTTAAGTGGTCTGAAGGAAACCATAAGGTCATGACCTTCATCAAGTGCCTGATAGAGTACAAAGGGATGTGTACTGCAATAAAGCTTCTCACTGCCATAACCCAGTTTTCTCCGAAGCTTGGTAAGAGCAAGTCTGACTTTGGCAAGAAATGCCTCGTCTTCACTTCTTCTCTTAACCTGTAGTCTCAACTGCATCGCATATTCAGCCTGCAGATAGTAAGAATATGCCTTAGCTGTATCAACCGGACCTCCTATACCCTTCCGGTACATATCACCCATCTCATAGGCAAGCTCAGCAAATCTGCACTTGTAATGACCTTTTCCTTCGCTTATAAATTTCTTAAGTTCTTTCCTATAACCCGCACGAACTTCTCTTCTGACGTAAGTTCTGCTTTCATCTCTTTCTTTCATAACCCATATAATAACATAAATCCAAAATTATGGAATATAATGATTTTTCACTAATTTTTTACTGTAACCATTACTTATTCCATAAAAAATAATCATCCCGGATAAAAAGCAGCAAAATTTATGCCACAAAAATCTTTTAGATGAACCAAGATTTTTGTGGCATAGATACATTTTTATTTGTTTAATGAAACAGTTACTTCATCTGCCCACGCAAGGTTAAAATCTCCTGTTTCTTTAACTGATTCTTCCATTATCTTTTTATCCGGTTTTAAGTCAACAGTAATTTCTTCATTCGGAGTCTGCACTGTCAAAGGTCTGTCAAAATCCATCATCAGAGGATTTGCTAAAATGGTAATCTCTCCGTTAACGTCATCAATCTCATCCAAATATACTGTATTATTCTCTTTGTCAAAAACCGCTTCAATTACTCCCTGATTCACGGATTTATCTGCCTTTAACCAGTAAAAAGCATTATCGTTTCTACTATCCGCTCTCGTACCGAGATCCCAGATAAATGACTGTGGTAAAGGTTCACGCTGATAGTCGTTCACATAGTGAACCGCATCAGTATCTCTTTCCTCTACAACTTCCATATTCAGGTCGTTTGTCACATACTCAAATAGTTTGTCATCAAGTCCATCCGGAGACTCATAAGACAGCTCTGAGCAGGATGTTTTGCCGGAAACCTCTTCAAGAATATTCATAAAAGCAGATAACCAGTCCTCATCCTCTGCTCTTCTTGCAAATTCTTCGGGATGTTTAAGAACGTGAGGATAAAGCTTTGCCGGATCCTCATCCTGCAGACCATACTCCTCAATAAATTCATCATTTACTACATAATTATCATTGATTCCATGACCCTGAGGAACATGAACCAGCACTCTGTGAGAATAGCCGAAACCAAAAGCTTCACTATATCCATTAAGAATATCCTCGAATTCTGCACCACGCAGTGACCTTTTTGCAGAAGCACTGTAGTAGTCCCTTATTCCCACCTGAATCTCTATAGGAAGATTTGATAAATTAAGAAGACTTACATCATTTGGATGTCCGGATGACATATTAACTGCAGCGAATCTGTCTGCCATCCTTGGAGCAACAGCATATACTCCGTCACCTCCTGCAGAAAATCCCAGAAGATAAACCCTGTTGGGATCAGCATTTTCAAGAAGTATCATGTCCTCAATAAGCCTGTCATACATAGGATACGAATCTTCCAAAAAATGCATATTCCATACATCTTCCATACCTCTTACAGCTACATAAATCCCATTTTGCACTGAATCGCGATAATAATTCATCATTGCTATCCACTGCTCATTATTTTCCTCAGCTGTTGATTCACCGCCGCCGTGCATAGTGATGTACAAAGGATACATACCTTCATCATCAGGCTCACCTATTATTTCCATGGTATATTGCATCCTGCGACCATTCATTTCAATGGTACAGATATCATAAGGATCACTCTCACCACTTGTAGTTGAAAGTGTCTTAGATACCGGAGTTACTTCCATTTGCCTCACAGAATCTGCCATGGCACTCTCCCTGTAATCATTGAAAACATTGCTCAAATCCCACAGAGCTTCCTGCGTCTTATCTCCATAGTCTTTACTTACAGCAAAACCGGATTCTCCTTCAGAATCTTCCTGGCTACTGTTCTCATTCTCATAGTTTTCATTTTCCGTCTGCCAATCTGATTCAGATGCACCTTCACTACTTATTGAAGAACATGCCAAAAGTGCAGATGCACTGGTAAGAGTCACGCCAAGCAATGTGATTTTCTTAATAATATCCATGATAATGATCCCCCTCTTTTTTTGTTAATCTAATAATAGCTTAACCATTGTCACAATATTATCCCTATCCATTTGTTTATAATCAAGATTTTTTCCTGTTACAGAATTTTCATAACGGGAAAGCTCATCCAAATCGTCCCATGGTATCAGGCACGCATGAATTTTATTAGCATTATCTTTGGTGATTCTGGTGGATTTATCCTGTTTATACTGCTCTTCTCTGGCTTTGATCTCGTCCTCTGTCATGCATCTGTAGCCCATGGAATAGTGAAAAGCGCACCATCTCTCATGTTCAGATTTCGCCAGATTCTCCATACATTCCGGAGTGATTTCTTCAGAGCCTGAAATTCCCAGCCTGCCGATAAGCCCTGATAAATAGTCCGCACTGGCTCTGCAGCTCATTCTGTCAAAGTATGCACAGTCCTTCCACTGCTCATCTGCAGCCTCTGAATCTCCCCTGTAAAAATGATTTATTTCTCTCGCCAGCTGATCGATATTTCTGTCATAAATAATTTCAGGTGCAAAAGTATCGGTTATCTCACAATGCATATCTTCCTTATAATAAATAACCGAGCCGTCACAGCACTGATAAATAGGTGCCTGACATCCTGCCTTTGATAATATCTCATGTATTCCATATGCCATATCGCGACCTGCGGATTCATTACCAACTGTGATGTATATGCTTGTAAGATTAGCCGCATTTTCTTTTACATAATCAGTGAGCTGAGAGCTCCTGCCGTCATAAGGCATAAAAGAAATATCATAATTTTCCAGCATCGCTTCATAGCGGACTCTGTAAAAACCGTCCTTTTTATGAACATTAGGATCAAAAACGCAAACCTTGAACTCGCTTCCTTCAAACTGGCCACCTGAGACAATTCTTCTAAGAAGCTCCTGCCCTACATGTCCAAAACCTATGATAAGGGCGCTCACATCTCTTTCAGCTTTTGCCTTTGAATTAAAGGGAATCGTGTTACATACAGGATATTTCCTAAGAAGAATTCTAGCTGTAAGCTCCGGAGAATTAAAAGCAAAAACACTTCCATAACCATAGGTGTTCCCCAGCGCCTGAAAATAATTATTCTCTATATCCTCCCTGCCAAAAAGTACAAGCTCAGTCTGAACCGGGCTGATTCCGAATTCCTGAAGGCATTTCATCATCTTTGAAGCATAATCAAAATTCGCATCTTCATTGACTGACAGTGCACTTATGCGGATTTTCCCTTTATATCTCTTAAGAGATAATCTTTTCAAAAACTTTTTCGTAGGCTTTTTCGCATCATTATCAGAAAAACAGATTCCTCCCATGCATCTGATAGTTGATTCATACCCTGCTCCGTTTCCAACAAATACCACGGAGGCCTTGTCATTTTTTACAAGTTCTCTTCCTGTATTTATGGTGTGCTCATTGATACCATAGATGATTTCAATGTCATGGATCTTGAGGAAAAATATACGCATTTTCCTAAGTACGTTATCACCGATAAGAAGAATGACTGCGCTTACCAGTGAATAGTAAGCAAAGAAGTGTATGAGCCAGTAAAAAACCGAAAGTCCCGGATTTATACCGACAGCATTTTTGAACTTCTCAAAATTATCGCCACCTGTATTACCAAACATTTTTCCAAGGTCAACAACAGTCCTCAGAACAGCGCTCAGAGGCTCAGCACCGTATATAAACGAATTTATGGAGCCGTATATAAATAGTCCGCCTATAATAGCTATGAAAAAAGCTATCTGTGTCCATTTGGCTATATGTTCACTATCTATCGCAAGCCACAATGCTATTGCAAAAAAGATTGCAGCCGAAATCAGAATTATCAAAATACTTTCCATTTAAATTCTTCCTTTATTGATACCATATCTTTTATTGTTAACTTTTTTCAGCCAGATAAGTACATTACATATAAAACTTAATTAATGTTGTATTTAACCTTTTTCTCAGCACTGAGTACTGCTCCTGCAAACTGCTTCTTTGCTTCCTCTATCAGCTGCTTATAGTTCTTATACTGAGTGCATTTCAAATCCATCCTGTCACTGCTTATAAGTATGGAATCATCATCAGAAAAATATGCCATTCCTCTATCAATATCAGCTACGCAGCCATAGGTATCCGTTTCATACAAAAGCATTCCATATCCTGAGCAGACAGCCATTAGCTTACTGTCTTCATCACAGACAATACATCTTACCTTTACGCCCGTATCAACAGAATTTACAATTTCCCTGCTGTCCATATCCCATATGCGAACCTTATAATCATCGCCCTGCATCACAAGATGTTTATTGTCGCTTGTAAATGAAACATATGCCTGGTAATAAGCATCCATAGGAATAACTTCAACTGTTGCAAGACTTTTAATATCAACAATTCTTACATTTCCATCCATGCATGTAATGGCAAGATACTTTCCATCGGGACTAAGCGTCATATAGTTCATGTTAGAGCTGTTTATCACCATTCGAAGGTTGTCATCACCAAGAATTGTATTCTCACCTGTAGCAATCTCTGTTTTATAAAGTGTTTTTCCTCCCTCGATTATATAGACGGTGTTTTTATCTGCCGCAGGAATCGCAGCTCCTATCTGATTCTCTGTTTCAATAAGTGCAAGCTTTTCCTTCTTCACCAGATCAAGCATCAGCAGTTTCCTACCACTCCATATAGCAGCAGTATTGCCATCAGCTGATAAATTCACATCAAAAAAATTAATGTCAAAGTCATAATCCTGAAGACGGTATTCCTCAGCACTCTTTGATGTAAGATTGATTTTTACAATAATTCCGCTATCGTATATAAATGCTGCATTGCCTCTGAAAACAACATTCTTAATCGAATCACCCTGATCATAGGAATAAATCACATTTCCTTCTCTGTCATAGATAGAGACTTTACCATATTCCCTACTGGCGCCCATAGCCAGATATTTTGAATCGTCTGATACGGAAAATACTTTCATATCATCATTAAAAGCCATAAACTCTTTTGCATCAGGAGCTTCATGCCATGACAGAACATGTACATCAGGAGATGAAAAAGAATTAAACGCAAGTCCATGTTGCAAGACTACTGCTTCTCTGACGGAAGCATTTGTTTCAAAACTGAATTCTGAATGAATTTTACCTGTAGAAAAATCTACAAAATCAATGTTTCCCTGATTATATCCAACTCTTCCATAGGGCACTCCAACAGAAAGAGCAAGCATGGTTGCATCTCCGGGAAGATTGAACTCTGCCTTTATCTCACCTGTAGATTCATCTATAGTAAAAGCATCTGATTCAACTGTAACTACTATATCTGAATTCGTAACTCCGTCTTTTTCATACTGGTGTGCTTTGACTATAGCAACAAAACTCAGTATATTGCTGGCATCAGCGTCAAGATCTCTTGACCACACTAAATTGCCGTTTTTATCAATCAAATCCAGAACAGTATGGGTCAGTCCATTATGCAAAATATCTCCATTACATGATAAAACCGCATAGTTTCCATTATCAGTAATGCCAAAATCAAGGCTAAAACCTTCAGACAATTTTGTATCAGTTTTTGTGCCATCCCCGATATTTATCAGTGAAAAATAATTATCGGCATTTTCATCATCACTGTAATGCTGTGCTGCATAAATTCCTTTATCAGCAATATACTTTCCACCCTTTTTAAAGGTAATTCCTGTGGATTCTTCGATAGTTTTCTGTACCTCACCTGAACCTGCATCAAGTATAGAAATTGAATTATGGCAAACGAGAATCACCTTATTGCTATCTTCACAGACTTCACATTCCACAACCATATCATCCGTTTCCTTCGAATATATGACATTCCCATCATAGTCATACTTGGTGAGCGCATAGTCTGTGTTTATATAAACGCCTGAAGCGTCAGCATCTGCCGTATTTACATTTTCATAATAATTGAATTCATTAACACTTGGTTCAATGGTAGTCTTAAGCGTCCAGTTCTCTGTATCCCATACGTACACCTTGTTCCCTTTATCAAAGGTTACGAGTAATCTTGCATCATCTGACCTTTTCATAAATGCCAAAGGCAAACTGTGGGTCAGATTTCTGTCAAAAGATAAATCATTGCCGCTGTCATAGGCATAAAGTGCTTTTGAAAGCGCGTATTCAGCTTCAGGAACATAAGGTCTGTCATTTTCTTCCGAAGGCAGTCCCTCCATAGCAACAAGAACAGCATCTTCTCTGTTTCCCTGATCAAAGAGTGAAAGTGATTCCTCTGCATAGAATCTGGACTGATTTTCCTGCTTACCCTTATATTGGACAGTTATTTCATCAGCAAGTCTGCTCTTCTCATCAGCAAGCTGCTTCATCTTAGAAGCGACTCCGGCATTATAAATACCAAATGCCATACCCGAAACGGCAATAACCGCTGCGGCTGATGACGCAAGAGTTATGGTCTTCCTTATCATCCTCTCTCTGTGGCGCTGCCTGAGTTCATCATAGGTACAACCAATAACCGGAGCAGCCAGGCGAAGAAGTTCCGTCTTATACTTAGAGTTTCGCTCCTTTTTGTCAGCACCTCTTACATCTGCAGCAAGAGGCTCTACAGGATTACCTTCCTCATCAGTAAGAAGCTGCGGAGGAAAAGATTCTGATGGCTCTCCCTCTATCAAAACAGCAAGTACATGATTCCTGTCATGCATCTTTATGAAATTTTCAATTTCCTTACAAACCCAATAGGATTCAGGTGTTCGTGGAGAACAAATGACAATCAGATATTTAGATTCGGCGAGAGCGCCTGAAATATTGTCATCAAGATCACTTCCAATGGGCAATTCTTCCTGGTCTCTGAAGGCCCTGCCCATCTTCTTTTTTCCTGTCTTTTTCTGCACAGAAGCCGGTATCTTATAAGTTTCAAGCCCTGTATGAATTCTCTTTGCAACCTCCATATCAAGAGGTGCATGTCTGTAGCTTATAAATGCATCATATCTCATCCCAAAAAACTCCCCTTTTCATATTTCCCCTCAAATAGATTTAATATCCAAGAATAGATAATGATTTTAAATCCAGGTCTTAGTTTACTATTTATGGATGTTTTATTCAATTGCTGTATTGGCAAAATCGGATGCGGCAATTGGCTGCATTAGTTATATAATCCTGAATACAAAAAATCCTCCGAAAAATGATTTCCGGAGGATTTATCGCTATAAACTAATTAAATTAGTTCTTAGATGTTCTGTATGTAATATCAAAGTGGTCTGTGCCAAATGTCTTAGTGATCTTGTTCTGGTAAACAACAATAATTCTTGTGTCCTCAGCCATGTTGCTCTGTGAAGAACGAACTGTTGAATACTCACGACCATTATCATTTTCTGTGTATGTGTACTCATCCTTAATAGGTGTTGTATCAAGTGTGATCTTCTTGTTATTACCTATAACCTGTACTGTATCTTCTGAGTAGTCATTCTCATTTATACCATAGATTGTATCAAGTGTATCACCATCACCATTAAGGTCAATACCTGTAGTCTTCTGTCTTGCTGTCTGAGATTTTGACCAACTGCGTGAATATGACCAATACTTGCTATTGTATGAATAAGAATCTGCATCTGTCTTTACCTCGTAAGGTGTACTCTTAATAACAAATGCTTTAACAAACTTATAGTTCTTACCCATAGTAACCTTGAACTTACCGGACTTCTTGGTAACATAGTTGATACCAGCTTTATTAGAGGTATTTGAAGTCCATACATTTGCATTTGTTGCGTTTCTGTCAAGATCACGAGTAAGCTTCTTACCTGCATATGAAACAGCCTTAAATACTCTTGCATCATCAGATACTGTAACATTTACCTTAGTCTTCTTGCCTGATACAGTGTACTCAATCTTAGCCTTACCGGGCTTCTTACCAAAGATACGATATGTATAATTAGTATCTACACGCTTCCAAGCCTTCATCTGCTCCTCTGTAGGATAACTTTCAGAAGTAGCAATTACTTCTCTTGTGTTATCACTCTTCTTAAAATATACTTCCTTAGTCTTTGAGTCATAGCTGGGATATACTGTAGTCTCATATTTGTAGGACTGCTTAATTGAAATATTAGCCTTACCGCTCTTGATTTTTACGCTGTCAAGTGTCTGTCCAACCTCAGGATTGATAGAAAGGCCATAATAGCTATCAGTACCAACCTCAATCTTCTTCACGTCCTGAACATAATGTGTTGCAGCACGTTCTGCATCAGCATTTTTTGTGCTTGTATCATAAGCAGCACCTGTAATTCTGTTTCTGTAAATGGTTCCTGTTACGTTCTCTTTTACAGTACCATTCTCAATAGAAGAAGTCCCCTGACGATCTATGTCATATACCGTCGTTGTTGAACTGTAAACAGCTGCCTTTGCGCTGCCGGGCACTGCAAGTGAAATAATCATTGCTGTAGCAAGTGCCATTGCTCCAATTCTTTTGATTCCCTTCATGTGAATCCTCCTCCAACAAAATAATTGGTCACCCTCTTTTTTTTGATAATTGAACAAGTCCAATTACCCGTGACAATTACAAAATATACACCTATTTCAATTGTTATTCAACTCTTTTTCAGAAAATTACAACCGTTTATCCTGTTGAAGAAATTATTTATTTTCTTTCTACTTTCTTTGTTTTAACAGTTATTTGAGGTTTATATATCTATTCTTCGAAATTTTTAATTTCTTTCTACATTGGGAATCATTTTCAAATTTTATGCCCTGCCACAGAGTTTTTTTTGTTTTCATTATTGCGATAAAACCATTATGAATTGCATAGAAAATGTCCTCCATCCGGAAATTGGATGGAGGACATATAAATATCTAAAATATTTCTCATTTTACAAGACGTCTTGTAATAGTTGTGTTGAATCTGTAAAGCTTATTTGTGCTCTTATCAACAAAATAAATATAAATAGGTGTTGAAGAAGAATAGCCCTCATTAGAATACAAATGTTCATAAGGTTCTTCCCCGGTCTTTCCAGATTTTGAATAGCCATAACTACTAGGTGTTGTACTAAGCGCAAGCTTGAAGCTCTTTGATGCTCCGCGGTCAGTCCAGGTATAGTAATTTGGGAAGGTACCAAAATCACTCTTGAACTCACTCTTAATCTGCTCTGCATCTTCTCCATAATAAGGTGCTTGCACATCATCAGGTTTTACAACATATCCATTCTCTGTACCTGTAATAACCTTTACAAGCTTATAGCCCTTATTCATCTTGATTTTAACTTTTCCAGACTTCTTTGTCGTAGTGTTACTAGCATATTTAATTCCAAGAGCATTTGCATTTGTAGCACCAATATAACGATCATGAAGAAGAGATTTACCTGCAAAAGTTACGGATGCAAAAGGAGCAACCTCCTTTGCAGTTACCTTAATTTTAACAGTTTCTGTTTTATTTCCTGTATTGTCATACACATCATAAGATATTGTAGCTTTGCCTTCCTTCGAAGCCTTCAACGTAATATGATATCTGCCCCATGATGCATTAGGTGCTGCATCTTTGTTAGCAACTATAATCTTTTTATCTGTTACCCCATCATAGTAATAATACTGTCCATTTTCTTCATGTACATATATCTTATCAGTTGTTGTATGTTTACTAAAAGTCTTACTGAGATTAGCTTTTATAACCTTTTTATTTGAGGACTTCACATTTCTGATCTCGCAATTTCCATTGCCTAAATATACATGAAGAGTCTGCCAATCATTTACTTCAATTTGCATCTTCTTAGGAGCAGTATAATCAATCAAATCTGCACTCTCAGCAGCAGTAGCTCCAGTAGTGATATCTGTATAGGAGACAACCTTACCTGATGCATCTTTATTCTCCTTGATTTGATCTACTTCAGAAATACCAGAATACCTTTGTGAAAAACTAGGTCCTGCCGCTTCCTGATAAGCTGCATTAGCGTTAACAGGAGCGATAAGCGTAAGTGACAAAGCTGCTGCAAGAGCCATTGCTCCAAATTTTCTTAATCCCTTCATAAAGAGACCCTCCTTCATAAAAATTCTTTCTACGGTATATCGAACCGCGTTGCCGTGACTATACTGATTTTAGCACTATATAAAAAGCTGTCAAGGCGCTCAAATACTGGCTTTATAGAGTTTTTATAAACTTTATTAAATGTTTATAATTTCGATAAATATATAAAGCAAGACAATAGCTGCATTTGCGCATATTGTTTAGCAATCATATTACTCGCCGCATATGCAATATTTTATAATTATTATATTTTGATAATCATGGCTCGCACTAAGCTCGTGAAATACCTCGCTAAGTTGCTCTGCTCTGGAAGCTCCACTAAATTCGACAATACCTCATTAAGTGGACTTCCATGGCTCGCACTAAGCTCGTGAAATACCTCGCTAAGTTGCTCTGCTCAAAAAAAAAGAACTGCCACATAGGACTTTTCATCCCATGTGACAGTTTTGTGTTCACTCATATTACCTGACTAATATCTTAAGTAAGGAATTTACTCCATTACTTCTTTACTGTACGATAAATAGTCTTCTCAATTGTGTGATATTCCTGAGCAAGTGTGTCGTATACAACTACCTTGATTACTGTAGGAGCAACTAAAGCATATCCCTTATTAGTAAACTTTTCAGAAACAGCATTTCCGGCTACGTTTTTAGCATATATATCTTTACCATTATCCCTTGTTCTTGAATTCACCTCATAGGAATATGACTGATCAACGCCAACCTTGCTGAGCTTAATCTTTTTGCCGGACTTAACTGTTGTAAACTTATATCTGGCATTGGATTCACTTACACCATCTATAATATCATCAGTATCGCCATCACCATTTAAATCGATACCGGCATCTACGGCATTTCCGGATATATTACTGTATGTATAGCCATAATTCCCATGACCTTCCTTAGCCGCAATTTCTGAAGTATAAGGAGTAAGTCCAATTGTACCAACCTTAATCTCAACTACCTTATATTTCTTATTTGCTTTTACAACAAGCTTCCCACTGTTAGCAGATGAAACATTATAGTCTGTATCTGATGATTTCTTTCCATACCAGAAATTCTTAGGATTACTATAATCATCAAGAAGAGACTTTCCGGCAAATGTAAATGTCTTAAGCATATCCTGATCAGATACTACATAAACTGTAGTCTCAACTTTACCTGTAACCGTACCCTGCTCATTTACAATATCAAATGAAAGCTTGGAGCTTCCGGTCTTAACAGGTGTGAGTTTGATATATACTACTGCATTAGATCTGGTTGCCGCCAAATATTTTGGATCCTTCGTATAATCATCTGCAAGAACAACCTTCTCACCTGCACTTGTGTAGAAATAATGTACTGTTTTTCCTCCAACAACCTCACTCTTTACTATCACATTAGCGTTTGAAGTAAGTACTACGTCTTTCTTTTCAAAGCGCTTAGCCTTAAGAATCTTTTTCTTGGAAGACTTAACATTGGTTATGTTAATATCTCCGTTTATAAGTGGAACTGAAAGATATGTTGTCTCACCTGCAGCAATTCTGATACCAGATACGAATTTCTGCATTGCAGCTTCGTCATTAACATAAACATCATCTTCTTTTACGCTTGTCTTACCGGTAGTTGGGTTAATATACACTCTTTGAGTTACAGTATACTTTACATTATCCGTATCATCAGAGTAAGTGTCTAAATCTTTAAAATTAAACTGATATCCATCCTTATAGTAATAGGTGCTATAGCCCTCCCCATCATAAAGATATATTGGATTTTCAAATTCACCTACTTCAGTAGCACTGAGCCAGCCACCTGCAATACCAGCCTTTACAACAGCAGCCTCAACTGCATCTCTCTCGCCCGACTGAGTAAATATCGACTTTACATCTTCATCAACACGTAAAGTGTTAGTACCGACCTTGTCAAGATTTACTGTTGCACTGGGTTTTGATGCTGCCAAGGCAGTAGACGGGGTTAGAAAAGTTACAGATAGTGCAAGAGCAAGCGCAGTTGCACCGAGTTTTGATACTTTTAACATATCAATACCTCCTCCAGAAAAATTAGACGGTTTTTAGAAAACCGATTAATCGTGACATTCTAATTCTAACACCCTGTAATCTTTTGTCAATCAGCGAAACTTCTGACATTTTCTGCGTTTTCAGACACTTGATATTCTGTTTTATATTTCGTTTATGTGTTTGAACTTCCCTTCAAAAACTTATATATTCTCCCGGTACAGTCAGGTGCTTCATCATAGAATGCGTGTCCATAATCCTTATAGATATAGGACTCACAATTAAGTTCTTTTGCCAGTTCCAAAGTGGGTTCCATGCCAAAAACCTCATCCTTGTCTGCGCCAAGAACCAGGACTCTGCTTTTTATGTTCTTAATCTTGTCCGAGATATCCATGGCACTAAGATCTGACGCTATTGTTATGAATCTCTTCAGCTCTTCATCCGTCACCGTTTCGGCTATTTTCAAAAAGGCATCATGATATTTTGAAGCATATTCTCTGGTATAGCACTTATCGGCAAAATCCAGCATCAGTGCCTGCTTATCTCCACTCTTTGCAAGACTTATCCATTTTTTAATTACAGCCAGTGATTTATCATTTGCATGAGCACTGCTGGATGCAATTATGAGATTACTGATAAGATCAGGATATTTTAATGCCATATGCATTGATATCATGCCGCCTTGAGAAGTACTGATTATACTTATTTTGGACAGACCAAGCTTTTTAATGACCTCAGCTGTATCCACAGCCATTTCTTCGATAGAATAAACTTCCGGTAAATTCTGTCTTCTGTCCATTACATATACGTCATATTCGTCCACAAAAATACTGTAGGCAACTTCAATAAATTCTGCAGATTCCATAACACTCTTAATTGATAAGCCGGGGATTATGACCAATGGACTTCCGCCTTGTTTCCCAAATCTGAAGTAATTCATTGTGACGTTTTCAGTCTTAATTGTTTCAATATTTATAGCCATAAAAACCTCCTTTTTTCCTTTAATGTAAGCCTACACAGTCCCCTTAAAAAAGACGTGACTTTTACGCTTTTATGTATTAAAATATAAAAGTTGCGCTTAAAGCGAATCTATTTTAAAATTTCAGTTTTTTAGGAGGTATTAGAAAAATGGATTCAAAACGTATGAAATGGAGTACATTGGCGTTCATTGCCTTCTCCACTGTTTGGGGATTTGGAAACGTTCTTAACGGTTTCGTTTATTTTAATGGTATTCAGGTTATTTTCAGCTGGATACTGATGTTTGCACTTTACTTTATTCCTTATGCACTTATGGTCGGTGAGCTTGGTTCAGCATTCAAGACATCAGGCGGTGGTGTGAGCTCATGGATTTTAAGTACCACAGGTCCCAAGCTTGCTTACTACGCTGGCTGGACATATTGGGCATGCCACATTACTTATATCGCATCCAAGTCATCAGGCGGTCTTAAGGCACTTAGCTGGGCAATTTTCAGAAATGGTGAGACATATGATACATTCCCTACTCTTGCCGTTCAGCTTGTAACCTTTGCAATTCTTCTTATTTTCTGCTGGGTTGCTTCAAGAGGTCTTAATCCTCTTAAAAAGCTCGCAACCATCGCAGGAACAAGTATGTTTGTTATGTCTATTCTCTACATACTTATGATGTTTGCAGCACCTGCCATCAACCCCGGTGCAGGCTTCGTATCAATGGATTTCACCATGAAGAGCCTTGTTCCTCAGTTTGATGTCAAGTATTTCACATCACTTTCAATTCTCGTATTTGCAGTTGGCGGATGTGAAAAGATTTCTCCTTATGTTAATAAGGTAGAGAATCCCAGCAAGGGATTCCCCAGAGCAATGATCACACTTGCAATCATGGTAGTTGTATGTGCGATCCTTGGCACAATTTCAATGGGTATGATGTTTGATCCCGCTGAGATCAATGCTTCAACAGAAAGCTTTAACGCATACAATTCAAACGGAAGCTATTGGGCATTCCAGAAGCTTGGTAACTACTATCATGTTGGTGACAGCCTTCTTATCATCTACGCTGTATGCAACATGATCGGTCAGCTCTCAACACTTGTACTTAGTATCGATGCTCCTCTTCGCATGCTTCTTGATAACGAGGATGCAAGAGAGTTCATTCCTTCAGGTCTTCTTAAGAAGAATGATGCAGGTGCTTATGTAAATGGTATTAAGATGGTAGCGGTTCTTTCAGGATCCATCATCCTTATCCAGTCATTTGTACCCGGTGCAGCAGCAGTTCTTAAACAGCTTACAAAGCTCAACTCTGTATGCATGCCTCTTCGTTACCTTTGGGTATTCTTCGCTTACATGGCACTTCGCAAGGCAGGCGATAAGTTCCCTGCAGAGTACCGTTTCGTGAAGAATCAGGGTGTTGCATTGTTCTTTGGTGCATGGTGCTTTATCGTAACTGCAGCAAGCTGCATCCTTGGTATGTATGATGCTGATCCGTTTACTTTTGCACTTAATGTAATAACACCTCTTGTTCTTACAGGACTTGGAGTAATCCTTCCTATCATTGCCAAGAGAGAGAAGTCAGGAGAGTCTGCTAAAAAGGCAGCTTAAAGGATACCAGCATGAAGAACTTTTTTAGAAAGATCAAATCAGATCCGGTACTTATGGCAGCATGGGTACTTGCGATCATATCTTCAGTATTAGTAAGACCTGATAGTAAATATCTCTCTTACATAGATTTCAGATCCCTTGGTATTCTCTGGGGTCTCATGATTGTAATTCAGGGTTTTAGAGAAAATTCCATATTTGAAAAGATTGGAGAGATCCTTCTTAAGAAAGTACAGACGGGACGGCAGCTAGCTGCCGTCCTTATCCTTATGTGCTTTTTGGGAAGTATGTTCATCACCAATGATGTGGCACTTATAACATTTGTTCCCTTTGCTCTTATGACTCTGCACAGCTGCAGGCGTGAGGATATGATGATACCGGTGATAGTTCTGCAGACAGTTGCTGCCAATCTTGGTAGTATGCTGACTCCCATCGGTAATCCGCAAAATCTCTATCTGTACGGACTTACAGGAATGACACTTCCGGATTTTGTAGTATGTATGCTGCCCTACAGCCTGTTCTCTCTCCTGCTTCTTATGATTTCACTTCTTTTCATAAAAAACGGAGCCAGCGCCCTGAAGGACAGAAGCGATAATTACCAGATAGTAAAGAGCTTTGGAAGTAAGAAGCAGGTAATTGTCTACAGCATTCTTTTTATCATAGCTCTTATAACCGTACTAAGAGTAATCCCCTGGTATGTGATGGCATTGATAATCCTTGCCACAGTTGCCGTTATGGATGGAAAGATACTTCTGAGAGCTGATTATATTCTTCTGCTTACATTTATAGGATTTTTCATTTTTACAGGAAATATGGGACGAATCCCTGCCGTTAGTGATTTTCTCATGAGTGCAGCCTCCGAAAGGGAGTATCTGATTTCTATCATTGCAAGCCAGTTTATCAGTAACGTTCCTGCAACACTTATGTTATCAGGTTTTGTTACAAACTATAAAGAGCTCCTCATCGGCGTCAATATCGGCGGACTCGGAACTCTTATTGCTTCCATGGCAAGTCTTATATCATTTAAAGCTTACGGCAATGATTACAAAGATAATAAAGGAAAATATATCCTCGTATTCACTATTGTGAACGTAGTATTTTTGCTTGCGCTTTCATGTTTTAAATATATTTTGACAATAATTCTCTAAGAATTATGAGGTTCCTGCGTAGATAGCTTTCTACTGCCTGTACAAAGCTCCTACGTAGGTAGCCTTATCTATTACTCTCCAGGTATCATTACAGTAAACTACAATGTTTACCCCATCGCAGTGAGGCGAGTAATCTTCGTTATCTATTATTATCTGGCTGTAGCCATCTGACTCACTTCCATTAGACATAATTACATAATCGACTTTAGAATTTCTGATACTTCCTATATTTCTGACTTCCTCTGAATCAGTAACCTGTTCTATCTTATCGCCGTTTTTTATTGCATAGTATCCGTTTCCTTCAGGAATATCCAGTTCAAACCCGTGACCCGCAAAGGCATTTACAGCATCTTCATCAAGATACTCGGATATATCAGACTGCCCTGCCAAAAATACTGTGTACCTGGGGCTATCCAGCATTTCCAGATATTTTTCCAAATCGCTGATATTCTGAAGCTCGCAGTCTCCAAGTGTCTGCTGATAATAGTCCTCCGTACTGTCCCACTGCTCATCTTTAACACCTGCAATGTCATATTCATCAGCCAGTAGCACTCCCATATATTTTGAAAGCTTTCTTGCTCCCCAGATATTGCAATGCCAGTCATCGCTCATGTTCTTTTTCCATTTAAACTTGGCAGCTTCATAATAGGCGCTCTCGTTAAAATCGATAAAGTCCAGACCATTATCCGTAGCATATTCTGCCACGGTATTATGCTTTGAGGTATCCCAACCGGTTGTAGGCGTTTTAGTAAGAATCAGTTCTATTCCCTTTTCATCGCACAGCGAAACAATCCTGTCCAGATACTCTGCCATAAGCGGATGTGTATCTGCCATCATTTCGTGATCATACTCCATATACGGCTCATAATCAGGATACACACCACCACGCTTTGCAAGAGGCGCATACCCTTTAAGCTCATAATGATTCTCAAGAGTTATGAATTCAAAATCTGTCTCAGAAAGATTCATCCATCTGGTATGGAACCTTTCATTAGTAAAAAGGTAACTGTTTATCGTCTGACTTTCATCATATTTACATATATCGTTTATGGCTTCCCACTTTACCTCTGACCAGTTCATAGCATCAATTGCCATTCTAGTGAAGGCTTCCGAAGTATTGAGCGGGTCCTTTGGGCTAAAATCAAACAACATATAAAGCTCCACAACCACTGTCTTAGGAGTCTGATAGCGCAATGCTTCCTTTAACCAATAATAGGAAACAAGGAGGTTTTGCTGCTCACAGGCGAGGTTATAACTTCTTATCCCGTTATTGTCGTAGATAACCTGGGGTGTAAATGCCGCTCCACCATGGCTGCTTCCGAGGAACAATACGTCTATGGAATTCTTTTTCATTTTATAAAAGCCTCTGAAGGTTGAGGTTGTGGACCAGGAATCCTCAAAATACTTCTTGGGCGTGATCATGTAGTTGATCATAACTGTCACGGTAATAAGTATCAGGGTGAACACCACTGCCCTTACTCCGAATTTTAAATGCTTTTTCATTAAAAGCCTCCATATATAAAATCCTGGGCATCAAAGCCATAACCATAGGTTCCAAAGAGAAGAACACAAATGATGGCCACGATATATATTCCCCACCTTATTAAAAGCGGCTGGGTATATATCTTCTCCCCAAGAGATTTTCCCATTTCCTGATACTTTCCAACTTTTCTTAGAATGTAGACCGAAACTATGAGCACTACCACTTCTTTCCAGTCAAGCCCGAGTGTAAATATTCTGTCGTTAAAAAGAACCCAGGGATTAAAGTCTGTAAACATGTGCAATAAAAGCTTTGCACCGTCTCCGAGCGAATTCGCTCTGAAAATAATCCAGGCAAAATTCACCAGTAAAAAAGTACCTGCTATCTTGATCCATCGCTTTTTGTTGGAGTCAGCACTGATACCGCAAAATGTGTACGCTTTTTCACGGGCTTTATAGGTAAATTCACCTATTATCTGATAAAGCGCATGCATAAGTCCCCATGCAAGAAATTTGAGTCCTGCCCCATGCCACATTCCGCTTATAAGAAATGTCACGACCAGATTTATATATTTCCTTGTTTTCCCTTTTCTGTTTCCGCCAAGAGGAATATAAATGTAGTCCCTAAGCCACTCACTGAGGGAAATATGCCATCTTCTCCAGAAATCCTTGATGGAGGTTGAAAAATACGGACGTTTAAAGTTATTTACAAGCTCTATTCCGAACATTCGTGATACGCCCCTTGCCAGGGTTGTGCAGGCAAGAAAGTCCGCATAAAGCTGAATACTGTATAAAAAGGATGCTACCCAAATGTATGCTCCGGAATAGGCCGGGAAGTTATCAAACACTGTATTTACAATGACTGCTGCCTTGTCTGCGATCACAAGCTTTAGGAAAAATCCCCATATTACCAGCTGAAAGCCTTTGATAAAGTTCTTTTCATCAAAAAGATGTCCCTCTGTCAACTGAGGATGGAGCTGTCCGAATCTGGGTATCGGCCCCTGTATGACCTGTGGGAAAAAGCTTGTAAACAGAATATACTTGGCGATATTTTTTTCAGGCTTAATCTTTTCCATATAAACATCAGCCAGATAAGCGATGAGCTGAAGCGTGTAAAACGATATTCCGAGTGGAGTTACCAGGTTTATCGGATCTTTTTTCATGATAGCTTCAAGGACAAAGTTAGAATTCTTGATAAGAAGCCATGGAATTGTCACAAGAATAATACCTGCTATAAAGGTCGCTTTCCTTGCACCATCTTGAAGCTTTGCCATCACGTTGGCGTCTATGTAACTTATAATTATTGTTCCAAGGAAAATCCAGATACCTGCCTTATAAAAAAAGGCATAGAATACAACGTTTGCAGCAAGTAGTGCTACCCACCTATGCCTTACAGGAAAGACATAATAAAGAACCAGTGCCGCAAGCACCAGCAAGTAATAATTTAGAGATATGTAAATCATACTTCAAAATCACCCCATAAACTTTTCTAAACTTCCTGCTGATTATAACAAGTTTCTGCATGGCCGGGCAACACCTCAATGGGAGTTGAATGGCACTTATAAATTCAAGGTTACCGTAAAAGGAAAAGGCGGCAAGAAAAAAACAACTCAGACAGTAAAGGTTGTAGTTAAATAAAGCCATTACCTCTATATGAACTGAACAAGCAAGCAAAATTGCCGAACAAAAAGACGACTCCGGGAGCAATAAGTTCCCGGAGTTGTTTTTATCTTATTTATTGTAAAGTGCTCCGAAAAGGCATTATGCGTCAAATAGACGCGCGCATTAATAAATAGGTAATAAATTAATTGCAAAAAATTATATTTTTTTTATTTTACGTAAATATATTGTTCATATGAAGTACAACATATTCCTATATGATAAACAGTGGTATTGCATAGGAATTTTGCGGACTGTTTCTGCTTCGCCCGCAAAAAGTCTTTTTTTCATCAGTTCACGGAAATCATATAGGAGGTTAATTTCATTATGAGTAGTGCAGTTAATTCCGAGAAAAAGGGTGCCGTAAAGGCTATAAGCGTAAGACTATCAGTTATGTTCGTCATCTTACTTATCATTAGTATTCTGGTCACCCAGATAATTGTAGTCAGTATGGGTTATGGTCTTATAAAGGATCTGATCAATTCCACACTGACAAACAAAGTTTCAAGTGATGCAGGGCAGATCAATAGAGACCTGAACTCAACATTCTATTATCTAAACGGCGTGGCAGATGCTGTAGAGCAGAATCAATATGCAAGCAATGAAGAACTTGCTGAATATTTGGCAGGAACCGTTGGCAGATATGCAATGCTTCCAACAGGAGCTTACATTGCTTTGAACGATGAGACTTTCATTTATCCCAGTGCACCAGACTTTCAGATGGATGCAATAACGGAAAAGAGCTGGTACAAGCAGGCGATGGGCTACGACAATAGCTGGTTCTATTTCTATGATCAGCCATATTTTGACACAGTAACCGGTCAACTGTGCGCTACAGTTATCAGACACATACATTTAAAGGATGGTCGTGAGGGATGCTTTGCAGCTGATTTGTTCCTGGACGATGCCCAGAAAAGCCTCAATGATGTTAAACTCTATGAAACCGGTGGCGCTATGATGCTTACAGCTTCCGGACTTATCCTTACATACAGAGATGATCCTTCACTTTGTGGAAAGAATGTCTCCGAATTAGGTGATAACGATTTCCTTACAAAGATTGCCGAAATTGTGGCTTTGGATAATTCCATTGAAAGTGAAAGCAAAACAGGCGAAGTACATGAATTTAAATCCAACGGTCAAAACTATTATGCCGTAACATCTCAGGTAAGCGGCGTTGACTGGAGAGTAATAATCTATGCTAAACAGAGTGAAGTACTGGCAGTTCTCACAAGACTTGTCATCGCACTTATAGTTGTATCAGTTATTTCAATAATTATAGTAATAATCATCATGTCTCAAGTTCTTCAGAGAATGATCAAGAAACCTGTCACAGCCCTTACAGAAAATATTGAAAAAATTTCCGGCGGTGACTTTACAGTTGATATCACTTCCAATGGTGACGATGAAATTGCCTATATGAACAGGGCAATGGGCGAATTCATTCATGGTATGAAGGATTCACTCACTGAAATAAAAGATGTCTCAGGAAAGCTTATGGGAGATGCCCAGAATTCCAAGAGTACAGCCGAGAACCTCGAAGAAGCTGCCAGCAATCAGTCAGCCAGCATGTCACAGATCAAAGAGAATATCGAGAACATGGCAAATGCTGTTAATGAGGTTGCTGAAAATGCGACTGTACTTGCCCAGACCGTAGCTAATGTTACGGATCAGGAGTCCAGAATTGAGTCTTCGATGAATGAACTGGTAAAGAAAGCAGACAGCGGACAGCATGATATGTCCAGCGTTGCATCCGGTATGTCAGATATCGTATCCTCCATGAAGGATATGGCTGAAGCGGTTAAGAACGTTGACGAAGCTGCTGACAAGATCAATCAGATCATTGATCTTATCAACTCCATTTCTTCACAGACCAATCTCCTGTCTCTTAACGCTTCCATCGAAGCAGCAAGAGCAGGCGAAGCAGGTAAAGGTTTTGCGGTAGTTGCTGCTGAAATAGGTACTCTCGCCCAGAACTCTGCAGATGCAACCAATCAGATTGGCGAGATCATAAAGGATATGTCTCAGAAGGTTCGCATGCTTTCAGAAAAATCAGAGACAAATACTACTCTTATCAACAACAGCGCTGAAACCGTAAACGTAGCTGCTACTACTTTCGAAGAAATCACTCAGGAGCTCTCTGAAGCAAATGATATTCTGTCAGAAATGGCCGAGCAGATGAATAAGGTTAATGATGTTGCCACCAACATGGCTTCAGTATCAGAAGAACAGTCCGCTTCTACCCAGGAAATTGCGGATAATGTTGAAAAGGTAACCGCTGCCGCACAGGGCGTTGCTTCATCTTCAGAAACTGTACTTACCGCTGCTTCATCTGTTTCCGATGCGGTTGATACCATAAATAACAACCTTGAACGCTTCACCATCGGATAATGGAGTAACCTGTAAAATAATGTTCTGAGTTAAATTGTTGTTTTTATAATTGACAAAATATTTCAATATTGAAATTCCTTCAAAAAAACTTAGATTTTCTTCTGCCACTATCTGCGTTCTGCAATAGTGGCAGAATTTTTCCTTGTTCTATTGCTAAACACAATAGGAGTGAAATGATCTGACCTCTCTTATGCTACTCTCCATATTTTCTTAATAAATTATTATATTTTGCGAAATTAATTGACACACGTCTTAATGTTGTGCTATGCTAACTTTCCGTTAGACTTAACTAACGCAAAACGACTGGAGGATACGCAATGAAGAAAAATTTACTATCTATTATTACAGCAATTACAGTAGCAGGTTCAGTACTTGCAGGATGCGGAAGCACCGGAAGTTCTGATAATGAAGTTGCTGTTAAAAATGAAACAGCTGCAGAGACAGCAGAAGCAGAAAATAATGACACGAATAATGAAGAAGCAGATTCCACTTCTGAAGACAGCAGTGCTGCAGAGACAGAATCTGAAGAAGCTGCCTCTGACTCTAACGAAGCAGCGCAGTTCCCTATTACAATAAAGCACGCTTTTGGTGAAACTGTTATTGAATCAGAGCCCACCCGCATCGTAACACTCTCCTGGGGTAATCAGGACCCTATCCTTGCCCTTGGTGTTGTTCCTGTAGGTGTCTCTGCTGCCAACTTTGGACTTATGACTGAAAACAAGCTTCATCCCTGGACAGATGATGCTTTCAATGCTTTAGGTGAGACTGCTCCTAACGTATTCAATGATGAGACAGGTTGGGATTATGAAGCTATAGCTGCTTCTGAGCCGGATGTAATCATCGCATCATACTCAGGATTCACAGAAGAAGAATATAACCTTTTATCAGAGATTGCTCCTGTGGTTCCTTATCTTGAAACTGCATGGAAAACAAACTGGCGCGAGCAGACAATCACCAACGCTACTGCAATCGGTAAAAAAGCTGAAGGCGAAGCTTTAGTTGCAGAAGCTGATGCCCAGATTAAGGAAAAGCTTGCAGAATATCCCTCATTAGAAGGAAAAACAGCCGGATATTTCTGGATTTCTCAGGATGATATGAGCACTTTTTATGCATATCTTCCCAGCGATCCCAGAGCATCCTTCCTCAATGATTTAGGTTTTGCAACACCTCAGAGCATTTTGAATCTTGCAACAAGCACTGATGATTTCTCAGTTACAATATCACGTGAAAATACTGAACTCTTAAATGATGTTGATATCCTGGTTGCATATGGTGATCAGGGACTACTTGAAGCAATGCAGGCAGATCCTCTTATGAGCCAGATCCCTGCAGTAAAGAATGGCGCTGTGGTACTTATAGATTCAACAAGTTCACTTGCAGCATCTGCAAACCCGTCAATTCTTTCAATACCTTATGCATTGGATGATTATCTGGTACTTCTCGATGAAGCTGCAAGCAAGGTAACTGAGTGATAATTAAGTAATTTGTTCAAATAAAGGGTGCAGTTTGCTATGCTGCACCCAATAAACTAATAAATAATAAGAAAGTGCTTTAATTCATAATGCACTAATCGGAATAGATGAATACTAAGAAAATCGGAACAATTTATATTTTAGGAATAATACTCATATTTATATCAATGGCGTTGTCGATAACCTACGGAACAAAATACGTAGGTTTATCTGACGTTATCGATGCAGTTTTAAGCAGGAATACTGAGTCATTCAATGTAAATGTTGTTCAGGCAAGAATACCACGAACAATCTTTGGAGTCATTGCCGGAGCTTCTCTTGCAATCTCAGGTGTTTTGATGCAGACAATTACCAGAAATCCCATCGCTGATCCCAGTATCCTTGGAGTAAATACAGGAGCTTCACTTTTTATTGTAATCGGTATAGCTTTTTTCAATATTCAGTCAAAGCTCTCTTACATGGGACTTTCATTTGCAGGTGCCATGATAACAGCTCTCATTGTCTATAAACTGGCTTCATCAGGTTACAGCGGTCCGACACCAATTAAGCTTGCTATTGCCGGATCTGCAGCAAGTATCGCCCTGTCTTCTATTATTAATATTGTACTTATGCCTGATTCAAGTGTTATGACAACCTACAGATTCTGGCAGATAGGCAGCATCGGAGGGACAGGTTTTGACGATATCCTGCTGATACTTCCGATTTTTCTGATATCGGTGATCGTCAGTCTTTTATCCTCTGACAACCTTAATATCCTGCTTCTTGCAGAAGAATCAGCAGTTTCTCTGGGACTTAATATAAATCGCGTAAGACTAATGGCAGCTCTCTGCGGAGTTCTTCTGTGCGCATCAACCACTGCGCTTGCAGGTCCCATAGCTTTTGTAGGACTTATGGTGCCACATTTTATAAGAATGGTAGTCGGAAGCGATCACAAGCACCTTATTACCTGCAGCGGACTGTATGGAAGCTGTGTGCTCATATTATCTGATGTAGCAGGCAGAATTCTGGGTCGTCCGGGAGAGCTTGAATCCGGAATAATAACTGCCCTGCTTGGTGCACCTGTTTTCATATTCATTATTCGAAAGGCGAGGATACAGAGCCTATGAATACATACTCGAAATCACTTTCCGGAGTAAAAAGAAGGAAAAGCAAATATATTCTTACAGCATTGATACTGCTTACCATAGTCATTGCGCTTTGCATTATAAATCTTTGTATTGGTGAAAAGAATTATTCCTTTTTGCAGGTACTCAAAACCATAACCGGAGTCAGTAAAGAGGGAACCTACATAATTGCAAAATTAAGGTTTCCGAGAATGCTCACCGCCGTTCTTTGCGGAATTGCCTTTGGAGTTGCGGGAAACATTTTTCAGACATTACTGAATAATCCGCTGGCAAGTCCTGATATTATCGGCGTAAGCCAGGGTTCAACCGTGGCAGCTGTATATTGCATTTTGTTTCTTAATCTAAACAGAAACATCGTGTCGGTAATATCAGTTGTAGCCGGTATCCTTGTGGCAGTGCTCATCTATCGCATCTCATATTTAGATAAGTTTTCCTCAGGAAGGCTTATACTTGTGGGAATTGGATTTCAGGCATTTTTTACAGCGCTTATAAACTGGATGGTTATGAAAGCTGCTGAATACGATGTCCCAACAGCCATGAGATGGATGAACGGAAACCTGAACGGAATCGTGACTGACTCTCTTCCGCTTCTGGCATTGGTGGTAATTATCTGCCTTGGAACAATAATCGTCTTAAATCATGCCATGCAGTCACTGGTGCTTGGAGAACAGTTTGCAATAATTCTGGGCGTCAGAGTTAATTTTGTCAGAACTCTTTTGATGGTGTGCTCCGTGATCCTGATAGCTTTTTCCACTGCAATATCAGGTCCAATCTCATCTATAGCTTTTTTATCAGGCCCAATTGCAGGAAAAATCTGCGGCAGAAGTCATTCAAACATAGTTACCTCAGGTCTCATAGGAGCAATACTTGTTCTTGGCGGAGACTTTATCGGACAGAACCTTTTATTTACGAGATATCCTGTCGGCGTAATTACGGGAATCCTGGGTGCTCCATACTTAATTTATTTACTCATCTCACAGCGAAAGCTCCAATAAATGGACCGGGATGTTAATAAACCTCACTAAGGATTTATCCTTTCGAACGATAGCAAGGAAAAAACCGAACGAAAATCAGGCTTTAACGAGTCATAAGGAATCCACCGCAAGCGATATCCCCTTATGACCACAATCACCAAACACGCCTTCATCTTACGATGAAGCCTATATGAAAGGGAAATATCATGAAGAAAAATACACTTAAGGCAAATAATATTAGCGTTGGATATGGAAATGGAAATATTTTGGACTCTGTAAATATCGCTATTCCTGAAAACAAGATCAGTGTAATTCTTGGTTCAAACGGAAGCGGAAAATCAACGCTCCTAAAAACCTTCTGCAGACTTTTGCAGCCTGGCGAAGGCTCCATTACACTAAATGACACTTCCCTTAAATGTATGAGATCAAAGGATATTGCAAAGACCATTGGTCTTCTGCCTCAGACTCTTACTGCCCCTGAGGGAATCAAGGTCGCAGAGCTTGTTTCAAGGGGCCGTTTTCCCCACAGGAAATTCATGGGTTCCCTATCCCGCGAGGATTATAAAGCAATTGACAGTGCAATGTGCGCGATGAATATTACAGATCTTGCAGACAGAAGCATAGATGAATTATCCGGCGGACAAAGACAGAGAGTTTTCATAGCTCTTGCCCTTGCACAGAATACGGATATTCTTTTTCTTGACGAGCCAACAACCTATCTTGATATTGCATATCAGGTTGAAATCCTGGATCTTTTAAAGGAGCTTAACAGAGTAAGAAAAACCACTATTGTAATGGTTTTACACGATATCAATCTCTCATCAAAATATGCGGATCATATTTTTGCTATGAAAGATGGTCATCTTCTCACAGAAGGAACACCTGAAGAAATCATAACTGAGGCAACAATAAGAGACATTTATGGTATAAACAGTGTTGTGATAAAAGACCCCCTTTCAGGAAGTCCTTTCATTATTCCGGTGAGTTCACATGATACCATTAGTGTTGCATCATAAAAGGCGCCTTACTTCAATAATAAAAAATTCGCCACCTCATATAATATGTACCGGCACGATAACTTCGTAATCCTGCCATATCGCTCGGAATGATTCCGACCTCTCGTTGCTTTACAAATAAAAAAACTTTTCATGTGCAATTATAGCATTCCATACTTCGATAAATCTACTTTTCCATTCTCAACTTCTATTCCGTCTTCTTTAAGAAGTCTTTCCTGAACTCCTTCACCAAATGCGAAATTGCCTGAAAGTTTCCCCTCGGAGTTAACCACCCGAAAGCATGGAATGTTGTCAGGATCAGGATTTTTATGAAGAGCATTGCCTACAGCTCTGGACATTTTGGCATTACCGGCCATAGCTGCCACCTGACCATATGTTGCAACTTTACCCTTGGGAATTTTTTTAACAGCCTCATAAATTCTCTTGGTCGGTGAATCAGTAACGAGATCATAGCTCAAAGCGATCATCTTTTTTATCTCATCATCCGGAATCGTTCCATCAAGGATAACAGTGTTCCAATGCTCTTTATTCTGATGATAAGCGGGAATAACTGATGCGTAAGCCTTTCTCCACAAATCTCTGAAATCCGGATCAACCTTTACATTCAGATTGATATAACCGTCCTTTTCATAGGTCCATAAAAATGCTTTTTTACTACCATTTACCCTGACAAGCTGCCAGTTTTGCTCTCTAAACGGCGCTTCCTTATATGTATCAGGGAAAGATAATCCGTATTCCAATGCTTCCTGTCTGGTTTTCATCTGTATAAATGCCCCATTAAAATTTTGTATAAATGCTCCCGTTTACGCGGCGGAAACTCCTGCCCGGGGAGCCTATTATAAAACTTTTATTTTTGACTTCTTGAACGATAAGAAGAAAAAACATTCGAAAAAAAAAATTTCTGAATGCTTTTGCCCTCAGGAAGTTATAAAATCAAATATGCTCATCTGCTCATATTTTTCCGGCAATTCGTGCATAAACTCAAAGCATTCCTCCGGACTTGATAGAATCCCATTTGCCTTGCATATCTTCTTAAATATATTTCGCAACTCTTTTGCGCGAGGGCTCGGAATATCATATGCATTTCCAAATTGTCTGATATACCTTTCCTTCATTCCCGGAAAATGCTTATCAAGCGCAGCATAATAATATTCCCTGTCGCCATCTCGCAGCGTTAATCCCATTCCAAAATCAATTATCCCCCTCACTCCTACACGTACACACTCATTAAGAATTGATGTTATATTTTCCTCTGTATCATTTATGAAAGGAAGAATTGGCGTCATCCATACAACCGTGGGAATCCCTCTTTTCTGCATCTCTTCCAACACTTCTATTCTACGCTTAGTATTGCAGACATTCGGTTCAAGTATCTGACACAAGTCATCATCATATGTCGTAAGTGTAATTTGTACAACACATTTCGCTGCACGATTTATCTCATCTAAAAGATCTATGTCTTGAAGGATACGGTCCGATTTAGTTTGGATGGCAACTCCAAATTCATATTTCCGTATGATTTCAAGGCACTTTCTTGTAAGTCGCAAGTTTGCTTCACAATGCATATAAGGATCCGACATAGACCCTGTTCCAATCATGCACTTTTTTCTCTTGGATTTTAATGCCATCTCTAGAAGCTCAGGCGCATTCTGCTTTACTTCTATATCTTCAAATGGATGTGTAAACTGGTAGCACTTACTTCTGCTATCACAATATATGCAACCGTGGGAACATCCTCTGTAAATATTCATACCGTAATGTCCACCGCTTCCTGTCAATATTCCTTTAGCTTCCACAAAATGCATAACCGCTTTCCCCTTTGCCCCATCCTTTCGTTCCTCAAAGCGCCATCGGTAAATACTTTTGTCTTTCTTTTTCTATTGCCTTAGTAATCCATTCCTTGTCCATGATATTATCATATGCACCTGCAACTACGGATTCGTCAGCATAGTTGTCAAACTCTACCTGTTTTTCCTCAAGAATCAGCATCATATCATCATCAATAGTATCAGGGCATAATAGCTTGTAGACCAGCACATTTCTGACTTGCCCCATTCTATATACTCTTGAAAGTGCCTGGCTTTCAAGAGATGGTTTGATCTGAGGTTCACAGAACACTACTATGCTGGCTGCCTGGATATTAAACCCAACACCACCAGCTATTATCTGACTCACAAGAACACTTCCACCCGGAGCATCTGATAGCTTGTCCACCAAAAGCTGCCTTGTACACATCTTAGTGTCTCCGCTAATCACGCCTATGCATTGATCTCCCAGAAGAGCGCTGACTTTAGATATTGTCTCTCTAAAAAACGAGTATATGATAACCTTTCTTCCTTCACTCTCCGCCAGCTCAAGAAGTTCCATCAGTCTCATACATTTAGATGATGTAGCCATGTCATCCTGAAGAAACGATACTCTTCGCATATCAGAAAAGTTTCCATTAAGAATTGCATCACGGTAATTATTTCTATCAATATCTGTAAGACTACACCACTCAAGCTCCTGATCAATCTCAGGAAGCTCTTTCAGAACCTGCTTCCTCGTTCTTCTGATATAAACAGGAGCAAGACTTTCTTTAAACTGAGGCAAATGGCTGATATTCGCCAGATTCCTTACCTCTTTTGTCATATCCGGCCTGACAAAATCAATCAGGTTGCACATTTCATCAACCCGATTTTCCAGAGGAGTTCCTGTCATCAAAAGGATTCTCTCAGACTCATTTTCAAGCCTTCTGATATACATAGTTCTTTTAGCATCAGGATTCTTCATGTAATGAGCTTCATCGATTATCAGCATCGCCAAAGACATATGATTGTCTATACGATCTACGATCTTACCCATTGATTCATAGTTGGTTATAGCCGCACCACCATTTACCTGCCATCTGTCAAAAGATTCTTCAATTGTCTGACCATGTAAGATAAAAGTTTCTATGCTACTGAACTTTATGATTTCTCTGTCCCAATTAATCAGTACACTTGCAGGGCATACAATAAGATAATGGCAATTTTCATTTTCCGTAATCTGTATATGGGACATTGCAGCAATGGCCTGGATTGTCTTTCCAAGTCCCATCTCATCACCAAGAAGAACTTTCTTCTGGCATAAGATGTATTTTGCTCCAAAAACCTGATATGCCCTTAGATTTCCTCTAAATCCATCAAGATTTAGCTCAGTCTCATTTATCTTTTCCGCCAGCTGAGCCGGAATGCTGTCATAAACAAAGGGCTTATTTCCTACAGCATTGCCAAGATTCTCCAAAATTGCATAGAAATCAGCGCTACTCCTTCTGAATAATTCCAGTGCCTCAGCCTGCGGGGTGTTAGATGCACCCTGATACTGATCAGCAATATGAATCATTCTTTCAAAAAAAGCGCTGCTGCAAAATTCGTATATGTTTTCAGCCATGTCCACAGTATTCTGCTTAGACGCGGTTGAAGAAAAGAACCAGCGAAAACTGTTCCTGATTATTCCACTGCCCTTAATCTTTTGTGCATAGGCATCAAGATTCGGAACGCCTTCGTAGGCATCTCCCCTAATTTTTTCACTATTGATATAATTGGCAAGCTCTGTAATAAGCTCTGAATTATCAGCAGTATTTTCCGAAACAGCGTCAGCATCAAGTCTTATCGTAACTTTGGATGCAATACTATTGGCAAATTCGGTAATAACACCTCTGATTGCCTCTGTCTGTTTTTCTCCTATACCGTTAACAGCCTGTATCTCAAAATCAGTTGCCCCGGCTATCTGACCGAGGTTATTATAACCAGCCTCCATAAGAGCCTGAACACGGATCCCGGCTTTTGCATTCTTAAGTTCATCCACGGAAACATTAAAAAGCTCCTTCTTAGCCTGTGCTCCTGCAATCCTGTTACAAAGCTGTTTAATATTATTTTCCTGACGAGCCCGGTCACCATATATTTTCTTAATGGCAATATTAAGATCATCAACCGCTTTTATTAACTTTTTTAAATCTCTGAAATTTGGTTTATTCATTCAGTATTTATTTTATGTAATCCAAAAACATCCTTATTTTTTAATCAGGCAGCATTTAATGCAGCCTTTTTCTGAAGAAAGCTTTCTGTTCGTTTCTGCACATTCTCCTGAAGATTTACAAAGAAAAGAAAATTATCATAAATATGCAGGCTTCCATCGGGAAACATATCAAGAATCTTAGGATACTTTCCGGTATCAATATCAGTTACCACTAAAGTGCCTCTTACCGGGTCAATATATGCTCCGTACTTTCCTACTTCCACGGAAAGAATAGCCCCTGTCTTACTATCCTGAGTAACGGTTCCTTTATTGATTTTCTTAGAAGCTACTGTACTATCTGTTCTCCAGTTGAGGGGATTAATTGAAAGCGCCTTTGTTCCTGCAGGTGTAACCAACGAATCTGTTACTGTTCCATCCTCGCAGTCATAGCTTATTACCACACCGGTATCTGTCTCTCCGGTTGCAGGAACTATCTGAGGATACTTAGTGATCATATCTTGTGTCATGCTCCAGCCTATAGCATAAACGGCTATCAGGTTTTCCCTGAGATTTACAGCTCTTTCTCCATTTCCGCCATAGTATTCTTCAAGGAGTCTGTAGCACATATCCGCCCCCTGTGAAAAGCCCGCAAGAATAAGAGGTCTTCCATTATTCTTATGTTCGATGTAGTACTTAAATGCCGCTGACACATCAATATATGCATTCTGCATTGCCTGCTCTTTTGCTGCAGCATCTTCCATGGTATATACCTTAATCGATGCCTGCCTGTAATATGGCGCATATATGCGTGCCGTTTTTGCATAGATAGCCTGCTGTTGGTTCATGGCATTTCTGAATAAGCTTTTGTATTTTGGTGTAATAGCCGAATTACTCTCACTGACTGTGTCTACTGTTGGCGCAACAATAAAGACATCCACAGAGTTCTCCGGATATGCGCCATCATAGAGCCAGTTATCTGAGATTGAATAATCCATGGGACTTGTAAACGGCAGAACTCTCACTGCCTCAGCACTGATTCTTACTGAAAATACTACCGCCACCATTAAGAAAATTGAAACCAGCATTCTTCCAGAATTCCTCATTTGCTCCCTCCTCTATAAATGCTATTTATATCCTACTTAGTCCGATCTGATACGGATACCGTAAGCGTAAAACTACTTGCGCTAACATAATTTTTTCTGTTCATATTCAGCCCTCATAAAAACAACACAAACATATACTCCATGACCTTCTAAAGGTTTTCATAGCCTTTCTCAAGCTTCTAAATCAATAATACCATTATTATGTTTTGACATTACTTAAAAAACCATAAACACCTTTGCTTTACAGAAAGCACTCAGGGATATCCTTTATTCCTCTGGAAAGACAGATCGCTGTCGTAGGGCCGCTATAGGATAAGGGATTGCCCTCAATATCAGTAATTTTGCATCCTGCTTCCTGTGCTATAAGTGCAGCTGCTGCATAATCCCACAGCTGAATTCTCATTTCGAAATACAGTCCGCATCTTCCAAGGGCCACGCAGCACATATCCCATGCAGCGGTGCCGGATCTTCTAAGATCAACACACAGTGGAAGAAGCTTTTTTGCAATATCAAAGGTTCTGTCCCTTAGATCCTCGTAATAGGGTGCTGTCCCAAATACAGCAAGTGAATCCGATAGAGGTGCATCAGATGACATTATCTTCTCTCCATTCATATAAGCTCCCTGCCCTGCTGTAGCATGAAACATCATATCGTCATAGGGATTGTAAACTACAGCCATGTACGGTTTTCCGTCCTTAAGAAGTCCCACTGAAATCACAGATGGTCTGTACTCATAGATAAAGTTGGAAGTTCCATCTATTGGGTCTATCACAAAGCAATATCCGCTGCTCATCTTGGAAGAAAACACATCTTGTCCATCTTCTTCTCCTAAAAATTTGGCTTCAGGTAATACTTCCTCCAGCTTAGACACAATAAATCTCTGAATTTTCTCATCGGACTCTGTTACGAAATTTGCATGCCCGCTTTTTTCCATTATCTTGGGACGATGCGCATTTAGCATTAAGTCCCCGGCTTCTTTTACAATTTTTGTTATATCCTGTATCTGTGCTACAGGAGTATTTTCAAACTCTTTTATCTGCTCACATATCCTGTCAGGTACTTCACTTACAAACTTAAGCATCATATCAGACTTGTAAAATTTATGACCTGATACATCAATAGGATCCGGGAGATTGTATTGCACGTCTATGAGATGTCTTTTCATCTTCGTTATGCAAGCAGCTTTCAGATAGTCTTCAAAATCCGTTTCATGGGAGTTTTCAAGCAGATTCATTATCTGATCGGCACTTTCGATATTCTGATAGAGCCACCTGTCTATCCTATTTGACTCGGGAGAATAAGCCTCCTTGAATCCGTCGTAGGTCATGGGAGGAATCATCTTTTTTTGAAGAGCGCGCCAAATAAGTAGATCATTCCAATAGTCCGTAAGACAATGCACAACTATTCCGATATAGAATGAACGCTGTATGCTGTTTTTTTCATTTACTACATATCCTGTCCAAAAGGTCCGGATATTTTCTATCCAGTTATCATAGTTCTGAGTATCTCCCCATGGACCACAGTTTTCAAAAAGATGAGAGTGGATTTTTTTACTTAGATAGTCTTCATCAAAATGCACAGAATCAGGAGCGACAGAGCCTAAAATGAATTCCTCTTTTCCCTCGTCTATCCCCAATTTATCAATAAGCCTGCGCGCGATTTCCATATGGGTAATCTGCCCTGCCATCTTAAGTCCTCCTTATAATCCGAATGTGTCAGTATTCATCAAACCTGTAGCATGGGATATGTGGTTCAAAAACAAAATGTGTGTATTCCACTTTTCATCCTCTAACTATTTTAATTCTTGATGAATATTTGAACAACATGATTTGAATACCCCATCAGATCAGGTCTTTCAGCAGTCGCTTTCAAATACTGTTCTTCCAGTTCCTTCCCCTTCAATTCCATTTCATATCCTCCTATCTAAATATGCAGAACAGGCCTGTTATTAGGAACGTTTTTATCTTTTGAGGTGTATAAATAAAGCGCTTTATATATTCTTTTAAAGTGATATGTTCTTCCTTACTTTGACTGTATCGAACAAATCCTCATCTTATTGTTTATCGTCAGAACACCCCACGCCTTCCTGTTTACGGGAGATGCCGGCGGAATGAATACACCCTCTCTTATAGTGTTGCTCTCTGCTCTTCCAAGGTTCGTGATACAATGGCCGTCGCGCTTTTCATAACCGAACATCTTGCTGCCGACAAATCTGCCGGCCTTGCTCTCAAAACTTCCAAGAGTCGATATAGCTATGGCATCGAGGAGTTCCGGATCCATATTGAAATAACACGAGAGAACGAGCATCTCCCTATCCGGCTTACTTATTATGCTCCTGACTTCATGATCTACAGCCCTGGCGAGTTCCATGATCTCAGAGGTTTTCTTCTTAACCACTACGCTGAATGCTGTAGCATAGTTTCCAAGCGAGCCTTCCTTATAGTTTTTAATCTTATCCCTTATGTCAGAAGCTATGACCACCTTATTTGTTTTCTCATCGATCATCATCTTAGCAACAAGATAGTCATTTAGCGATACCCCGTTTTCTCTGCATAAACCCAGGAGCGTATCAAGCTCTTCTCCGTCAACTCTCTTTATCTCACGCTTTATATCCTGTTTGCGATCATGATCACGTTCAAACTCAAGATACTCGTCGTAGCTGACCCTATGCCCTTCTTTACGCCACTTCTTATTGGCATCTCTGATCAGCGCCCTGCTGATAAACCTAAGGTCGCTGCCATTCGGAAGATCATCAAGGCTTTCCATCAGCTTCTCATCAACCGGGTGCGGCCTGGCACCGCTAGTATAATGATCCGCAAACTCCTGCACCAACTGTAGAAGCCCTCTCCCGTCGCAAAGAAGATGATGCGTTATAAAAAGGACTCTCGTTCCGTTCTCGGATGGATAAGCATAGACCTTGAGCAGCGCTTCCTTCTGAACATTCCATCCAGCTGAAGATACCGCCTCATAATCAGTCTGCCAGTTATCGTCTGCATCTTCTATCGTTATCGGAATCTCAAGTTCAGGATGCTCCTCATAATATATCATTGAACTTCCCTCCTCCTCGGCTATCAGACTTCTCATAAGCGGATGAGCCGATCTAAGAACACCAATGCTCTCGATGATACCGTCCGCATCGAACTCCGATCCGATTTCCGCCATGATACCGAAGTGCATGTTCGGGGACATATAGTGCGCCCTTTCCGTATATAAGTATTTCCTACCTGGCATAAATCACTCTTTCTCCTTATAATCGGTTTTACTGAAAAGACTAATGATCTGATCTTAACGCATCCCTGACCGCGGCTTTGATTACTATCGTAAGAAATGTCTTAAACAGCTTTTTCATTGTCTTTTTCTCCAAGATACATAACGATAGGCTCTATGTATTTGATATCAGAGATGTCATAGGATGAAGCCATCTTCTCAGCCATTACCTTCTCTTTCTCAGTGGCATCCTTCTTGTTTTTTAAGGCTGACACAAACATCTTCATAGCAATACGAGATGGCGTCTTCATCTTTTCATAGTTAAACCCGCCCTGGCAGTAGAATACCTTTATGTATTTTAGTCAGTTATACTTTCTTTCACACTGTTGATAAGACCGAGAAGGCCCGTCTCCTTAATAAGAGCTATACCCTGGAATTCATCTCCGAGGACAATCAGATTGTCGCCTGTTTTAATATCGAAGATCTTTCTTGCTTTGGCAGGAATGACGATCTGACCCTTATCTCCCACTTTGACCATTCCAAAGATATGTTTTCCTTTCGGCGGTATAGCATATCCCAGGTTGTCCGAATCATTTTTTTCATATGAGATAAGGTCGTCCATGGATACACCAAAGAGGTCAGCCAGCATCTTACATCTCTTTATGTCCGGCAGCGACTCTCCGGTCTCATATTTTGAAAGCGTCTGTCTGGATACGCCTATCTTCTCTGCAATTTCCTCCTGTGACAGGTTATTAAGCTTTCTTAATTCCATAAGATTGTCAGCAAAACTCATTCTTTCTTCTCCTTTTTTATTCCCAGAACACACCACCTTATGAAAGGTATGCGGCTCATGATTTCATACAGAAGGTAGGAGCCTGCGAATGCTGCTATTGCAACCAACAGGTATACGATGACAGGGGCAAGGAACGGACATAATGTATGCAGATACCATCCGCTGACCGCTATCATCAGATAATGGAATACGTAGAGGCCCCATGATTTTCGGCACATCCACTTTGAGAAAGCATTCGTGAAATTTCCCCATTTTTTCATGAAGGCAAGTATACCGAGAGTTCCAAACCATGCGTATACATTGCACATGATTGTGTCCAGAACTACGTGATCCGGATAAGGCTGACCTTTATATAAAATCACAAAGGCTATGCAGGATACGAAGGCAAGGATGCTTAATAACAGCCAGTTTTTACCAAGTCGATCCATCACTTCGTCATGGGACAATACAAAGTAGCCGATCATAAAGCCCAGTCCGTAGATACCGAATCTGTATACCACAATTATCGGTGTGTTAAGTATCTGCGCCGCTCCATATACAGGTATAACAAGAAGTATAAGTGTCAAAAGATTTGCTTTACCACAGATATTATAGAATCTGTCTTTTTCAATCCTTCTGATCAGTACCAGTATCAGGCTGAAGAGCCAAAGCATCTGAATGTACCACAGCGGACCTGATCCGCTGACTGCCATTATCAGGAAAAGGATTAGCCCCGGTACGTTGTTCATGGAATTAAATGCACCAGACATCAGCATGTTGTAATAGCCAAGAACCCAGCCGAAAACCAGAAGGCCGATTGTTGATGGCACAAGATACTTTCTCGTCCTTACTCTGATGAATTCCTTCTCTGTTCGCTTAACCAGTTCATAGCGGGCTGACATGCCGGATACCACAAACAGAAGTAACATGAACCAGGGATATACAATGTACTGATACGTATCCTGGGGCTGATGCTCACTGAAGGGACCGATGATTCCATGTTGTATTACACCGTTGAATATGTATATTACATGATAGATGACAACCAGCACTACTGTTATCCAACGAATATTATCCAAATATACCTTTCTCATGTTTCTACCACCTTTGCTAAATATTTTAACATTTTTCTCAATCATAAAAAAGTAAGCTCCACCTGTCTACCAAGCGAAGCTTACATATTTTGCTATTTTTTGTTAAATTTGGTTGCGAGCGCATAGTTTTATAAAAGCGCTCATTGGTGCCGTCAATAATCCTGGAAAATAAATTTGCTACTATATCATCTGAAAATGTCTCAGAGCAACCTCTATCGCTTTAACTTTCTCTTATAAGGTTAACCCCAAAGTCCTGCATGACCTGCAGAGAGTTGATTGCCATTATGCCAAATAAATCAATGTCAAATGCTTTTCCGAAATCTATTACATTTTCTTTTTCAAGAAAAAGGCGCACTCATACCTGCCATTAGTAAGTATAGAGTGCGTCTTTTCCTAGTTGTTTATTTCAAATGTATCATCGATGAATGTACAATCTCGTCTGCTCCGGTTCATCATCCCCTTGAGCCATACAGTAAAACTCCCATCCATAACGCTCATAAAAACCAGTATGATCTGTAACAAGATAGAGCGGTGAAATTCCTTTTTTATTCATGTTCTCCACAACAAGATTAAGCAGATTTCCTGCTATCCCCTGTCCACGATGAGCCTCTTCAGTATATACAGCGCAAACATTGGGGCTTAAGTCCTTCCTGTCATGAAAATCATTATCGATTACACCTAACCCCCCGACAATTTGATCTCCTAACATGCATAGGTACCAACCATTTTCGGTCTCTTTATTAAGATACGCTGTCATACATTCAAGATAAGCATCCTTGGGGACTCCCCACTTTTTGTGAAACCAATCTGCAGCCATATCTTTTAAGTCGGGTTTTTCTCTCAACTCAAAATATTTGTATTCCGTATTCGCATTAATATCTTTTACCATCTCAACAATCTCTATATCTCCGTCAGCAAGAATCTCCACGATTGATTCATGTCCATCCTCATTAGCTCCATTCTGCCAATAGATTTCAGCCATCCTAAGATTCTCTTGTTCGTCTGTTACTCCATCAAAACACTTGTAGGCATCTCCTTTAAAAACTCTTCCAGTCACTTTTATCTTTGCAATTCCGAAAGTAGGTCTTCCTAACTTAGCAAAATAGTCTCCCCACCTCTCAGCTTCCTCGTATGACTTAGACACATATAGCGAAGCCATTCTCGAAGGGTACTCCGAATACTTTTCTTTTCTAACTTTTTCCAACGCAAGCTCACGAAGCGCTACATCCACCTTGTGCGTCAGTTCTGTATCCTTATATTTTTCAGGATTGCTGTATATATCATTTACCGTTTCAAGTTCTTCATATACACGCTTGTGCACACCATTTGGATGCGTGTCATCCAGAATAATAGTTTCACCAACCTTCTTGGGGATGTCGGATATTACATGAAAAAAATATTGTTCTTCCATTACATTCTCCCTATTGAAATGGCCGGACACATAGCCCGGCCGAAATTCATTTTAATTCAGCATTGTTTCTTTTTAAAAAGTCTATATCGCTACCATACTTCATGGCAGTTTCCATATCGTTATTCATAAAACTCTCAAACAATTCTTCAGGTATCTTTCCTGGACGAGTCCTTTCATAAATTGTGAGGTTCTTGGAATGCTTACATTTCTTACATCGATATATCAGCCATACATCAACACTCTTACCGTTAGCATTTACTCTAAATCTATAGGAATTGATAAACTCCTGTTTCTTCCCACAACCTCCACATCTAAAGAACACTCTTGTTTTGGTATGATCAGACAGAAGGGGCACCTTTGCTTAAGGCCAGCCTCTGATTCCTGAGGATTCTCTGAATGCTTTTCTCCGACAAGGAAAACCTGTGTGCAAGTTCGTGTATTCCTATTCCGCCTATGTAGTTTTCGTATATTTCTTCATTTCTTTCACGAAAGAAGACCTTGGCAGAAGTCGTGGTTCCCCACTCCTGTTTTTCCTTGCAAGGAATATAGATCAATTTACCGTCTACATATTGCTGAATCGTTTCAATCAGTTCCTGTGGCAGCACGTTCTCTGCCTTAATATAGCTCATAATGCTCCTCCTAAATTGATATTTCTTTTAGGATTCATCTGAGCTTACGATTCATTTATTATTTAAGCTCAGACTACTGAGCGGTAACAACTCTGATGGTCATATAATCATGCTCCTTTCCAATCAAATAAAGTAAAATCTTTGTAAATTGTACTTGAATACAGTTTACGATTCAACCTTAACAATAATTATAAAAGAACTTGCTCCATAAATCAGGCCTTATATCATCTTAAAAAATTTCAAAGCCTCTTCTATAGCCTTTACCTTTTCTTCACAGATGTAACGCCCCCTCCCTTTGGTCGGCGGCATATCGTTCGTCGCATTTAAATCAGCTTCGCTGATGGGCGACTCACTCGGACATCCCGATTGTCTGCTATTTTCTGATTTTGGCTTATTGTAATTTTCTCTTTCTATAATCCCATGCTTCTGCTTTACCTGAGCTATATTCAGGTTTGTCACATGGAATCCGTAGTACTCCTGCACCCATTCTTCAATCTCTTTATATGTTGCTTTCGCTTCCGCACTTGTAAGATCAAGCTCGTCCATATCTACCTTTACGTTGATATGATGCTTTGCTTCATGAAGTTTGGACAATAAACATACCGTCTCCACATGCGATACTACTGCAGACAATTTTAACATACTGCGTAGATACTAGGCTTTGATATGTTCACCCCTTTTTACATAGTTTGCGGTGAAGGGGTTAAGAAATAGCGGACATCATTTATACAACAGCATAGATTTCCATTTATATGGAAAATCAATATGCGCCTTCACTATGTCCGATTTATACTTCCTCATTAGTTTCGCCAACGGTTTTACAAATTCATCATTCCATCTTTTATGATCTGGATACATAAGTTTCAGCATATATAGCTGAGCAAATAATCTTCTTGTAGGTAAATATTTTTCGCCTTGTGGCATCCTTGGTAACGCTGTAAATATCCAATAATACAATCTAGAATAATGAGCACATTTATTTCGTAAATCAGTAAGACACCTAAACCAACTATCAAGTACCTGATAATTCACACCATATGTATCTTGTGCAATAGTCGCTTTATCTATATTAGGTAGATCACGATAAAAATATGAAAGCATTCCAATAGAAAAATACTCAATCAATACCCATATTGGAAAATGACCGCCATAATTATTCATATGGTGCTTAACAACAAGAGTACGCTGGTTTTCAGTTATACAGGTTGATACACGTTGCAAAAAAGCATTATGATTATGTTTGCTATTGTAATTTGCACTATCTGTATAACCTTCTGCGTCATACTTCTGAGAATGGTAATACGAAATCTGAGATTTCAAGTATATCTCTATTTCATCTATTGTTCCCATTATCAGCTTTCTTAATTCTGAGTCAAAATGATATATATTCTCTAATTGCTCAAAGCTTGTACCATCATGAAATTTTTTGTCTGTTTTTGAAATAAACGGAAGAAAATATCCCGAAAACCTATAATAGTTAACATGATTGAGAAAAGAAATAACATTGCCACTGTTCTGAATTTTAAGTCCCTTATTTCTTAATATTTCAACCTGCTCCTTATAAGTCTTAGACTTTTTAAGTTGCATAATAACCCCTAAAATAAAAATGTGCTCCCATTGGACACTTCAAAGAGAGGTGTGGGAGCTCCTGTTAGTTTCATTATAACAAAAGCTACTTTTTTTTCAATAAAATTTTTCTGTCGTCGGATATATTGTGTAGTTTATCTGACGAACTGCTCACAAGCAATTAGTCCTCACACCAATTCCCTCATATAGCCAGATTCATATATGTTCCTATATACTCTGTCAGGGTAAAAACGTAAATATTCCTTTACTACCGAAAAATCCAGTCTTGTTGTATTAACATACTTTTTCAATTTCTTCAACAGCTCTCCACCGCTGATCTCGCTGTATTTGTCAATATTTGTCATCAGATCAAGGAACTGGAGAGCAGATACATTTCTCTCAGTAATAGTGTCAACAGGCTTGTACACAATAATGGCATTACCGTCAAAGTCCTGTTTTCTCTGCTTAGTAGTAGCTTCATTGCTGCAAATTTCATAGCAAGCTGGATTTTGTGAAGTAAAGCCATATTGATTTGCCAGTTGCAGTCCTGTAACATATCCAGAAATAGCACCACCAGAATTCAGATACTTCTTATCGATATACTTTTCTACAGATATTTTTCCCTTTGTTCCCAGGCTTGTAACATATGGAAGATAGTAAACGCCGTTATAAAGTCGCTCCAACCTGCCTTCATCAACAAGCTTCTTCATCTCCTGCCTTAGATAATCCTTGGAATTTGTAGGTATTTCTTCAAGAAAAATGGGCTCACCATCTGTAAAGTTCTCAATCAAATAATCAATTACCATAATCCCCTCATGTTTTTGAAATTGTTATTTTCATTTTTATAATATGACCATTCAAAATATATTGCAAGTAAAAAAGCCCACACCTTATGATGCAGACTTTTTCAAATATCTATTATTCTACTTGTCACGATTATTATGCAATTATCGTGACGCTTCTAAAACAATATCCTTAATTCCTGCCCTGATCTTCGACTTGGGCACCACATGATTCAAACTGCCATTCTTCCAAAAACGGTCCATAACATAGCAATCATGACTACAATACTTTCTAAACTTATTCCCATATGCTGAAAAGTACCTCTTGCAGTAAGCACACTCAAAAGTATAAGTAGCCTCTTGGGAATGTATACTTTTCTCCGGGTGTTGCTTCCACCATGCTCTTCGGCACTCATCTGAACAAAAGAGCTTCTTTCCGGATTTAGGATTTCTCTCGATCCTTTTACCACAGAATTTGCATCTGCTAGGTGCATTCTCATCTTTGACGGTTGCCTTAATCTGCTCAATATCTCCTACAAGGCCATGTGTCTTATAAAAATACCTGACATTCTCACGAGAAATTCCTACTACAATACCTATTGATTTGTAGCCAAGGCCTTTCATTCTTAACTGCGTTATCTGGCGCGCCATTGCTTCTGTCATTGTGATACCTCCTTATCTGAACATATAGTGTTTGCCCCACGTAATGGGCATACTATACGTCACTCTGAAGGAGGTATTAGTCAACTATTATCAGTTTTCGCACACTTCCATATGTTTGAAATTACTTTTTACGCTGCTAACCGCTTATTTATTGCCATTCTATAATTTTGCATTTTCCCATAATTGTTTTCAATAGCGGGTCCCTCTCAGAATACTCTTGATTGCCAACAATGAATATCTTATCTCTGGCTCTAGATAGCGCAACATTGATCCGCCTATCATCAGCAAGGAATCTATATGAGCCCTTAGTTCTGGTAACCGAAAAAATCACAACATCGCTTTCCTTTCCCTGAAAGCCATCCACTGTGTCTATTTTTACACGATCCGAATTAATACACGCCTTTCGCAGAGATGATATCTGGGCACGATATGGTGCAATTACAGCAACTGTTGTATTTGGATTTCCCTCGCTAATAATCTGCTTCACCAAGTCAGCAACTATCTGACATTCATCCTCATTATAGATCTTTGGTCTATCCGATAATTCTTCTGTTGGAATAGGCCAGTCATTTGACGGTTGCAATATCTGGTGCCACCGTGGCCAAATCATTAAAACCAGACCAAATTTTAGAGTTAGTCTTCAAAAATGGACAACCACTTTTTCTACCAACTCGATTGGATATCGTTGCTTCCCATTCGAAATCAAAATGCTTTCCTGTGACAGGGTCATCATACGGAAACATCCACCATACTTTTTTATTGCTACCAGCCGCAACCTCAGAAGGAAGCAAATTCCCATTTTTGGTTGGATGCCATTGTTCCGCAACATCCGGTGCTACCGTAGCCAAATCATTTACACCTTTCTCCACTCTTTCTATCATAAAAACCGCCTTTTTAATCCTACTATAAGTGTCAATAACAACTTTTTTCTACATCAGGGTTAATCTGCTTTATTACATTTTCATACTGTTGGTGTGTCTTAGCCACAATATCTATCTCCGCAACCAAATTGTCAGATCATCTTCTCAGAGTATTCTTCCCAGTACTGTTCTTCATTTGCCCATTCATGACAATAAATGTACATAAATACGCATTCTATCTCTTGCTTCTTGCCTTTCACAAATGGTTTCTTTGGCATTTCTCTATAAAGCGAGTCTAATCCAAACAGATTGCTTTTTTGTTTAAAATCATAGTCGTACAAAAAGGACTTTGACATCTTGTACTTCGAATCAGACTTACTGTATTCCTCATAGTATTCTGATCGTTTTTTATGAGCCTTAGGCCATCTATCTGGTTCCTCCAAAAACTCAAATATGTATTCAGAGCAAAAATCATACATATTCACACCGTACTTAAGATATGTTTTGCTAATCCATTCATCAATACTATCCGTTATATGCGGTGGAGCTATTTCATCTGAAATTAAGCTTCGTGCATGGTGTTCATCTTTTATAAAACGAAATAGCATCTCAGACTGTGTTTTCATAAAATCATACTTCTTTATTACTTTTGGATACAGTTCATAGGATAATGCCCTAAACTCAGCCTCGGAATCATATATAAGAAAGTAAGGATCATTTATGAGCCTAGGCAGTGTTTGATTCAAGTATCTTCCGTATGATGAATACATATCCACTAGCCATTCCTGTATTTCAGCAGAATACTTACTCAAAGTCCTCGCATATTTTTCAATCTTTTCATCATGTAAAATGGTTCTTTCCTCGCCAGCTGTAGTTTCAAGATAATTATTGAAATATTCAAACACGTAGTTCACGCAAATACGCGTATTCTCCGCTCTTTTGTCTCGATCAAACTCGTTAATCCCGTCCTCTTTTTTTCTCTTTAAAATGTATTCCTCAAGTCTCATATGCTTTCATTCCTCGACAAAAAATATGGTCATATAAAAGTACACCATTATTATCTCACCTTCTTGTTATGTTTTTAATAATAAGCAATTAAATTTCTATGCCTTTCATCAATACAAAAAACCTGTAGACAATGCCTACAGGTTTTAGCTCATAATCCGTCCGCCAATATCTACCATTTTCATCCTAACCTCTCGGCGGACTTAAATCCTACATATCAGCGTACATATTCAAATTCTATCTTATCAGCGTACAACAGAGACGTCCGCAGATATGTATTATTCCATATCCCCTTAGCTTCATCGTCCGCTAAAAGTACATAATTTTTGCTTCGATTTTAGTCGATTTGTTTCCTTGTAAATTGCCCGCAAACCCGCATGGTTATGCGGTTGTCTTAGTGAGCAACACTACATTCTCTACATGGCATCCAGCAGCTCTAAAGCACGATAAATACTGGCTTTGAACACATTTCACCTTTTAACGATAGGCCTTAAAATGAACCTAGTTTTGAAAACACCATAAAGTTCCGTTTCTTCAATATACTATACCTGGTCATTTACGAAGGCTCCATTAAATTCCGATATAATTGACGATACACTTTTTCCTTTATCGTATAAAAAGAGCCCATTTTACTTCAAAAATCGAATAAATATTCAGCTGTTCATAGCCATATATTTCTCGCCTTTGACAGCGCTAACTGAATCGCACTCTTTCCTGCATCAATCTCTTTCGAAAACATTTACTTTATGCGCTTTCCTTTATGTAGTATTTTGCTTGAGCTTCAAACATTTCTGCGTAAATTCCAGAAGGAATGCTTATAAGCTCATCATGTGTTCCATATTCTGCTATGTGACCTTCGAAGAATACTGCAATCTTGTCACAGAATTTGCAACTTGATAGCCTATGAGAAATATAAACAGCAGTCTTTCCACCAACAAGAGTATGGAACTGTTTATATACCTCATACTCAGCCAGCGGATCAAGCGCAGCTGTAGGCTCATCAAGGATAACGATTGGAGATTCCTTGAAAAGAGCTCTTGAAATAGCAATTTTCTGCTGTTCTCCACCTGAAGGCTCTATGCCCTTTTCATCGAAGTATTTGAAAATATTGGTTTTTAGGCCGTTATCTAGTTTTCCTAATAGGTCTTTGAGTCCAACAAGATCTGTATATTTAGAAATTTTTGCGTTACCAGCCTTATCAAATGCAATATTCTCGCCCATGCTAAAAGCAAAGAGCTTGAAATCCTGAAAAACAGGCGCTATCTGCTGCATATATTCTTTGTAATCGTATTCCTTGATGTTTACCCCATCCACAAGAATTTCTCCCTCAGTCGGGTCATAGAGTCTGCACAAAAGCTTTATGAATGTTGTCTTGCCGGCACCATTAAGACCAACTATTGAAAGGTGTTCGCCTGGTCTTATCTTTATGCTGAGATCATCAAGTATTTTCCTGTCTGTTTTTGGATATGCAAAAGAGACATGTCTAAATTCAATCTCATGATCTTTTTTCTCAATATGCTTATCACCCTTAGGCAGCGCAGCAGGATAATCCATGAAAACAACGTATTCATAAGCATAATTGCATCTCTTAACAAGCTCTGTAATATTCCATACAAGATTAAACAGTGTATTTTCAAGAGAACCCTCTGCTGCAATAAGCTGAGTGAATATACCTATTCCGAAAGCTCCACTTATCGCAAGAAGTGCAACATAAAAGTATGTAAACATTGACTCTGCAAATACTGCAATTTCAAGTAAAAAGCTGTATGGAAGCTCCTTATCAGCTTGCCATTTCCACATTCCTATTGTCTTCTTCGTATTTCCTTCCCAGGCTCTCAGCATTAGATTTTTGGCATCATACAGTCTTATATCTTTTCCATATCGGGAATCTACCACTTCCCAGGCAAAGTATCCAAACATGTTATTAAACTTGGAAAGTTTATTAAATGTAGTTACCGCAAATTTGTTGATCTTGGTTGTAAGTGCAAAATGAAAAACAGTATATATAGCCAGCATCAACAGAAGGATAGGAGCATGTAGGATTATAACCGTGACAAGACCTGCCATTTTGATGAGGTTCCCGACAAACATAAATACCTGCTCCGCTACACCATAGACTCCCTCTGAGTACCAGCTCATACCGGTCTTGGCTTTCTGCAGCTGATCAAGTGCTTCCTTATCTTCAGTAAGCTGGAAATCAAGTTCCATAGTTTGTTTGCCCAAAAGAACGTCGAAATAGCATGAAAGTCTTTCCTGATATTTGCCAAGAACCGCATTACTTTTTTCAATCAGCATTGCTGCGATAAATTCGCCAATTATAAGAGCTGCTGCGTAGAATATCAGTTTCTTAAGATCTCGCTCTCCTACAATCTCATCTACTATCATGGGCGAGATCATTATGGCAATAAACGGCTGAGCAATGGAAATAATAGTCTTAAGGCTCTCCCATACAAAGAAAAGCGGATATTTTCTGGCGGCAGTACCAAACAAGACACGGATAACAGAAATTATTTTCTTTAAAGTGGTTTCTTTTTTCTTATCAGCCAACTTTTTTCACCTCGCTTTCTGCAGTCTCGTCTTCACGATAATACTGAGCCTGAACATTAAACATTTCTGCATATTTTCCATTTTGCTCCATGAGCTGCTCATGAGTTCCAAGCTCTACCAGAGAGCCATTTTCAAACATGGCAATCCTATCACAGAACCTGGTTGATGCCAGTCTATGTGAGATATATACCGCTGATTTTTTTCCTATCATTTCATCAAAACGTTCATAAAGCTTCTGCTCTGCTATAGCATCAAGTGCTGAGGTTGGCTCATCAAGAACTACAAATTTGCCGCCCTTATAAAGAGCTCTTGCCAAAGCAAGCTTTTGCCTTTCACCGCCAGACATATCAATGCCATCATCTTCCATGATATTTGTAAGAGGCGTATCGATGCCCTTTACCAGGGATGCAATCTTTTCTTCCAGCCCTGCTTCTATTGCGCAATTTAAAGCCTTTTCCTTATCAAGGTCATCGCCACTTAGCATAGCGATATTTTCCGCTATATTAAAAGCAAATATTTCAATATTCTGGAAAACAGGTGCAAACAGTTTGTAATAATCTTCTCTTTTGAATTTTCTGATGTCTATGCCATTAAGAGTAATGCTGCCTTCTGTCGGTTCATACAATCTTAAAAGGAGCTTTATCATAGTGGTCTTGCCTGCCCCGTTAAGACCGACAACTGCAAGCTTTTCTCCGGCACTTATCTTCAAATTCAGGTTCTTTAAGGAGTAATTGTCTGCTTTATAATACTTGTAGGAGACATTTTTAAATTCAATCTCGTAGTTATCTGCCTCAGGAATAAGAATACACATGCTTTCATCCATATCAAGATCAAGAGATAAAAATGACCTGAAGTCATCAACCTCGAGAGAAGCTTTTTTATAATCGCCAAATCTCTGCAAGAAATTTAATAGCGCAGAGGAAAAAGCCATTGCCAGCGATAAGAACATAGTAAAATCAGAAATTGAGAGGTTCTTTTTAAACACAGCCACAAAAAGAGTTGCATAAATAAGCCCCTTTATAATGACATAAGCTATCTGAACAACAAAGGCATGCTTATACCACAGATCGCGGTGAAGATCCATTTTTTCAATTGTTTCTTTATTTACTTCTTCCTGTTTACCGGACAAAAAATCGCTCAGTCCAAAGAGTCTTATATCCTTGGCAAAGTCAAAATCCTGAGTAATCCTGGTCATATATTCTGATTTGCGGGATGCGGGAGACATCTTATCCCACACCTCTTCTTTATCAACTCTGACTATTTTTCTGTAATAAAGAAACTGTAATAGTCCAAGAATGATAAGCGCTATGATAAGCCTGTAATCAAGAATCAGAATAGCAGCAAAAGTGACAACAAGTGTAAACGCACTTGTTAAAACCTGCCTCATTAGTTGCATCATACCCTGTACACCGTTGTCATCAGAATTAGTTGCCCTCGTTGCACGCTCTGCAATATCAAGTACATCCGGTCTTTCAATAAGTTCGTAGCGCAGCGTTAGTACCTTGGCAATTCTTTCTGTGATCATTCTCATTCGAATGTCTATGAGGTTGAACCAGACTCTGTTATCTGATAATGCTCTTCCAAAATTCAGGACGAGATTTATGCTTCCAGCTACCAGCATGAGCCTAGCAAGCTGCCGTATTCCTTCCTGCCTGCTTAATCCAAGTTGGATAATATCGATGACGTATTTTCCAAAAATTCCCCAGAAATACGATAAGACGGAATTACATACAATTCCAAGAATAACCAGAAAGAGAACTCCAGGCTTATATTGCCACATTTTCTTTAATATATAGACTGTGTTGCTCCATATCCCATATTCTCTGTGAAGCGGGTTATCTTTGCTTTCTTTATATTCGATTTCCATGATGTCTACCCCTTTTTGTCCATAATCGCAATATAGATTCCCACGGTTTTTTCCACTTTTTGCCGTAAGAAGACATATATAAATGACGCATGTTAATTATATGTCAAAAAGGAATTAGCACTCTACTCACTTTTTCATATCTTATGTTCATATTTTGCTATCAATTTTTCAAGTCGATTGCTTCTAAAAGGAGCCTCAGCATCGTGAAGCTCCTTAAAACCCCATACGCTATACCATACTCTTCCTGCTTTTTAATACAACACAAAAAGCCAATTAATATAGAACAATGCACTATCCGATATATCTCTTATGTGAAATCTTTACGTTGCTCTGTTTTACCATGGCGTACTGCATGGTCGTATCAATTTGGTCGTGACCAAGTAATCTCTGCCCCTGCTCTACGGGCATTCCTTTATCTATAGCAGTGGTGGCCATAGTGCGGCGAAACTTATGAGGGTAGCAGTGGGTTACATTGGTCTGCTTTCCCATCTTCTTCAGCATTATCTCTACACCACCAGATTTTAATCTATGATGCGGGCTTCTTGTGCTTACAAACAGTGCAGGATTTGGATCATTGCGCATCTTCAGATACTTTTGAAGATGTATCTTTGTTCTTGCATCAAAATAGACTATGCGTTCTTTATCGCCTTTTCCCAGAACAATGCACTCGCGTTCTTCAAAATCTATATCATCAATATCGAGACTAACAAGTTCGCTAACGCGCACCCCTGTTGAGTTTAGCATATCTATTATGGCAAGGTTTCTGAGAGCTTTGCATTTATCCCGTAGACGCTCCAGTTCCTCATCTGAATACGTTTTCTTAACTGTAACAGACGTTTTTATCTTGTGAATTCTGCGCATTGGACTCTTGAAAATATAGTTTTCATCTTCTAACCATCTGAAGAAGCTGGATAGAGTTCTTCTCACATTGTCTACTGTGGCTTTGCTCACACCATTGTTTTCCTGATAAGAAGATAAATAACTGCGTACATCATCAGTATTCATGACGCAAACATTCTTCTCGGCTTTTTCAAGCATTTTTCCAATATTGAAGCGGTAGAGAAAAAGTGTGTTTTCCGACCTGCCCTCCAGTCTCTTGGTAGCGAGGAACATTTCCAGAAGCTCCTCAGAGCTCTTCGACAACAGAGTTGTATCTTCCTGCCTGGCTATCTCGTCCAGGATATCCTTTAGCTTGAGCATCTGAGCATTGTCCAGAAATACTACCATTCTCTGCAAGATAAAGTTAATAGTTTCCTGATTCATCATAGGTAATGTACCTCCTTCTGAGGTCATTATAATGAATCATGGAACGAAATTTGCCATTCTGCATTTTAAAACCATTATATGAACTTTTATCTCATATATTCATTTGAAAATATCAAAAATGCCATTTTCATACTATAAAAAAGGAACCTCAGCATCGTGAAGCTCCTTAAAACTCATTTCAATTAAGTTGTGTTGCCATCTGCACAGTTTTCTTTTTTTATATCTGCATAGTCAAGTATTCCGCTCACCTTGATAAGTTCAAGAGTTTTATCACATTTTTCGATAACAGAGTACTTATCGTCAGTATACTCCTTGCTCATTACAGCAAATACCTTCTGTTGTGGCTTGGAAGATACGTCCCTAATATCTTTCTTCAAAAGCGTATTAGGCACATTCAGCTTTGTATAGCCATCTGTGACAAAGCCCATACATGCGCACACGTTTCCAGCTACTTTCTCAGAATACAGCTTAGGTCCGTGATCTGTGAATTCTCCTATCATGGATGCTACTTTCTTGAGATTCATCATACTCTCGATAACATCTAATTTCTGCTCAGTAGTACCATCTCTCGACAGCATGAAATCATCTTCTGATAACCTTCCATCTATGCACTTCTCATAAAAGTTGATTGATGAAGCCGTCGTCTCCTTATTGATGATAACGCCTGTCAAATGCAGGAAATTAGATCTGTGAAACACAACTTCATAAAATTGTAAGTCTGTTATTATCTCAGCCTTCTGAGCAATCTGCTTGTTGATTGTGGCAGGAACACCATATACAAACAGCACCTTCTGGTCTTCAAGATTCTCGTGATAAAGTTTAGCCGCTTTTGTTATCACTGATATTGCTTTTTTCTTGTCCATCTATGCTTGCAAATCCTTATACTACAAATTTAAAATGGGAATGTCATCGCCGCAGCAGTGAACATTCCCATTTAGTGGTTGATTTTTCCGTTGTCTGCCAACCTCCAGCACCTATGTCTGGATAATATCAGGTTTTTCCGTTGCCTGCCAACCTCCGGCACCTACGTCCGGAAAAAATATCAGATTTTAGGTGTCAACCCACCAAGGCTTCTGCCTTTTCTTACCTATATCATATATCGGCTCATCCATAAAAACAATGTACATTTTCTCCAAAAATTCTAAAATTAGTCGATCATGAATACCTTTTTGTGTTATCTAAAATGTATTTTTATACATTTTATGCACCGGATGTGAAGCAATTAACGACCACATTAAACTGGAAGTTAACTTTACTTGTATTACGTATTCAAAAAAAATTCTGTGGTTTTGTTGCAAACTTTGATCATTACCTTCTCCGATGGCAAATGCTTACTCTTAATCCTTACACAGTGCACAGAGCATTTACAAAATATTTCCTTTGCCTTTTTGAATACCCTGTCCGCCGGAAAGAAAATATCATTATCCGATGCAATAATAAGAAGCGGAGATCTGATGCATTTAAGTTCATCCTTTTTATATTCCCTCGGAGGACGCATTTCCATCTTATATCCTGACATCATCAGATTGAAAAATCTCCGCCAGTCCTCATCGCCCTTTCCGCCCATGCACTGAATCCTTCAGCAACGGCAGGAAAAGTTTGAGATTGAGTGTCGTGATCCCATTGCCGCCGTGGATCGTGCATATTCTCGGCTTCCCCGGATCTCCCACAAGCAAAGAATGCGTTCTGCCAAAACTTGTCCTTATATAGCTATCAACGTAAGGAACATTCAAAGATGCAAGAGTTTCATCATAAAACTCATGCATCTCATTCATTGATTTTCTATTCTTATAAACAATTTTTTTCTTTTTCAATATCATATTATCTGAAATTAAAGCTTACATCCAGTTTTGTCTATACAATATGTTCATTCTAATCTTTACTCGCAAAAAAATAAAGCCCAGGAGGCTTATTTCCTGAGCTTTATCTACCTTTTATTTTGTATTTTTTCTTGGTACATCTATATCTATTCCAGCCTTAAGGATTATCTGAAACCTGTCATCATAAATCTTGATCTCCTTGATGTAGCGTCTAACCATAATATCATCAAACTCTGTGACCTCTGTTGGAACCTCCCGAAGGAATTTTTCCATCTCTGCAACTTTTCTCTTAACTCCTTCATTCATTGCCTTATCAACCATCAGCTCTTTCTTATCAGCTTTGAGCTTTTCTATCTCCTCCGCTAATTTCGAATAATCTTTCCTTGCCTGGGCAAGCTCTAACAACTCTTTCTGTTTTTCTTATATATTGAGACTCATTTCTGGATAAAGATAAGGAAGCAATTGACAGCTTCAGGGGAGAGTACATGAACTCCTATACCTGGGCGAGTGCAACCGAAGGATATCTTGACGACGTTTTGTAGGACAGTCGGTGATATAGTTATTACAACATTAAGATTTCCGGTGAGGGGGAGATTCTAATGCGACGATCAGACACACGGTGGCTGATCAAAGTACAAAATGTTTACGAAAAAGAAGAGGCGCGGCTTAGGCCGCGCCCTTTCGTTTTTATTTCACGACTACTTTTACAGTAGAGGTTGTCTTTTTGCTTTTGCCTTTGGCTCCGACTGTAACCTTGAATTTATAGGTTCCCTTAGCGGCGCCCTTCTTGAATTTGATGGTGATCTTTCTTCCTTTTATCTTTATTTCGGCGTTATCGGCAAGCTTCTTCTTTGTAAGGTTTTTGACAGTTATTTTTCCTTTTGAGTTATCTACTGACAAGGTAACTGTCTGAGCTTTTTTCTTAAGCTTGCGGGCTGAAAGCATTGTCTTGTCTGAAGTTATAATTGCCTTAGTTGATTTCTTAGCTGATTTCTTAATGCTGTCAGTACCGCTTACGGACTCATTTGAAGCGGTATCCACAGGGGTAACCGATTCTTTTGAAGCAGTCTCGGAAGCTTTTTCAGAATTACCTGATTCAGACTTTTCGGGAGTGACTTCTGCAGGTTTATCCTGGCCGTTTTCCTGGCTCTCATTACTGCCATTTTCAGTTTTTGTATCAGAAGGCTTTTCCTCAGGATTCTCCGACTTTACCTCAGGCTTCGGTTCGGGCTTAGGCTCGGGCTGAGGTTCCGGAGTTGGTTCCGGCTGAGGCTCGGGTTTAGGCTCCGGCTGAGGTTCCGGAGTTGGTTCTGGCTGAGGCTCGGGTTTAGGCTCCGGCTTCTTGACCTCTGACTCATCATATGGAGTGCCAAGCTTCTTGGCTTTGTAATAGTTTATGCCCTTTTCATCAGCGTAAAATACCTGATCATAGATATATACAGATTCTCCGCATACATAGAAAACAGGATTGAAGGAAATAGCAAATACATATTTTTTATCAGGATCAAGATCATATAATTTGTAGTTACTATATGAATCCTCAACATTCAAAGCCAGATAATTCCTGGAGTCTTTTGCCATATTAAGCGCTGCCTTATAACTTTGAAGCACTGCATCTCTGCTGTAAGTATCAGGAAGAGCAGCATATCCTATTGAAAACAAAGTCTGGTAATTGTAGTTATAAGAGTTGCTTCTTGGATAATATCCCTTCAGCACATCCTGATTCAGGAACTGCTGCAGTGCTGATGTCCAGTCGAGCTCAGCGGTTTTTCCGTTTCGCGATAGTGTCACATCGTACATATAGGCATTGTTACAGGAATTCTTTACCTGTGTTCCTATGGAAGTATATTTTTCACCTGAATGTGTTGTGATATTTTTGGTGTATGCGTATACAGTATCTTTTTTTCTGGATTTGTTTGAAAAACCGCATTTCATAATAATCATGTATGTAGTGTTGTTTTTCAGACCTGAAAAGGTATAACTTGTGTCTCCGTTTTTGACTTTTATCGGAGAGGATTCAATTTTTTTCATGGCCTCTCTGAAATTTGGTCCGTAATTAGACTGGTAACCATACTGACGTTTGTCAGCGACGGGATCATAGTTTGCACATTCAACGCACATGAGCTGTATATTGCTCTGCCCATTAGCGGGGCTTATTACAGTGCTTTCATCACTGTTTGATGACCAGTCTACAGTAATAGAGTTTTCCGTTACGGTAGGATTCATCCATATAGTTGCGCCACTATAGGATGAGCTTATCAAATACTTATTATATCCGGCAGAATCATAGGTTGATGTATCGAGCGGGACATACTCTGCTTTCTGATATTTTGTGCTATCATCCTCCCCGGTGGTGGTTACGGCATCGTTCTGAAAATAGCGAAGCATTATTTTACCTGTTTTTCCGTCGGTATAACTAATCTTTGCTCCAATTACAACGGTATAAGTATGGTTCGGAGAAAGACCCCTCAGCATGTAGTTACCCTGGGAATCGTTCAGACGATGCGTCTTTTTTCCGATCATTGCCTTTGCGGTTTTTAAGGCATTATCTTTTCCGTTTGCCTGGTCCCCGTAGCCCAGATAATAGGTGATGGTGGGTCTTGTCTTGTCCTGAAGTTCATTCTTCAGTTCCTTTATAAGACCTCGGTAATCCACCGTAGCGGTTGTTCCCGTAGCGCCGAGAACAGGAAGTTCCTTCGGCTTTGTGGAAGTGCAAACTCTTCCGAGAGTAATATTGCACATAGAAACTGACGGACTGCCGGGTGCGTATCTAAAATAGTATTCGACATTTACATAGTAGTTTTTATCAGACTGTAGACCTGTAAATGTGTACTGTCTTGTAGAACCACCAACTCTTACAGCACCACTTCCGGGACCATTTAAAGCGTGCGATTTTCCGTCATCCGGATCATAAATGACTACATCAAAATAATCGAAATAACCGCTTGGGTATTCAGCTCTTTTCCTCTTGTATTCGTAATCGGCAGCTTCGGTCCAGTCTACTGTAATGCTGTTTTCTGTGGCATCGATCCAGTAGATGTTTCTACCATCATTTGCAGCTTTTGCTTTGTTTGGAAAAAACATAGCAGACAAGCTAAAGAAGGCCATGATGAGTATCAGGCCCAAGTGACGTTGTGACATTTTTTTCATACCATTAATTCCCCTTAATAAAATTCCCCTTAAGGGGATATTATAGAGGAAATCGAAATTAAAGTAAATAAGGGCACTATGTGATTTCTAATTACCTCCAGCCAATTGTTCTCGCCAATTATATCTTATCGTCCTCATCCTTTTTAAACATCTTTTCCATTCTTATGTAGTACTCCAAAAGCCTTACTATATAGTCCGGAGCATGGCGCATATCACGTTCCCATTCCGTGACAGTTCTATAAGGGATATCAAAGTACTCACAAAACTCCCTGTGATTCATTCCGGTGCTTTCGCGCAGTTCCTTTATCTTTTTAGCCTTACATCACAAAAAATGTGGCATCAGAAGTACTTGCTTTTACAAATTGTAGGCCCATAGCCATTTACCTCATCACTTTTACTGTATCGTCGGAGTTCTTTCTGATTGGATGCCTGACCACAGTTTTCAGTTTTTCCGGTGCGACTTTCCTTGCATCGCTCAGATAAATCTCATGGTGCATTCTCTGATCCGTAATATCAAGAACATATCCCTGCTCTTCCATAAACCTGTGCATTGCTTCTACCGTAGCAGGTTCATCATCATAAGATCCGATATGCATGCACTGCACACACAGACCTTCATCATAGGTGAAAAGCTCAACCTTTGAGAAATCCTGTTTTTTCTTAGCTGTAGCTTCCCTGACAGCCCACTCAAAATCCTCTTTCGATACAAAATCAGGCAAGCGGATGACTGATATCCACTGAAAATCTTCTTTATGATCATAGTCGATACCGGACACACCCTCTCCAAGGAATCGCCCCCTCCCTTCGGTCGGCGGCATATCGGTCGCCGCATTCAAATTCGGCTTCGCCGAAGCGGCTCCCTGCCACCAGAAGCCTTCCAACGGTGGCACCACATAGTCAAAATATCCGTCTATCTGACGATTACTCTTTTTACTCATCTTGATCGTAAACGCAATCCCATACAGAAGACCAATAGCCTGCTTATACTCACCGTCTTCATCGTTTGGATTTCCGCTGCCCCTGACCGCGATATAATTCATCTTCGGAACAGTAACGATAGACGGCGTGCCCTTCGGCATATAGAATTCTTTGTATTCCTTCTTATAATCTAACGCCATAGCCTTTTCTCCACTTCGTTTCAGTCGGTGTTAAACGATCGTCCACTGGACGATCAGCACCCCTCCGTCAGATCTTTCTCTTCATAAGGCTTATTCCAGGAACTACAATCTTTGTCAAAGCCTACATCATTCAAGCTCCCATCAGAAGCCATATGAATGAACGCCTCTCCATCCGGCGGGGCTACATCTCTAATTATCAATCTGTCGGTTTCTACTATCACATCACTTACCTACAATTTTCGATTCTTAGCAACTTTCTGAAACAAAAGGGGCTCTTAAATCGTAATCTGAAATCTCGGAAACAGATATTGGCAGTTTAATACCGATTATTGGGTCTTTATAATTCATGTGATATGAATGAGCGTCGCTGCCGCTTCTGTCCGCAGAATAAAGTTGTATCGTATCATTTTGCAAAGAAATAAATGCGTGCCCAAATCCCGCCGGGATCAGCACCGCAACAGCATTTTCTTCTGACAGTTCAATTGACTCCCATTTAAGATAGGTCGGCGATTCCTTTCTCAGATCAACAACAAAATCCTGCCCTCTGCCCTTTATGCTTTTCCTATCTCATATATACCTTACAAAAATGCCGCAGATGCTTTTCGATGTATTCCATGCATTCTTTCTCACACTTCGGTTGTCTGTCCGACCTTGCAATCTGCAGAACGGCCGGTGCGGTAAGTTCTACCGCAAGTAACTTCGGATCATCCTTTACGACTATCCCCTCATCCATCATTCCCTTGATAATCTTTGCAAACATCCTCTGTATCCCGTCCAACTGATGTCTGGTTGTAGCCTCGGAAATCCTTTCATTCCTGAACTGCTCTTGCACAAGAATCTTGTTAAGTAACATCAATTTATATCACATTATTATATCCATGTACTCATCGATTTTAAAGCAAATGTTCTCTGATCAGCATCTCTGCAACAGTTGTATTGAGTGCATATGTTGATGACTCATAGGTGAGGATCAGGCGCTTCCCGGAAATTATGTTGTTCTTAGTATACTGGTCTATTTTTCTGATGGCCTTTTCAACATATTCAGGATCATCCATTCTTCCCTCATGCTCCCAATAAATCTCTTCATATGTCTTTTTACTTAAGAATGTGAAATCGGGATAGACTATACCATATCCCTTTAGATGCAATGGGCATTCATACTTATACTCAATGCCCATGTCGTAGAACATATCCGCAAGAAATTTCTCGGATTTGGATCTTACTCTCTCACCCTTTTTGCTGTAGATTTCCGTTTTAACATCTTCAAAGTCTTTCCCGACGTATGGGACTGATTTCCAGTGGGTAAGAAGTTGTTCGTAAGTCGGCTCTACAGGCTTTACAAGGCTTTTTCTTTTGTCATTCATCCTGTTGTAGATGGCCTCTATCTCTGTATCGGCGTAATCCTTATTGAGAGCTTGAATTTGTTTAAGTCTTTTATCTACAAGTCTCTTTATTTTCTGATCATAACCTTTTTGAGCAAGACTCAATATCAGATCCTTATTCTCTTTTTTAATGTACGTGCCTTGTGTTTTACTTTTTGTACTCTCATCTGTGCATCGCATATACTGCACAATTTTACCTGATGATGTTATTCTAAGGTTTCCTTCAGGCGCTAAATCCAGTCGTGGGTCGACTATCTGCTTTAGTTTCTGAAGCCTCTCCTCTTCCATTGTTAGTAGTTTCTTTAATCCATACATGTTTTTTTACCTCTCATTTTTGTTTTATTTGTTATCAGGTATTTATTATTGATCACTGCTCTTCCTTGATTTATATGAAATACTGCAGTGTTATTTAATTGGCTGAATCTCTGCCAATATCTAATAGCTTGAATTTCTGGCAGTTCTATTATTGGCTGTAGTCCTGCCAATATCTGACATCATCTATTTAAGGCAGTGGAATAATCAAGCAGGAATCTGCCCGAAAATCGAGTTCCTAAATAATTGGCAGTGATGTTGCAAGCAACAATAAAAAGCGAATCGGTAAAAACACTGCCATAATTCCACTTAGCTAGAAATAAGCAGAATTCTCCCAGCAATTTCATCTGCCATAAATTGGTTTCTGGAAATATTAGCAGTGAATAGACTAAAAATGTTACTGCCAATTTTATAGAAAAAAGAATTATAGCAGTCCGCCAGACGGGCGGACTGCAAATTGAATACATTATTAGTTCTGCTCTCGCCCCCCAAAAGCGGGGCTCGCCAGAACAACCGCACCTGTAACACTCAGCCTTCGCTACCGCTTGTCTTCGTTAACAGGGCGACAGTCTCCACATGATTCGTCCACGGGAATTGATCAACGGCTACAGCTCTCTGAACATAATAGCCGCCCTCTGCAAGTATCTCCAAATCCCTTGCAAGGGAAGTGGGTTTGCAGCTTACGTAGATCATGTGCTTAACGCCATAATCTATGATTTTCTTCAGTGCCTTAGGATTGATTCCCTCGCGAGGTGGATCAAGGATGATCAGGTTTGGTTTATCCTCAATTTCATCAAGGACTTTTAGCACATCACCGGCTATGAACTCGCAGTCAAGGAGATGGTTTCTTGCGGCATTTTCCTTAGCTGCTGCGACAGCTTCCTCAACTATCTCGACACCGATTACCTTATTGGCAATAGGTGCAATAATCTGAGCGATTGTACCGGTTCCGCAATACAGATCGAATATGATCTTGTCTCCGGGATCCTCAGATGTATTATCATACAATCCATCAATGTATTCTCTGACTGTTCCATAGAGTACTTCTGCACTCAGTGAATTAGTCTGGAAGAATGAGAATGGTGTTATTCTGAATTTCAGTCCCAACAGTTCCTCGAAGAAATAATCCTGACCATAGAGGATTGTTGTTCCTTCATCAATAACTGCGTCGGCCTTAGAATCATTCTTAGTGTGAAGGATACCTACGATATGTCCTGTAAGCTCAAGTGTAAGCAGCAGCTCCTTATAATCAGACAGATCATGATCCTCCTGAGTAGTGGTTACCAAATCGATCAGAATATCTCCTGTCCGTACTGCTTTCCTGACAAGAAGATGTCTTAAATATCCGGTTTGTTTTATTCTATGGTAAAAAGAAACTTTGCCGGCCTTGTATAATTCACCAAAGTAAGAAAGTGTTGCGCTAAGTATCTGGCTATAATCATCATCAACGATTCTGCAGCCGGTGACACTTACAATATCATGCATGCTGTTTCTTTTGTGCATGCCAAGAGTGAGGGGCCCACCCAGCTCCTCATCTCCGAAGGTGAATTCCATTTTATTTCTGTAGGCAAATTTGATCGGACTAGTCTTTATCCCTTCCCAGGTATAACTCTGTGTCTGCCTCTCCAAAATAGGATTAAGAATTCTCCTTACCTGTTGCTCTTTAAGTCCCAGTTCCTTGACATAAGGCATGGTAAGGTAACTGCAGCCACCACATTTTCCAAAATGTATGCATGGACTCTCTATAGCATCCATAGGCTCTTCGAGAATCTCCAATAGCCTGCCTTCTGCTCTGCCATTTCTGTTTTTTATGATCACACAGGACACCTTTTGTCCGGGAAGCGTATTCTTTACAATAACCTTCCCATCAGGTGTCTCCATGATTCCTTTGTTCGGGAATTCAACCCGGACAATTCTTCCTGTTACGATATCTTTTTTCTTCATTTCTCCATATCCAGATCAACGAAATCGTCGTCATCAAAGTCGTCGAAATCGTCATCGTCATAATCAAAATCATCCTCGTACTCAGGCATCATATAGTTAAATACTAAGTAAGCAATTGTAGCAACAGCTGCTATGGCTCCAAATACTGCAAGACACCATAAAATTATATTTGCAGGCTTTTTAGCATTTGCTGCCTCTTTCTTTGCAAGAAGTTCATTAATTCTGGTCACCTCAAGAAGATCTTCAATTCTGTTCTTTTCCATTACTTACCCCTTTCCTGGACGTTATTTATGTTACCATTTGTGTTTTTATATGATGTGCAAGCATCGTTGCACCATGACTTTTCTCTTACCATCATATATATTATAACATTTACTTTTATACATTCTATCGAATTGACAAAGTTTATATTTTTTTAAGTTTAGCAAAGGCAGCGAACATGATTTTCTGTCCATATTCATCAAAATCTATGGTCACTTTGTAGTCTCTTGGTTCCTTATCGATATTTAAAACCGTTCCCTGTCCAAACTTAACGTGCAATACCCTGTCTCCTACGCCGTACTCCAATCCTACGGAAGCAGGCATTCCCTTTGAGAGGCCGGCTATTCCGGGCTTCCCAAGTGCTGCTTTACTGTGTGTGCTGGCTGCCCCTGCAATAAAAGGCTTATCCTTTGGAACAGCTCTTTTTTTCACCGGTGCCGGCTTAGCAACAGGTCTTCCGTATGAGGGCAAAACCGCTGCTCCTGTTCCAGCATAGGCACTTCTTTTAAGTGGTGAATTTGTGGTATTCATTCCATAGGCAGGCTTTGAAAAATCAATCTTCTTTTTGAAAATGCGTCCTGTTTCGATATCGATATCATCATCATCGTCTATAGATTCACCACCGTCAAATTGATATAAACTCTCAGCAAATCCTACTTTTTCCAGAAGGTTGTCAGGTATCTCTGTGACAAATCTGCTCATGCGATTGTACTCAAGCTGACCGCGATTCATTCGGCTTTTAGCACAGGTAAGAGTGAGATGCTTCTTTGCTCTTGTAATTCCAACATATGCAAGTCTTCTCTCTTCTTCAAGCCCCTCAGGGTCGCTGTCTTCATTCATCAGAGTCATGTAACTCGGGAACACATTCTCTTCCATTCCCGCAAGATACACATGGTCAAACTCCAGTCCCTTGGCGCTGTGAAGAGTCATCAAAAGCACCTTATCATCATCCTCTGACACATTATCTATATCAGCGACAAGTGCTACCTCTTCAAGGAATCCCGTAAGTGTGGGCTCATCCTCTTTTTCCTCATAGGCAGCCATTTTGGATATAAGTTCATCAACGTTCTGCTGACGCTCGTTATCTTCTGTATTTTCAAGATCATCCAAAGTATAAAGATAATCTATAAAGCCTATCTCTCTTATTACATGTTGCAGCAACTGATCAAGTCTTGCTTCCTTCGAAAAAGCTCTGAACACTCTGATCATTTCCGCAAAAGCTTTACACTTAGACTGAGCGGTTTTATTGAGTTCCGGAATCATGTCAGCTTCCGCACAGGCTTTAAGAAAGCTTATGTTTACCATGTCTGCATAATCCTGTACATGAGCAATACTTGTGGCACCAATTCCCCGCTTAGGTACATTTATGATTCTTCTGACTGCAAGGTCATCTGCGCCTGAATCAATTGTCTTAAGATATGCCAGCAGGTCCTTTATCTCACGCCTTCCATAGAAATTAACTCCGCCTACGAGATCATAAGGAATACCCTCATAGACAAAACGTTCTTCTATCAGACGTGACTGTGCGTTTGTTCTGTATAAAACGGCTATATCTCTGTAGTTTGCTTTTCCTGTTTTCTTAAGCTTACTTATATCTGAAGCTATAAATTCTGCTTCTTCTGGTGCCTGATTAACCTGCTTTAAGCGGACGAGTTCTCCTTCTTTTTCATCAGTCCAAAGTGCCTTGTCCTTACGTCTGGAATTATTCTTTATGACTGCATTTGCCGCGTCAAGAATACTCTGTGTGGATCTGTAATTCTGTTCAAGCTTTATTACAGTCGCATCAGGATATACCTTTTCAAAGTCCAGAATGTTTCTGATATTGGCACCGCGGAATCTGTATATACTCTGATCATCATCTCCGACTACACAAAGGTTTTTATATCTGTCCGCGAGGAGTCTTACAAATTCAAACTGTACATTATTTGTATCCTGATACTCATCTACCATGATATAGCGGAAGCGCTCCTGATATTGCTTCAATACTTCCGGTTCTTTCTGAAAAAGCTTCACGGTATTAAGAAGAAGATCATCAAAATCCATTGCATTATTCTTCTTCAAAGTATTCTCATATTCTATATAAGCCTTGGCTATTTTCTGCTTTCTGAAATCATTTCCTGCCGCAGTTGCATATTCATTTGCATCCACACAGTTATCTTTTGCATGTGAAATAGCAGTCTGGATTCCGCGAAGCTTCAGTTGCATGGTTTCTAGCTGATATCTCTTGCATATGTCCTTCAAAACTGATTTTGAATCATCGGAATCATAAATGGTAAAATTGTTTTCATATCCAAGCTTATCAGCGTAACGCCTCAGAATCCTTACACATGTGGAATGGAAAGTAGCTACCCATATGCTCTCAGAGCCAAAGCCAACAATTTTATCTACACGCTCCCGCATCTCACCTGCTGCCTTATTGGTAAAGGTTATTGCAAGGATGTTCCAGGGATTAACCCCGCATTCATCAATTAAATAAGCGATTCTGTGTGTAAGCACTCTGGTCTTTCCCGAACCTGCACCGGCAAGTATTAAGACCGGACCGTCTGTCTGCAGAACCGCTTTTTTCTGTTCACTATTTAATGTATCGTAAATACTCATTTTTTCCTCTTCTTACTTTCACTTTGAGGATCACCATTATGTCTTTTCTCTTCCACATGATCCAGGATATTTTCAATAAGAAGCATCTTCATGAAAACATCATAGGATAAAAGAGAAATAAAGTTAAAGGTCTGAAGATCACTCTTGTCATCTCCCTTAGCCTCTGTGAAAGACTCCTGGGCGATCTTGAATTTCCTTTCAATGTCTTTTTTTAATGTAGCTACAATCTCATCCTGTTCCTCATAGATAGTGGTATAAATATCCTTTAGTTTAATCTCCGCATTTTTATCGCCAAAGCGCTTATACAGAGGCTCAAAAAGGGTCTGTATATCACTGAAGGACAGAATGTTCTTGTAGTAATATATAAACATCAGCAGAATAATATGATCTTTTGAATACTTCTTCTTGATAGGAGGTGGCAAAAGATCATTCTTTGCATAGTTATTTATCATTGTTTTAGTAAGTATCTTGTCAGCTCCGGGGTGCCTTGATGATCTGCGAAGACTCTCCTCCATAAAGGTGAGGAGCTGATCCATGTAGAGGTCGATATTTGGAATCTCCTCTACGTCAACCTGTCTCGTCCTGTCAAGGCTGGCCATTATACTGTTTAAAAGATCGTCATAATCTAATGTCATATAATTTCTCCGATAATTATTTTCATGACTAGTGTAGTTGTTTTTATATTTCTCGACTATATTGCTTAGATATAATTTGCAATCTACAAGGCGGAAGAAGGCGTCGATGGGGCTCCATCGACAACTGATGACAACGCAGTAGATTCAAATTATAGCAAGCATATAGTCGAGTTAATAAAAAACAGCTGCACTAGGCAATATTACGCTTTACTTCATCTGCCTGATGCATCATTTCTCTTGCATTTTCAAGGGTTGAATCAGTTATCTGCGCACCTCCGAGCATTCTGGCAAGCTCAGATATACGATCATCCTCTGAGAGCTCACGGATTCTAGTAACAGTTCTCTCCTGTCCGCCCTCATCATGAGTTCCCTTTGCAATCTCATAATGATTATCTGCCATTGCAGCTATCTGCGGAAGGTGTGTTATGCAAATTATCTGGTGTTCCTTTGCAAGGAAGCCCAGTTTTTCTGATACCTTCCAGGCTGTCTGACCGCTGATTCCGGCATCGATTTCATCAAATATAAGAGTGTCGATATCATCCTTCTGTGCTACAACAGTTTTTATTGCAAGCATAATTCTTGAAAGCTCACCGCCACTTGCTACCTGATCAAGGGGTCTGATTTTCTCACCGGGATTAGTGGATATCATAAACTCTACATCATCATAGCCAATGGATGAAACCTTCTCCTCGTCAGGTCTTATCTCTATCTCAAACCTTACATCTATAAAATTAAGATCCACCAGTGCTTTTCTTAAAAGCTCAGACAATACTGCAGCATTTTTCTTTCGAAGTTCGGATATCTTTTTGCAAAGCTCAAGAACCTTCCCATGAAGTTTTTTCTCCTCTGCGATAAGCTTATCCCTGTAAGCTCCCAGATCTTCAAGCTTATTAAGCTCTGCTTCTTTCTCATCCCGGTAACTAAGAACAGCCTCTATGCTGCCACCATACTTATCCTTTAGATGATTGATAGTATTAAGTCTGTCCTCAGTCTCAGCAAAATCCACATCATCAAATTCAAGCTCATTTATGTAAGATGAAATCTCATGTCTGAAATCCGATAACAGATTATCTATATCTACAAGCTGTGAAAGAAGCTGATCAGCCTTTTCATCATAGCTGCTTACTGCTGAGAGCTCACGTACCGCTCTTCCTATCGCATCTGCAGCGCTCTCCTCAGAACTGCCTGCTCCTGTTGCACTGGCTGCAATTCCAACAGCCTCCGCAATTTTCTTGGAGTTGACCATTCGTTTGTACTTGGTTTCAAGAGCTTCATCCTCTCCGGGCCTTAGATCTGCTTCATTTATTTCATTAAATTCAAAGCCTGCCAGATCCTTTTGTCTCTCTCTTTCCCTTTCATCGAGATTGGTCTCATCAAGACTGTTCAAAACATTTTTCCAGTCCTTAAATGCCAGGGCACATTTTTCCTTCAAAGCTGAAAGCTCTTCACCTGAAAAATCGTCAAGAATCTCAAGATGCTTTTTCTTGTGTAACAGTTCCTGATTATCATTTTGTCCATGAATATTGATGAGAATATTGGATAAATCTCTGAGCTGTCTGGCGCTGACGGTTTCTCCGTTAGCCTTGCAAACACTTCTGCCTTCCATGATTTTTCTCTGGAGTATAAGCGTTCCATCCTCATCCACGGGAATATCCAGTGCCTGAAGGCTCTGAAGCTGTGCCTTGTTCTTTATTCCAAAGCTCAATTCTATCAGCGCATAATCTGCTCCGGTACGAATCATTCCGCTATCAGCCTTTGCACCGAGTGCAAGATTCACACTTCCTATAATTACTGATTTTCCGGCACCGGTCTCACCACTCATTATGTTCAGACCGTTTTTAAACTCAACCTCCTGCTCATTTATAAGAGCAAGATTTTTTACATGTAAACTGTATAACATATTTACCTCTTTTCTTTCCTGCTTCTTCGGGCAAGCTTAGAAAGAAATGTTATTATCCGATCATTTCGTTCAGTCTCTTCATAACCTTCTGAACACCTTCAGTTGTTCGAATTGCCGCCATGATAGTATCATCTCCGGCAATACAACCTACCACTTCCTCAAATTCAAGGGCATCAAGAGCAGCAGCAACTGCCATCGCCATTCCGGAAACGGTTCTTATAACAAGTATGTTCTGGGCATAGTCCATACTGATATAGCCGGCTCTCAGTACATCCACATATTTATCATTCATGGATGCAGAGTCCTGCAAATAAACATATTTATGTCTTCCATCAGGAGTCGCTCTCTTAGTCAGGCGAAGCTCTCTTATATCTCTGGAAACTGTTGCCTGAGTCACTTTAAAACCTGCAGCGTTAAGCATATCTGCAATCTGGTCCTGGGTCTCTATTACATTGTTCTGGATGATTTCAATCAGCTTACTGTGTCGTTTTTTCTTCATACAAGTTTTTTCCTTAATATGTTTAAAAAGCTCTCTTTGCTTAGTTTCACAATCTTTGTCACCTGACTCGCTGCTGTTATGTCTATTCTATCGCCACTTTGCATTATCATTCTCTTACCGCCATCAAAGGAAGCCTCCAGTTTTTGAATACTGTCATCTCTTCCCTTTCCGATTTCTATCGTAACTCTGTCATGCTCAGAAAGAAGGATTGTCCTGGCATTGGCATTGTGTGAGCAGATAGGTGTAAGAAGTAATATCTGCGCCTTAGGATCTACGATAGGTCCTCCTGCTGACATATTATAGGCTGTTGATCCTGTGGGAGTTGATATTATGATTCCATCCGCCTGATAGCTTGTAAGTGGCAGATCATTTACAAATACATTAAAACTGAAAACCTTAAGAGATGAACATCTGGCAATGACGATGTCATTTAATGCACAGATTCCGACACCTTTTCCGGTTCCCTGACAGGGAACCCCCTGAAGCATCATGCGGTCCTCAATCTCATACTCACCCTTAAGAAGCTTATCCATTGCTTCCTCTACTCCTGAGAGTTCAACCTCAGTCATATAGCCAAGAGTTCCTAAGTTCACGCCGATAAGAGGAATATTCTTTTCCAGAACATTGCCTGCGGCCTGCAGCATCGTTCCGTCCCCACCAAGAACAATACAGCATTCTGCATCATCCGGAACATCACAATAATAATCCCTGTTACCATGCTCATCACAGGCCAACGTCATCTCGGCGACCTTACAGACGCCTCCATGACTTTCAAGATAGTCCCTTATCCTTAAAGTTTCCTTCATTTCAGGATCCTTGGTCTTATTGGTGATAATGAAAAACCGCTTCATAGAATTACAGCTCCCCGTGTGCTTTTTTTACCGTCTCCTCAATAAGGTTCTTCATATCCGGGTCAGATGAAAGTCCGTTTCCGGCTTCCACAACCTCTGCCAGTTTATGAAGTCCTTCCCCTTCATTTATTTCACTCACCTCTGCATTCCTGCTCTCATCCTTACGTATATAAAGCAGGTATTCGATATTTCCTTCAGGACCTCTTACAGGTGAAAAATCCAGATTTAAAACCTTAAAGCCGATGATATCAGCAAAGTCCATGACCTTCCTGATAACCTCTTCGTGAGTCTCCGGCTCTCTTACGACGCCCTTTTTCCCGACTTTTTCTCTTCCTGCTTCAAACTGAGGTTTTATGAGGCATACCATCTCTCCGGTGTCCTTCAAAAGCTTTCTGGCAGGTATGAGAATCTTTGTTAATGAAATGAAAGATACATCTACAGAAGCAAAATCTAAATCATCATCAATATCTTCTCGTGTCAGATATCTGAAATTGGTCTTTTCCATGCAGACCACGCGCTCATCGGATCTTAATTTCCATGCAAGCTGGCCATGTCCCACATCAACAGAATAAACCTTGGAAGCTCCATTTTGAAGCATACAATCGGTAAAACCGCCTGTAGATGCTCCTATATCCATACACACAAAGCCGTCAAGAGTAAGTTCAAAGCTCTTCATGGCCTTTTCAAGTTTTAGTCCGCCTCTGCTGACATAGGGAAGCTGATCTCCCTTTACCTCTAATGATGTGATTTTGGATTCATCAAAAGATGTTCCGGGTTTATCCTCTCTCTGCCCATTCACAAAGACATCCCCGGCCATGATTACTGCTTTAGCCTTTTCCCGTGAAGGTGCCAGTCCTCTTGAAACCAGAATAACGTCCAGTCTTTCCTTAGCCATTTACTATTATTTCCTCGTATCTTCTAATAACCTTTTTTGCTATTGATTCCTCATCAATTCCCAGTGCCTTATATAGCTGTTCACAGGAACCATGGGTTATAAACTCATCCGGAAGTGCAATTGAAAGCTGCTTAATGTCGATTTCTTCACGGCTTATAAATCTTCTCACCTGATCACCAAAGCCGCCTGTCTCCACATTCTCTTCCATGGTTACAATAAGTTTATGCTTTTTAGAGGCTTCTCTTATATAGTCCTCATCTATCGGTTTAACAAATCTGGCATTTGTAAGTGAGCAATTATAGCCCTTTGAGATAAGTATTTCTCTGACTGCCTCAGCTGTCTTGACCATACTACCTACTGCGAGGAGCACTATATCTCTCTCCTTATAAATCGGCTCGGATTTGCCCATCTCTATTGGTTCACGGAATTCGCCAAGTCCGTCATATGCCTTGCCTCTCGGATAACGAATGGCAGTAGGCCCGTCAAACTGTATAGCGAATTTCATCATATCGGAAAGCTCCCATTTATTTTTAGGAGCCATAATATGCATATTGGGCATGCTTGAAAGATAGGACAGATCAAAAATACCCTGATGGGTCTCTCCGTCGCTTCCAACCAGTCCTGCTCTGTCAATTGCAAATGTGACCGGAAGATTCTGAAGGCATACATCTTCCAATATCTGATCATAAGCTCTTTGCAAAAATGAGCTGTACACCGCAAATACAGGATGAAACCCGCCAACAGCCAGTCCTGCCGCGAAGGTTACTGCGTGTTCTTCTGCAATTCCCGCATCAAAAAATCTGTCACGGTACATATTCCTGAATCTTTTAAGTCCGGTTCCGTCTGCCATGGCTGCCGTTATGGCAACTACCTTTGGCTCGCGCTCGCCTATCTTGCACATAACCGTGCTGAAAATATCCTGATAATTAGCCACAGTTCTGGGATTTCTCGGAATTCCGTTCTCTATAATAAACGGTTCCGTTCCGTGGAATCTCGCAGGATGCCTTTCTGCAGGTTCATAACCTTTACCCTTTTTGGTAACGATATGTATCATAACCGCTTTACGAACCTTTTTTGCTTCCCTTATTGCGGCTCTTAATGCCGGGATATTATGCCCATCTATAGGACCAAGATATGTAATTCCCAGATTCTCAAATACCATACCTGGCACAAATAGCTGCTTAAAGCTGTTTTTAGCCCTTCTGATGCCTTTAACCATCTTAGGGCTGGAATTCTTCAATGAATTATAAATATCGTCCCTAAGGTTCAAATATCCTTCATTTGTTCTGACAACGTTAAGATATTTTGCCATACCTCCAACATTCTCGGAAATAGACATCTCATTGTCATTAAGAACCATGATGAAATTGGTGTCGAGCTTTGCTGCATTATTAAGTGCTTCATAAGCAAGTCCGCCGGTCAGTGAGCCGTCACCAATAACAGAGACAACGGTGTAGTTCTCATCTGAGAGCTGCCTTGCTCTTACCATACCGAGTCCCGCTGAGAGACTGGTAGAGCTGTGTCCTGTATCGAAGCAGTCACAGTCGGACTCTGTTCTTTTAGGAAAACCGCTCATGCCGCCGAATTTTCTTAAATTATCAAAGCCATCCTTCCTTCCGGTCAGAAGCTTATGTGTATAGGATTGATGTCCAACATCCCATATGATCTTGTCCTTAGGAAGATCAAGTTCAAGATGAAGCGCCATAGTCAGCTCCACCACTCCAAGATTAGAAGCAAGGTGTCCTCCTGTAACACTTATCTTTTCAATTAAGAATTCTCTTATTTCCTGTGCAAGTTGATTATATTTTCCTGCCGGAATCTTCTTTATATCATTTGGTTTATTGATACCATCAATTAACATGTCGGCCCTCATCTTTTGGCATAGCCAAAATGAATTATCTTCTTCAAAAATATTACTTATTCCTTGAAATCATCCATTTCACAAGAGGAATAAGGAAGTCCTGCGCTCCATCAAATTCTGCAAGAATGCTTATTGCTTCATTTGAAAGCTTTTGAACTTCATTCTTGGAATCCTCTATTCCATGAAGTGTAACATAGGTAGTCTTCTCATTCTTCTCATCAGAACCAATAGGCTTTCCAAGCTGTGCCTCATCTCCTATGACATCAAGCACATCATCCTGAATCTGGAACGCCACGCCTATTTTTCTTGCAGCCTGTTCAATATTCTGAATATCTGCACTGTCAGCTCCGGCGAGAAGAGCCCCTATCATCATACTGCTCTCCAGCATTGCAGCTGTCTTATTCTCATGTATAAAAATCAGCTCATCTTCAGTTGAAGACTGTTTTCCTTCAGCCTCAATATCAGCGCACTGTCCACCTACCATTCCGTATATTCCTGCCTTTTCGGCAAGAATCTTCAGTGCCATGGCTTTTCTGTCTTTTATGACACCATCAAATTCAGTAAGGCTTTCTTTTGATAAAAATGATCTGATGGCAGTCTCAAATGCATAGTTCAACAGTCCGTCACCAGCCAATGTGGCCATTCCCGGACCATATACCACGTGGGTTGTTTTTCTGCCTCTTCTGTATTCGTCATTGTCCATCGCCGGAAGATCGTCATGAACCAGAGAATAAGTATGAATCATTTCAATCGCTGCCATGAACGGCTTGACCGTATCCTCAGATGTTCCTCCAAAAATCCTGAACATTTCCATCATGAGAACGGGTCTTATTCTCTTACCACCAGCCATTACGCTGTAATTCATGGCCTCGATTACCTTTTTTTGATAGCCTTCCACGGCAGGAAGAAAGCTTTTTATAATCTCCTCTGCCTCTTGTGCCTTTTTATCAAGTAAATTATCAAAATCCGACATCAATCAAAATCCTCCGTCTGACCATCTGCCATGACCTTCTGAACCTTTTTCTCAACCTTATCAATTGAATCATTGCAGTATTTCAAAAGATCCATACCTTCCTTAAAAAGCTTAAATGATTCTTCAAGAGATACATCGTTTTTTTCAAGCTCTTTTATCGTAGCATCAATCTTGTCAAAAGCTTCCTCGACTGATAATTCATTTTTATTTTCTTCAGCATCTATATTTTCAGTTTTCTTAGCCATAGGTTGTTTCCTTCGCACTGATAACTTCAGTCTTTATAGTTCCGTCTATTACATTTATCAAAAGCTCATCCCCAGCCTTAACTCCCTCAATCGATCTGATGTTTTTACCTTCACTATCAGATACATATGAAAAGCCTGACTGAAGCTTATCCAGGGGACTGAGCGCTTTAAGCCTCTCCACATTCACTGCAAGAAGATGTTTTTTATCACGTATCATATCTGTGATGATCCTCGATAATTTTTCCTCCATCTGAGCAGCACGCATCCTCTGATCTCGGATTCTGGCTTCCGGAGATAAATGCTCCAAAAATCTCTTGTCATTTTCAGCTCTGTCACGCAGTCTGCCAATTCTGTCATTCATGCGTCTAAACAGTATATCCCTGTATGCCTCAATATCGTGAGATAGCAGCTCATATTCGTAAACTGCCAGCTCAGCCGCAGCTGATGGCGTCGGGGCTCTGAGGTCAGAAACAAAGTCAGCAATTGTCCAGTCAGTCTCATGACCTACTGCAGAGATAATAGGTATAGGACAGTTAAATATAGCCTCTGCCACCATCTCTTCATTAAAAGCCCATAAATCCTCGATGGAACCTCCGCCTCGCCCCACTATGATGACGTCAACTCCCATTTCGGTAAGGGTTTCTATACCCTTTACAATGCTCTCCTTAGCCTGATCCCCCTGCACAATTGCAGGATAGAGATAAATCTGTACATAGGGATTTCTTCTTCGCGATATGTTTATAATATCCCTTACGGCAGCACCTGTAGGAGCTGTGACAACTCCAAGAGTCTTTATATATTTTGGTATTGGCTGCTTATACTCAGGGGCAAACATTCCCCTTTCAGCCAGTTCTTTTTTTAATGTTGCAAAACGCTCAAATAAAGCACCCTCTCCATCTAACTCAATTTTCTTAGCATAGAGCTGGTACTTGCCGTCGCGTTCATAAACATCTATCGTTCCCGTGACATTTACCTGCTGCCCCTCTTTCATCTGGAACTTAAGTCCATCGGGTCTGCTGCCTCTAAACATCACACATGAAATCGCTCCGGACGCATCCTTAAGCGTAAAGTAGATGTGACCGGAGGAATGATATTTGCAGTTACTTATCTCTCCCTTAACAGTGAGTGAAGAAAGAAGAAAGTCCTGCCTGAACATATTTTTAATGTAATTATTTATCTGTTCAACTGTATATACATTACGCAAACTTAGCCAGTACTCCATTCACAAAGGAAGAAGCGCCATCCTGACCAAACTTCTTAGACAGCTCAACCGCCTCATTTATTGCAACTCCGGTAGGAATTGACTCGTCAAATTTAATCTCGTATACGGCAAGCCTTAAAATAGCAAGTTCAACTTTACCGATTCTGCCGGTATCCCAGCCGGTAGTTACTTCATTTAACTGTTTATCAATCTCAGGAAGCTTCGCAGCAATGCTCTCATAGCGCTCTTTTACAAAAGTGACATCGGCATCGCTCATCTCTTTATCATTTGTCTCTATGAACAGATCCTCCTGCTCCCTCATCTCCTCAGGTGTGTTGAACTCAACACGGAAAAGTAACTGGAAAACCTGTTCTCTTAATTCTGATCTTTTCATAATTCCTCTACAATCCTCTTATTCCGGCATAGTAATTCCGGCTATGCGGACATTAACATCAGTTACCTCAAGTCCTGTCATACTCTCTATAGAGCTCTTAACTTTATCCTGGACTTTCTTACTTGTAGCAGGGATATTGTAGCTATAATCCATGAGTATGGACAAGTCTACACGAACTTTGCCATTATTTAAAAAGATCTTAGAGCTCTTCTGAAGGTTCATTGGTCCTACCTTCTCGATAGTCTCACTTGTATAATTACCGGCCATTGCACTAACGCCATCGATCTCAAGGGCTGCAAGTGCAGCTATCTTAGCAACTACATCGTCTGCAATCTTAACAGATCCAATACCCTTTGCTTTTATAAGTGTATTATTCTGTACTTCCTTTTCCATAGCAATCACATTCCTTTCATACTGAAATCCTTATAATTATACAAGATAGAAAAGCGGAGGGCAACTTTTTATGTCTGCCCTCCGTTGGTATGCATAGCAGGTTAAGCAGCTACTGTAATCCACAAAAATAATTGAAGCTTACTATAAAACAAATTTCGGTAGCCTGTCTTCTAAAATCTGACTATTGCAGCATCAGTCCTTTTTTCTGCTGTTATCTTCTATGTACTTATCAAGCTTATCGAGTTGTCTTGCAGCAAATGACCTTCCTCCGATACCAAAGGATACCGCAAATGCAATTGCAAGTGCTGCCACAAGAATTATAAATGCTGAGTTCACAATAATTGTAGCTATTCCCAGCTGATTGAGAACCATGAATATTCCAATAACAAAAATCACTGCTTTTGAAAGAATCGCATATCCGTCCATGCCGTTTTTCTTCAAAGCTTTTTCTGCAAGAATAGCTGCAAAATATGCAAGCGTCAGAATAATTATGGCTGCAAGTGCTTTAGGCATGTATCCTATCACAGCTGATCCAATGTTTGTGAGAAGATTAAGTTCAACAACTGAGAAGCCCTGAACTATAAATATGATATTTATAACTACCTGCACGACATTTCCGGTAACTTTTGAAAGAACAAATTTCTCAGTCTTTCCATCTGTTACATCTGTAAGCTTTTTATCAACACCTGTTGAAGCCAAAAGCTGTGTCACTATCTGACCGGCAAATCTTCCAATGAGATAACCCACAAAAACAACCAGACATGCAACTATTATTCTAGGAATATAGTTAATTACAATTGTAAGCATATTTACAGCAGGTTCTGTTATGGCTTCAATCTTAAGGGCATTGAGAGCCACGATGAATACAGGAATCATTATCAGGACATATACGATGTAGGCAAGTGTATAGGAGAGTCTTGCGTTGTCTCTGACCTCAATGCCTGCCTTGGCCTGAAGCTCATCGACTTTAAGTCTTGCAAATACAGGTTCTGAAAGTGTCCGAACTGCGCTTGCTATGAGATTGCCGACAAAAATCACGATAACTGCTGCTAATACATTCGGAACATAGCCCCAAATTGTATTAAGCAGTCCCATTATCGGAGAAGAAATACTGTCTATTCCGAGAGTTCCAAAGATTGACGGAATAAAAAGCATAAAGACGATGACATATACAAGCTTGCTTATGTAGGTTATTGTCACTCCGGGTCTTGGTCCGTCAGCCCTTGAAACAATAAATCCAAGCTTTGTATGTGTCATCAGCTTGATAATAAGTGACTTTGCAATTGATGCCACGATATACGCGATGAGAAGGATAAAAAGCGCAACTATTACCTTTCCCAATCCCCCAAATATACCGGTCATGAAGTTAGTAAAATTCAACATACCATTACCTCCTTATAATTTAGAAACTAAAAATATTTTATCATTGGTAATGATATGTTTCAACGTAATATCGTTTGTTTGAATACTTGTAATTCCTCAATATAGCCAAATTACAAGTATGTATTGCTTTTCAAAGCGTGAATAAGAAACTGTAGTATTTGTGCCTTCCATCAGACTGAATACTTTTTTACCATCAAAAAGGACATCATTAAACTCATCATAAATAGCCTTGGTACTACACTTTATAGTTACATTATTGCTTCCGTCCGCATATCTTTTTCTGAACAGAGCTGCAAGGGCATCCATATCACACTCAGTAAAGTACTCCCCTTCCCTGACATAGTAGTTATTTTTCATTGATGTACATTCAGGCACAGGAAGTGTCTCTGCAATTACATGTGTCTTTTCAATATCCTGAGTGGTGCAGCACAGATAAGTATAATTGATAAACGGAAGTTTCTGACTATCACCTTCAGCAGCTTCGCTCATCTGGTATGAAGAATCACCCCAGGTAGTATCTACATAAGTGTACTCACCATCAACTCTTACAAGGTTCCAGGTGTGTCCAACACCATTTACTTTACCTGTAACAACAGTAGCAGGAATCCCAAGTTTATTTAGAAGATACTGCGTAGCCTCAGCATATCCCTGACATACCGATCTGCCATAGATAAATACAGAACAAATATTCTGATTATCCGGAGCATCTGCGTCATATTCTGTATTGGTGATAAGGTAGTCATACACATATTTTACCTTGGCAAAAGTATCAGCATCTCTGGGTATCCCTGAAAGGCATTCATCAACATAAGCATCTATCTTTGCCTGACGCTCTGCAATTTCATCAGCATCATATAAATATTTTCCGGAAAAAGAGATTCTTTTAAGAACTCCGCCAATGGTGTAGCGGGTATAGGTATATCCGTCAATATAAAACAATTCCGGGTGATCTGCCTGAACAAACTGGCACACCACATCCAGTACATCCTCATCAAGAGTAGACACCACTACATCAGATGCCTTATGTCTGATTATCTGCAAAAGCTCAACATATACGGTCTTCCCTTCGTCCGTAAGATGTTCGAAAGCGTAATTCCCTGCCTGGCTTTTCTTAAGGTCTTCAATATCTACAACCGAGAGTCCAAGAGATGCTCTCTGCGCTTCCTGGTAGGTATCGCTAAAGTACTGCCTGCCCTCCTGTTCTTCCGTCTCTTCAGTTTCTTCTACAGTCCTTCTTCTGCCGGCTCTGCCTGTCTCTTTTTCAATCTTTGATATAAGATCATCAATTGCCTTATTAACCTTAACCGGATCAAAGGTGGATGATGAGCCTGATGCATCCTGCTCATTTATATCAGAGTCATCCCTGCTTCCAGCCTCTTTATTTCTGATGTCACTACTACCAGTTTCTGTATTTTCGGTATCACTACTGTCCGTCGCTTTTCTTCCGGAATTATTTCTTTCTGTAGTGCCTTTTTCCCTTCCATTGTTTTTTTCTTGAGTATCTTTTGCGGCTGCTGTGTTTTTATCAGTAGTATCTTTTTTATCTGCACTATTTTTATCTGCACCAAAAGTCAGACTATCTATGCCATCAGCATCTGCCCCGTCATCATCATAGTCTGCGCTATCTCGGCTACCGATACTTGATTCTGCCGTATCATGATCAGCGTTATTTTCATTTTTTACATCGATGCCATCTGCTTCATCACTTCCGGAAAGGTTACTTTCATCCTCACTTTCAGAAAGGTTGCTGCCATTCTCACTTTCAGAATCTGAAATCCCTTTAATTCTGGCATCTGTCTCTTTTACAGTATCTGAGAATCCTTCAAAATCGAAGCCTTCCCCCAAAGCACTGTCTTCGCCTGATGCATCTTCTTCTGTCAGTTCTGTTTTCTGAAAACTGTTTTCCTGTAAATAACTGCTTATGGAATCAGTAACTTTCTGGCAGCCTGTCATCAGTGTCCCGATGCATAAAAATGCAAAAAAGACAGATGCTTTCCCTATTAAGTTTTCAAAACATCCGCCTTTTTTCATACTCTAAATTCTACTCTCTAGTTTTTCTTAAATTCACTAAGTGACAGTCCCTTGTTTCTGTCCAGAACCATCTGAGGACTCCATTCATTGATGAAGATAAGAAGCGGTCTTCCGTTCATATCCTTTATCTTCTTCATGTCTGAAGTTCCTACAAGTGAATTCATGTCTACATCATCATTGTCTACCCAACGTATATACTCATATGGTAACATATCCAGAATGATTTCGACATTATATTCATTCTCAAGTCTGAATTTTAAAACGTCAAACTGGAGGACACCGACAACTCCTACGATGATTTCCTCCATTCCCATATTAAATTCCTGGAAAATCTGTATCGCACCTTCCTGTGCAATCTGTTCAATACCTTTGACAAACTGCTTACGCTTCATGGTGTCAACCTGGCGAACCCTTGCAAAATGCTCAGGCGCAAAGGTAGGTATTCCTTCGTACTTAACTGTATCCTTAGGCATGCATACAGTATCACCGATTGAGAAGATACCGGGATCAAACACACCCATTATATCACCTGCGTAAGCTTCGCTTAATATCTTACGTTCATCAGCCATAAGCTGCTGAGGCTGTGAAAGTCTGAAAACTTTTCCGGACTGAACGTGCTTAACTTCCTTATCAGCGTCATATCTTCCTGAACAGATTCTCATGAAGGCAACTCTGTCTCTGTGTGCCTTATTCATATTAGCCTGAATCTTAAAGACAAATGCTGTAAATTCGTGGTCCTTGGGATCAATTACAGTACCTTCTGCATCTGTTCTTCCGCTCGGAGGAGTAGCCATCTGAAGGAAGTTATGAAGGAACAATTCAACACCAAAGTTCTGAAGAGCTGATCCGAAGAATACTGGAGTAAGCTTACCTGCCCTTACTTCATCAAGATTAAACTCTGCACCGGCTCCATCCATAAGCTCAATTTCGCCCTCAAGATTCTCAAGAGCTTCCTCGCCTATTGTGCTTACAAGTTGATCTCTGTCATCCATGGGAATGATAGTCTCAGTACCTTCCTTAGTTCCCTTCATTGTATCCTGGAAAGTAACTACATGCTTCTCTCTTCTGTCATAGATTCCCTTAAAGTTTTTACCGGAACCAATAGGAAGATTCATAGGGCATGTGGCAATTCCGAGATGGTCCTCGATATCGTCAAGAAGCTCATAGGTATCCATTGCATCTCTGTCGAGCTTATTAATGAAAGTAAAAATCGGAATATGTCTCATGGTGCAGACCTTGAAAAGCTTCTTTGTCTGCGGCTCAACACCCTTACTTGCGTCTATTACCATGACTGCTGAATCTGCCGCCATAAGTGTTCTATAGGTATCCTCTGAGAAATCCTGGTGTCCGGGAGTGTCAAGAATATTAATGCAGCAGTCTTCAAAGTTGAACTGAAGAACAGAAGATGTGACTGAAATACCACGCTGTTTCTCAATTTCCATCCAGTCAGAAACCGCATGTCTGGCTGTCGCCTTACCCTTGACTGAACCTGCAAGATTTATTGCTCCACCATAGAGAAGGAATTTCTCTGTAAGTGTGGTCTTACCTGCATCAGGGTGTGATATAATCGCAAAAGTTCGTCTCTTATTAATCTCTTCTGTAGTATGGTTGTTACTCATTTTTGACCTTTCTAAATATATGAAAACCTTTTGTATATTACCGGTTTAAAATTGTGCTCTGCAAAAACGCACTCTTCCTATTTTATGAAAGAGTGCGTTCAAAGTCAATAAAATGTAGAATTTTATCTTAATGAAGCATTGATGTTCCTTCGAATTCAGGCTTGATACCAAAATAATCAAGTACTGTTGCACCGATATCAGCAAATGTACTTCTTGTACCATGATTCTTAGGAGTTACATTTTTACCATACATAATAAAAGGAATGTACTCTCTTGTATGGTCTGTGGTCTTCTGATATGCAGGATCACATCCGTGATCTGCAGTCATCATGATAATATCATCATCATGGAGCTTTGCCACCATCTCAGGAAGCTTGCTGTCAAAATAATTAAGAGCCTTTGCATAGCCATCGATGTCTCTTCTGTGGCCATAGAGCATATCAAAATCAACAAGATTTACAAAGCAGAGTCCATCGAAATCTCTGTCCATATAAGCCAGCGTCTTTTCGATTCCATCAGCATTGCTCTCTGAGAATACAAATTCTGTAAGACCTTTGCCTTCAAATATATCACGTATCTTACCAACTCCAAGAACATCCTTGCCTGCTGCCTTAAGCTGATCAAGCATTGTAGTCTTGGGCGGTTCAAGTGAATAGTCATGTCTGTGGGGTGTTCTTGTATAATTACCACTTGTTCCGACAAACGGTCTTGCAATTACACGGCCAACTCCTAGATCTCCGGTGAGCATCTCTCTTGCTATATGGCAATACTCATAAAGGGTCTCAAGAGGTACTACTTCCTCATGAGCAGCAATCTGGAATACACTGTCTGCTGATGTGTAGACAATAAGATCACCTGTTTTAACATGCTCATCACCATAATCATTTATGACCTGTGTTCCTGAGTAAGGCTTGTTGCAGATCACGCCTCTTCCAACGCGCTTACTGAATTCATCAAGAAATTCCTGGGGAAATCCATCCGGAAATTTCGGCATAGGCTTAGGTGATATCACACCTGCAATCTCCCAGTGTCCTGTAGTTGTATCCTTATCCTTACTTGCCTCCTGGCATCTTGCATAAGCAGCTGTAGGATTCTCTACTGCAGGTCTGCAATCAACACCATCTATATTGAAAAGTCCCATTGCTCCCATATTAGGCATATCAAAATACTTACTTGTAGCACATGATCTTATGGTATTTACATCAAAATCACCATATTCAGCTGCGTCAGGCTCTTCACCTACGCCAAAGCTGTCCAGAACAATAAGAAATATTCTTCCCATATTAGCCTCCTTTTAGTCAGATATTATAGAAAAACAAGGGATACGAGAAGCCTCGTATCCCCCTTATTTTATCATTTTAAAGACCATATTACCATTTCAGGTAATCTGTCGCTGTTCACTTATCGCCGTGCTCACAGTATTATTTCTGAGCTACGTCCTTCATTGAGAATGAGATACGTCCCATGCGATCCTTGCCAAGACAAACAACCTTAACTTCATCACCAAGAGTAAGAACATCCTCAACATGATCGATACGCTCATTAGCAATCTTAGAAATGTGAACCATTCCCTCTTTTCCGGGAGCAAATTCTACAAAAGCACCGAATTCCTTGATGCTTACAACAGTTCCTGTGAAGATCTGGCCCTTCTCAAAATCTGTTGTGATGATGTTGATCATATCGATAGCTTTCTGCATCTTCTCAAGGTCTTCACCGCAGATGCTTACTTTACCATCATCTGTGATATCGATCTTAACACCTGTACGGTCGATGATCTCGTTGATAGTCTTACCTCTCTGACCAACTACATCACCAATCTTATCAGGATCGATTTCGATAGAAATGATCTTGGGAGCATACTTGCTAACTTCCTTACGAGGCTCAGCGATAGCTTTGCTCATGCACTCATCCATAATGAAGAGACGAGCAGCACGGCACTGAGAAATTGCCTGCTCTACGATGGGCTTTGTAAGACCATGAATCTTAATATCCATCTGGATTGCTGTGATACCTTCCTTAGTACCTGTTACCTTGAAGTCCATGTCTCCGAAGAAATCCTCAAGACCCTGGATATCTGTAAGTACTACGAAATCATCATCTGTATCGCCTGTTACAAGGCCGCAGCTGATACCTGCAACCATCTTTTTAATCGGAACACCTGCTGCCATAAGTGACATACATGAAGCGCAGGTAGAAGCCATTGATGTTGAACCGTTACTCTCAAATGTCTCGGATACGCAACGAATTGCATAAGGGAATTCCTCCTCTGAAGGAAGAACAGGCATAAGAGCTCTCTCAGCAAGAGCACCGTGACCGATTTCACGACGTCCGGGTCCTCTTGAAACCTTTGTCTCACCTACAGAATATGCAGGGAAGTTGTACTGATGAATGTATCTCTTACCTGTAACATAAGGATCAAGACCTTCAACCTTCTGCATCTCTGAAAGAGGAGCAAGTGTGGTTACATCACAAATCTGTGTCTGTCCACGAGTGAACATAGCACTTCCGTGAACACGAGGAATGAGATCAATCTCTGCTGAAAGAGGACGGATTTCGTCAATTGCTCTTCCATCAGGACGCTTATGATCCTTAAGGATCATCTTACGTACTGTCTTCTTCTCATACTGATAAATAGCTTCGCCAAGAATTGCAAGCCACTCTTCGTTGTCTGCAAATTTCTCTGTCAGACGCTCTGTGATCTCTGCAATGTTAGCTTCTCTCTTCTGCTTCTCATCTGTAAATACAGCATTTTCCATCTCTTCCTGAGGAACAACTTCCTTAATAGCATCAAAGAGTTCCTGAGGAACAGCACAGCTGTCATATGAGTGCTTCGGCTTACCAACCTCAGCAACAATCCCCTTAATAAACTCAATCAGTTTCAGGTTAACATCATGAGCAAGATAGATAGCTTCCTTCATCTTCTCTTCAGGAATCTCATTACATCCGGCCTCGATCATGATAACCTTCTGTCCAACTGAAGCAACAGTAAGACGCATATCGCCCTTATCCCACTGCTCCTGTGAAGGGTTAACAACAAACTCGCCATCAATCATTCCAATCTGAGTCATGGCACAGGGACCATCAAAAGGTATATCAGAAATTGATACTGAAACAGATGCGCCAATCATAGCAAGAAGCTCAGGGCGGCACTGAGTATCTACAGACATTACCATGGTCTCGATTGTTACGTCATTACGGTAATCCTTAGGAAAAAGAGGACGCATAGGTCTGTCAATAACACGGCTTGTGAGAATTGCATTCTCAGAAGGCTTACCTTCACGCTTATTAAATCCTCCTGGGAATTTACCAATAGAATAGAATTTCTCACTATACTCTACGCTTAACGGAAAGAAATCTATTCCATCCCTTGGCTTGTCAGAAGCTGTTGCTGTACAGAGAACAGTAGTATCTCCATACTTCATAAATGCACAGCCGTTAGCCTGTTTTCCTACCTTGCCAACCTCAACCGTAAGTGTACGTCCGGCAAGTTCTGTTGAAAATGTTTTCATATTCGTCTCCTTCTCGCGCCATCCTCGGGCGCATTCTTTATATCCATGATAGAACAAAGAATCATTCTATGATTCCTTGCGCACCGGTACATGATGCCATGAATAATTCCAGGGCACACCGGTGCATCCATTACAGAACAGATTTATTTCACAGAAAAAATTTTCCTATGAAATAAAAACAAGGCGGAATAAGCCGACTATTTCTAATCGGCATCCCCGCCCTATTCTCCCATCGGAAATTACTTTCTGAGTCCAAGATCAGCGATAAGCTTACGATACTTCTCAAGGTCCTTCTTCTTGAGGTATGAAAGAAGAGCACGTCTTCTACCTACCATCTTAAGAAGTCCTCTTCTTGAGTGGTGATCCTTCGGATGTGTGTTGAGATGCTCGTTGAGCTCCTTGATACGAGTAGTAAGGATAGCTACCTGAACCTCCGGTGAACCTGTGTCGCCAGCTTTTCTAGCGTACTGATTGATGACTTCTGTTTTCTTTTCCTTTGTAATCATGTTTCATTCTCCTTTATTTCAATGTGCCGTATACCAGGAAGCGGCTGGAGTACCATCATCCGAGTATCGGTAATAACTATGTGTGCTTCTCACATGAGAAGCCTATTGATTTTAACATAGACTGCAGAGCTTGTAAAGTCTGCTCAAAAAGCAAAAAAGTTTCTTCCGGCATCCAGATCAAGCTCAAGCTGTTTTTGAAGCTTATCCACATCCGTGAACTTCTGCTCTTTTCTGTGGAAAGTCATAAGAGCTATCTCAAGATATTTACCATAAATATCTTCATTGAAATCATAGATAAAAGTTTCAACGCTTACCTGACCATTATTCGATACCGTAGGTCTTAGGCCTATGTTTGTCATTCCGTGATATGATTTGTTATCAATCCTGACTTCCGAAAAGTAAACGCCATAAGGTGGAAGGCACTTTTCATCAGGCGGGAGAAGATTAACCGTAGGGAATCCCAGGGTTCTTCCAAGTCTTTTCCCGTGCTCCACAAAACCTCCGACATAATAGTATTCGCCAAGAAGTTCCGCGGCTCTTTCCATTTCAGCCTCTTTTATTTCTTCCTTGATGAAACTGGAGCTTACATTTCTTCCAAACATCTGCAATTTCTTGATTGCATGGGTTCTGTATGAAAGTTCCTGTGACAACCTGTTAAGCAAAGCAAAATCACCTTTGCCTTTATATCCATAGGAAAGATCATCCCCTGCTGCAATATATGCAGCATTCATCTGATCATGAAGGATTTTCCTTACAAAATCCTCTGGTGCTGTATGAGCCGTCTCCATATCCATAGGAAACTCAACAAGTATATCAACGCCCATTTCTTCAAATTTACGCCGCTTTTCATCCTTTGTGAGAAGCTGCGGCTGCATCTTTTGTGTAAATAAAACCGCTGGAGGCGGGTCAAAGGTGAAAATAGTTGCCTTCATACCCTGCTCTTTTTTATCAAGGATATGCTTAAGCAGCTTTTGATGGCCAAGATGCACGCCATCAAATTTACCTATTGCAATTGCGGTCTTATCCTCTATATTAAATTGTTTCTCTCCGGATATAATCCGCATTTTCCCTCCGTTCTGCACCCAGAACCAATCCCGTCTCAGGGTGTATAGAAAAACTTCTCCACCCTGAACTGCCCTGTTCTCTCATCGCATTTATAAATACCAAAAAACGTTCCGTCCTCTGAGTATGCTCTTACTCTGGTTCCATCAGAATAGAGTTTTTCAGGCTCAACGAAGTCCTGTTCATCTTCCGGAGCTTCATTCTTTATATTTTCTACCTTGAAACTGTTTCCATTTTCAAGCATTTTCCTAAAATCATCCTTGATGATGCAATAATCAAGATCTCTGAAAAGGCTCTCTGTTGATGCCACAATCTCTTCAACCCTGCCCTCATCTCTGAGTTGTTCAATCTGATCGAGGGTATGGGCAGTTTCGAGATGGAAGCTTCCAACTGCTGTTCTTGTGAGATGCTCCATTGAAGCACCGCAGCCAAGAGCTTCACCTATATCATTACATAGAGTTCTGATATAAGTCCCCTTTGAGCACTTAACTTCCATAGTGAAGATATGCTCATCCTCAAGATGAGATTCATCAAGAATCGTTATAGCTTCAATTCTTATCCTTCTGGGCTTTCGCTCTACTTCCTTCCCCTGTCTTGCAAGCTCATAGAGCTTTTTTCCGCCGATCTTAATGGCAGAATACATAGGAGGAATCTGATCATATTCGCCCACAAACTTTTTCACCGCATCATGAAGTTGTTTACTGCTTACATTCACTTCATTCTCTGACAGTATTCTTCCGGACATGTCCTGAGTATCTGTAGTAACTCCGAGTCTGCATACCGCAATATACTCCTTGTCATGATCTGTGAGCATATCGCATAGCTTGGTTCCGTTTCCCAGACAAACAACAAGGACTCCGACCGCATCCGGATCCAGAGTCCCTGTGTGTCCGATCTTTTTCATTTTTAAAATACCACGGAGACGTGCTACCACATCACTTGATGTATAGCCTGCCTCCTTGTAAACATTGATCAGTCCGTTATAATTCAAGAAAATACTCCCTTTAATGACCTTTCAATATATCCTGAAAGGCTATTGATTATATCATGCTGCGTACCGTTCATGGTGCATCCGGCAGCTCTGGCATGGCCACCGCCACCGAATATCTCTGCTATCTTTGCTACGTCCACCTTACCTTTTGACCTAAGGCTCACCTTGTATTCCAGGCTTCCGATCTCATACATAAAAATAGCACATTCCGTACCTGATGTAAGAAGCAGCTGACTTACAATTCCTTCAAGGTCACTGGATTCTGCCATATAGAAATCCATTGTCTGCCTTGATACTACGCTTACTATGCATTCACCATCCATGAAAATCATACTCTCAAGAAGTGCTCTTCCCAATATCTGGTTCTGAACATAAGTCTTTTCATAGAAAACGTGGTCTATAAGCTCTCCAAAATCAAACCCATAGCTGATAAGGTCAGCTGCTATTCTCATAGTCTCAGGTGATGTATTGGAATACTTAAATACACCTGTATCAGTCACCATTCCCATATATAGCATCTTTGCTATATCAGCATCGATTTTCTCTTGGTCAAGGCAATTGTAAACAAGCTCAGATGCAGAGCTTGCTTTAGGAACAATATAATTTTCATCTCCTGTTCCTTCATTGCTCACATGATGGTCTATGTTTACTTTCTTTTTAGCTGCATCAAAGAATTTCTCTGCATCACCAAGTCTCTCTTTTCCACAATCAAGTGAAAAGAACACGTCATAACTGTCTACATCTGTCTTAAATTCTGAATTTACCGCATCTATTTCCTGAACAATTCTATAACTCTGAGGTATCTTTTCAAGAAATACGTCTACCCTTATCTGAGGGTAATTCTTTTTTAAATAGAGATACAATGCAATATTAGATCCTATACAATCGCCATCAGGACGGACATGTCCACTGATTCCAACCGTTTTTGCATCTTTTACAAGTTCATCTATTCTCATTTATACTCCTGCTAATTATCTAAAGTGTCTGTATCTTCGTCTGTTTCGCCTCTGGCTGCCTTCGCTGCTGCATCCTTTGCTGCTACCTCATCAATCTTCTTGGACATATTGATAGCATATTCAATGGAATCATCCATGATAAATCTGAGCTCAGGTGTGTTGCGCATGTTCAGCTCTTTGGCTACTGTGCTTCGTATATATCCTGCAGCTGACTTAAGTCCCTCCTGTGTGCGTAATCTGTCTTCATCATTACCCATAACAGATACCCACACTTTACAGGTCTTAAGGTCAGGAGCCACCTCAACATCCATAACGGATGTCATGGGGCTGATCCTGGGATCCTTACTGAATCTTATTGCTTCTGATATAACTTTTTGTACTTCACCGTTAATACGGATATTTTTAATACTGTTTTTTCTCATATATTTATGCTCCTTAACTGACTTACAGGCAGTTAATCACGCCATGATTATTTCTTGTTGTCAAGCTTCTCACGAGGAATCTCAACCATAATGTAAGCTTCTACTGTATCACCTACCTGGATTGAATCGAATCCTTCAAATACAAGACCACACTCATAGCCATCCTTAACTTCCTTAACATCATCCTTGAAGCGCTTAAGTGATGCGAGATCGCCTTCGAAGATCTGCTCATCACCTCTGCTGATACGAACCTTGCAATCCTTCTGGATCATACCATCAGTAACGATCGCACCTGCAATATTACCTACCTTGGATGCCTTGAACAGCTGACGGATCTCAGCATGTCCGATTACCTTCTCCTCATATACAGGAGCAAGCATACCCTTCATGGCATATTCAACATCCTCAATTGCCTGGTAAATAACCTTATAAAGCTTAATCTCTACACCTTCATGCTCAGCTGTGCTCTTTGCTACCGCATCAGGACGAACATCAAATCCGATGATGATCGCATTTGAAGCTGCTGCAAGAGATACGTCAGACTCAGTGATGGCACCAACACCACCATGGATGACCTTAACAACAACCTCATCGTTAGAAAGCTTAAGAAGGCTGGACTTAAGTGCCTCTACGCTACCCTGAACATCAGCTTTGATAATAAGATCAAGTTCTTTAAGCTTTCCTTCTTCAATCTTGGAGTAAAGTTCATCAAGAGACATCTTTGCCTTAGTCTCCTCAATGAGGTCTTTCTTCTGCTGCTGAAGGTATGTATTAGCATACTGCTTAGCTTCCTTATCACTCTGGTGACCAAGGAATACCTCACCTGCTCCAGGAACATCTGAAAGTCCAAGGATCTCTACAGGCTGTGAAGGACGGGCTTCTTTAAGTCTCTTACCCTTATCATCTATCATCGCACGTACTTTACCTGAGCAAGCGCCTGCTGATATAAAGTCACCTACATGAAGTGTACCCTTCTGAACAAGTACGTTGGCAACAGGGCCACGGCCCTTATCAAGCTTAGCCTCAAGTACGAGACCTCTTGCTTCACGATTGGCATTTGCCTTGAGCTCAAGAATATCTGCTGTAATAAGGATTGTATCAAGAAGTACATCCATACCCTCTCCGGTCTTAGCAGAAACAGGAACGAATTCGGTTGTTCCGCCCCAATCTGTAGCGATAAGGCCATACTCTGTCATCTCCTGCTTAACTCTGTCTACATTTGCACTGGGTTTATCAATTTTGTTTACAGCAACAATAATCTCAACACCTGCTGCCTTAGCATGGTTGATAGCTTCTATTGTCTGAGGCATAACACCGTCATCAGCTGCTACTACCAGTACAGCGATATCAGTTGAGTTAGCACCACGCATACGCATTGCTGTGAATGCTTCATGTCCGGGTGTATCAAGGAATGTGATCTTTCTGTCATTAACCTTGATCTGATATGCACCAATTCTCTGGGTAATACCGCCTGCTTCCTTGTCTGTCACGCTGGTGTCACGAATTGCATCAAGAAGCGATGTCTTACCATGATCAACGTGTCCCATTACGCAGACAACCGGAGGTCTGGGAGTAAGAAGGCTCTCATCTTCCTCTTCCTCCTTAAGAAGTTCCTCGATTACATCAACCTGAACTTCCTTCTCACATATGATGTCGTATTCGATTGCGATGTTCTCAGCTTCCTCATATGAAAGCTCTGAGTTCACTGTAACAATCTGTCCAGCCATAAACAGCTTTTTGATAATAGCTGAAGGCTGAAGCTTCATCTTATCTGCAAGCTCTTTGATAGTGAGCTTGTCAGGAATTGTTATAACCTTGATCTGCTCCTCGGGTTCCTCGACCTTCTTGACCTCAGGCTTAATGAAGCGGCCTACCCTCTTACTTCTGGGCATCATCTCTTCATTCTCTTCGTAAATATGATCCTTCTTGGACTTCTTATCCTTGTCCTGACCTGAGCGTCTCTTTCCTTCGCTCTTACCCTCATTTATAGGTGCAGCATCAAATCCCGGCTTGTCTTTTCCTCTTGAAAAATCTTTGCCTTTTCCTGAAGGACGATCCATATTAGGTCTGCCCTGAGCACCCTGTCCTGGCTTTGATCCACCCATTCCCTGGCGAACATTTCCCTGACCTGCTCTTGCTCTGTCATTCTGAGAACCTTTTCTGAGCTGTCCGCCCTGTTCTCTGTTATCATTTCTTCTGTTATCGCCGCGATTCTCATTACGATTATCGTTTCTGTTTTCAGAACGATTATCATTTCTGTTCTCGTTGCGATTATCGTTTCTGTTCTCGCTGCGATTATCATTTACGCGATCGTGCTTTTCTGCAGGACGCTCTTCCTTATGCTGAACCTCAGGCTTAGCAGCAGGCGCACCTGTATTAACGTTTGCAGGTGTCTCAGTTTTCTTAACGGGCTCTGCTTTAGCAGCAGGCTCCGGCTTGCGCTTCTGAGAAGGCTCCTGGTATTTCGGAATCTCTGTGTTATAGGATTCAAGCTGTGAAGGAGCTGTCAAAGGCTTTATGGGATGGTAAACATTCTGTGAACGTGCAAAAGTACCCTGCTTTTGTCCACCTCTGTTATTATTATCACGGTTCTGATTTTGATTCTTATTCTGACCGCCACGGTTATTATCTTTATTTCCACCCTGGAAATTACCACTCTTAGAGTTGTTAGGGTTTGTAACAAAGATTATGTTTTTCTTCTTTTTAACGGCACCTTCACCTTCAGGTTTCTTTTTCATTGGTTTCTTTTCACCTTTTTTATCATCGGACATTGCAACTGACTTTCCTTTTTCGTCTTTTGAGATTTCTTCTTTTGTAGAAGCCCCTGTATTCTTCACTGTTTTTGTATCTGCCTTTCCGCTTCCGAAGTGTTTTCTTACCTTCTCCGCATCATCGTCTTCGATGGAACTTGTTGATCTCTTAGCAGCTTCAACACCCTGCTCCTGCAAGAATGCCACAAGCTCCTTATTCTCAACACCAAGTTCCGAAGCGAGTTCGGATATTTTAATTTTCGACATTCGCATTTCCTCCGTACTGTTCATCTCCACGTAAGTTCTTCTGAAAGCTTTTTGCAAATCCATTGTCCGTGATCGCAATACTCGTTCGAACTTCCTTGCCGATTGCATGTCCTAACTTTTCTTTATCCCCAAACATGAAAAACGGCACATTATAATACTCACATTTATCCCGGAATTTCTTACCTGTATTTTGCGAAGCGTCAACACTTACAAAAACCATACAGGCCTTTCCGCTCTTTATGGCATTCTCAACCGCAAACTCACCGCTTACCAGCTTCCCTGCCTTTTGACATAAACCGAGCAATGAGTAAATCTTATTATCATCCATTTACATCAAGCTCCTTTTTAAGCTGCTCCAAAGTATCCTCCGGAACGCTGACCTTAAGTGACCTTTCAAGTCCCTTTTTCTTTATAGCCTTTTCAAGGCATTTAATATCTCTGCACACATAGGCGCCTCTGCCATTCGCTCTGCCTGTGGAGTCTAAATGAATCTCTCCATCAGTATCACGAATCACACGGATAAGCATGGATTTCTCTCTGCTCTCTCCGCATCCGACGCATCTTCGCATAGGTTTCTTTTTTTCCATAAACCCTCATCCTGCAATTTGTAACTCATCTCATTTGTCGATTCAGAGATGATAATTTTCAGCCTCTATAATATAAGTTGCAGCAGGCCTGTATTTACTCTTCTTCAGAGTCTTCTGCTTCTTCGGTCAGCTCCTCATCTTCTGTTTCTTCCTCAGAATCATCCTCTACTTCATATGACTCCTCTGGATCAGCTTCAGAATCGAACTCATCAGCATACTCTTCATCATCAAGCTCATCGCTCTCGTATGCGTCATTCTCGTACTCTTCATCTTCCTCATCATCCATGTAATCCTCGATTCGGAATCCGGGAGCATCCTTAGCCTGTGTCTCACTCTTGATATCTATCTTGTAGCCTGTAAGACGTGCAGCAAGTCTAGCATTCTGACCTTCCTTACCAATGGCAAGTGAAAGCTGATAATCAGGAACTACAACCTTTGCACTCTTTTCATCAGGATCAGCAAATACTGCAACGATCTTAGCAGGAGAAAGTGCATTCTGAATAAGGTTACCGGGGTTCTCATCCCAGTTAACGATATCTATCTTCTCGCCGTTAAGCTCATCTACGATCAGATTAACTCTGCTTCCGTTAACGCCGACACATGCTCCTACAGCATCTACATTAGGATTATTGGAATAAACCGCAATCTTCGTACGATTACCTGCTTCGCGGGCAATGCTCTTAATTTCAACTGTTCCGTCCTGAATCTCAGCAACTTCCTGCTCGAAAAGTCTCTTAACAAGATCAGGATGTGTACGTGAAACAAGGATTCTCGGTCCCTTGTTGCCATTTCTTACTTCAAGGATATAAACCTTTATTCTCTCAGTAGGGCGATAATGCTCTGTCTTAACCTGCTCGTTCTCATTGAGCATAGCATCTGCCTTACCAAGGTTGATGCTGATATTTTTACCGATAAATCTCTGAACCACACCTGTTACGATGTCATGCTCATGATCATAGTACTCACTGTATATTGCATCCTTCTCCTCTTCACGGATTTTCTGAAGGATAACGTTTTTAGCATTCTGTGTCGCAATACGACCGAATTCCTTTGAATTAAGTGAGACTGCAACTATATCACCAATCTGTGCTGTGGGATTGATCTTGTGCGCATCGTCAAGACAAATCTCAAGAAGGGGATCCATTACGTCATCTTCAAGTTCTACAACTTCTTTATCTGCAAAGCATCTGAAATCACAGGTGTCTCTGTCAACCTCAACGCGGATATTCTCAGCTCTGCCAAAGTTATTTTTGCATGCAGTTATGAGAGAATTCTCGATAGCATCAAACAGTGAATCTCTGCTGATATTTTTCTCCTTCTCAAGCAAATCGAGTGCGTCCATCAATTCTTTACTCATGGTATTTTTCTCCTTGAATTATGAAAATTTTACAATTTTCTGTTTTATGGTTTCTCGTGGGTAATAGTATTGTCCACAAGAATTCATTAATACATTGAACTTAGAAATCCAATGTAAGCTTTACGCTTGAAACTTCTTTTCTGATAAATGTCTTGTCCTCACCGGCTGTCTCGATTGTGATATTCTCTGAATCAAAAGACTTCAGCTTACCGGTAAACTCCTTGGTTCCATCAATTGCCTTATAGAGTTTGACATCAACATCCATTCCCAGGCTGTTTTCAAAATGCCTGTCCTTTTTGAGCTGTCTGCCAAGTCCGGGGCTGCTGACTTCAAGAGTGTATGCTTCCTCAATGAAATCGTGTTCATCAAGTGCATCTGAAAGAGCATGGCTCACATCAACACACTTATTGATATCTACTCCTCCGTCCCTGTCAATGTAGGCTCTAAGATACCACTCACCGGCTTCCTTAACAAATTCAACATCATAGATGCGAACCTCATTCTGCTCAGCAATAGGTTTTAACAGTGCTTCTGTTTTGTTCTCAATTTCTTCTCTTCTGGACATAATTTTTTCCATAAATAAAGTGGACTCGCGAAAGTCCACTTCTAGTCTGATTATTATTAAGTTACTTCTGTACTATAGCACCAGCGCCCAATTTCGTCAAGCACCTGCATTTTTATCTTTCTAAAATTATTATTAAATCTTTAGAACAGGGGCTTTATGGTTCTTTCTACAGCTTTGATCATCACGAATGTAATGAAAGTATCTATAGGAAGCATAATCGCATTTGAAAGGATTCTTCCGGGCAAAAGAGCCAGAATTGCCTGATCGTAAAGTATTTTTAGCCATAATGAATTGAGACCGATATTCACAAATATTTTTACTATAAGCTGGGCTGTAAATACTCGTATTATGGAAATATTCTTTTTATAGAAAGCAAATCCATATATAACTCCGCCAAGGGCAGCACTTATTGTAAATCCTGGGAAGAAATCACCGGTTGGCTGTAAAAACCATTTAATAATATCAAGCGCAGCACCAAAAATAGCTCCGACAGCGGGGCCAAACAGATAGTCAACAACCTGATTTGGAAGTCCTGAAAAACCGATTCTGATAAACTGTCCTATTCTGATCGTTGCTACAAAACCAAGTATTATAGCTATTGCTGCCATCATCCCACAGAATACTATGTTCCTTAAGTTCTTAAACTCCTGTAGTGACCTTAGCCATCTGTTTACACTGATCTCTCCGGCATTATTTGCTGTTACATTTTCTTGCATAAAAAAACCTCCTTCGCATTCCACATTATGCACAAGGAGGTGTAAAGACCAACACAATCGATATGCAACAGTGGGAACCGAATCCGATACCGCGGTTACCCTTCGTCCTCCGGCAGTCCCTGTCCGGTTGGCACTTAACGCATCGAATTCTACTCTGCTAAATTTATTTGTTACCAATTCATTATAGCAACAAAATGTTCCCCGTCAAGTACTGTTGTAAAGGAACTATAAATAGTTTTTCAGTTCCCGGAATTTTTTAGTATCAAAAATCCAACGGATATAAATTCTATCAGAGTAAAAACACCGCAAAACGGATTGCACTATCCATTCTGCGGTGTAATAAATCCATTTTTACTTTTTTGAGTAAAAATCCAATATTCTTTTAGATAATCTTATCGAAAGTATCTGCAAGTGCAGGATAAATGTTCTTAAACTGCTGATATCTTGCCTCGTACTTTTCAACAAGTTCAGGATCGGGTTTCTCTGTCTTATCAACCTTAACGATTGCAGCTGCTGCATCCTCAACTGTCTTATATGCTCCGCAAGCTACCATTGCAAGCATAGCGCCGCCCATTCCGGGACCCTCTTCACATACAGGAACATCTACTTCGATATTCAGAATGTTCGCAATCATTTTTCTCCAAAGAGGGCTCTTAGCACCACCACCGCAGATCATGGTTCTCTCAGGCTTAACACCGATGCTCTTAGCTACTTCATACATATCTCTTGTAGCGAAGGCAACACCTTCAAGAACAGCTTGTGACATATCCGCTCTTGTAGTATCCATGGTAATTCCTGTAAATGTTGCACGGGCATTTGGGTTATTCCAGGGAGATCTCTCACCCATAAGGTAAGGAAGGAAGAATACGTGATTCTCACCGAGCTTTTCAATTTGGCTCTGCTCAGCGGCATAATCCTTGGTATTCAGAATTCCATCCATCCACCACTTATTGCAGCTAGCTGCGCTGAGCATGCATCCCATAAGGTGATAATATCCATCTGCATGATCGAAGGAATGAAGCGCATTATTGCTGTCTACAGCAAAGCTGTCTGAAGACATGAAAATTGTTCCGCTGGTTCCAAGAGAAATGTTACATCTGTTATTGCCTACGGTACCTGTTCCTACTGCTGCTGCAGCGTTATCTCCTGCACCTGCAGCGATAACCACATTTTCACTAAGTCCAAGCTCAGCTGCAACTGAAGGTACAAGTGTGCCAACCTTATCATAGCTCTCGAAGAGCTTAGGAAGCATATCTGTTGTGATATCACAGATCCTGCACATCTCATCTGACCACTTGCGATTCTTAACATCAAGAAGAAGCATACCTGATGCATCTGAGTAATCTGTGCAGAAGGTTCCTGAAAGTTTGTATGCAAGATAATCCTTAGGAAGCATTATCTTCTTGATCTTCTTAAAGTTCTCAGGCTCATTCTCCTTAACCCAAAGAATCTTGGGTGCTGTGAATCCTGCAAAAGCAATATTTGCTGTGTATTTTGAAAGTGTCTCTTTACCGATCTCATTGTTGAGATAATCAACCTGCTTCTGAGTTCTTCCGTCATTCCAAAGGATTGCAGGACGAATAACATCATCATTCTCATCAAGGATTACAAGTCCGTGCATCTGACCACCAAAGCTGATTCCTGCAACCTGTGACTTATCTACGTCCTTCAATAATTCCTTAAGGCCTTCAATTGCTTCCTTATACCAATCCTCGGGCTTCTGCTCAGACCAACCGGGCTGAGGGAAATATAAGGGATACTCCCTTGATGTTGTCCCATGAATCTTACCTGACTCATCCATAAGAACAAGCTTAACGGATGATGTTCCTAAATCCACACCTATATAAAGCATATATAACCTCCCAATATTATTTATCAATTTATATCACTATAATGTAAAGTTCATTCAATGCATCTGCATCCACTCACAATTACACAAAATAATTATAATTGTTTTATTCACTATCTGCATCACACATTTTGCTAAAATGTCACTAATTATTGCCTGATTAAAAAGCACCTTAAGGCACAAAACTAAGAAACTCAAAAATTTATAATGAATTTTCAAAAAAATTATAATGTGCAAAGCCGCTTAAAATGGCACTTTTTTGGCACTTTTGAAAATAAAAACAAAATTTTTTTTAATTTTTTTCAAAAAAGTACTTGCAAAAGTCTTGGACTTGTAATACTATAATCAAGTCGCCGAACGAAAGACATAAAAAAATAAAACATGGCTCGTTGGTCAAGCGGCTAAGACGCTGCCCTCTCACGGCAGAATCAGCGGTTCGATTCCGCTACGAGCTACTGACTGTGTAAACAGCCCAACCCTAAAACTCCAGACGCTAAGCGCGTTTCGGAGTTTTTTATTTTCTCTGAAAATCTTCAAATTTTCCCAGTTAAACCGGAGTTAAACTGAAGGGTTTCAAAGATGTTTATTTTAAGGGGATTCTCGCGATAGATAAATCATGTTTAAAGAAAAAATGCCATCTCTTCTATCAAAAAGGGATGGCATTCATTATCTGCTGGCGCTTATGTTCAGCATTTCTTCTGCTATAGTAATAATACTTTCTTGTTGTGGTTATATCTGAATGCCCCATCTGTGACATTACAAGTGAGTCCTCAACATTAGCATCAAGTAATGCTGTTCCATAAGTCTTGCGAATCTTATGCATGGATCTTCTTTCTATTTCCAAAGCATCACATACTTTGTATAGTCTGTCATTGAAAGTATTTGTCCATACCTTACGTTTTCCGACCTGCATCATGTATTCATTATGAGGATTAAGAATCCTTATCTTCTGAATGGTTTCAAGTGCAGCGGGTGTAAGAATAATATACCGGTCACCTGCATCTGATTTAGTATACTCAACTATTTCATGCGTGCACTTTCCGGTTTTGGGTGATTTGTACTTGATTTCCTGCCTCTGTATATGCAAAGTTTTGTCTTTGCATACGTCAGAAAACTTTAATCCTGACAATTCGCCTTCCCTGATACCTGTCTGGAACGTAAGAAGTATCCCAAGATTTTCTATTGTAGGGTGCTCACGAAGATAGCTCAAGATACGCGGTACTTCATCCTCATCGAATATCTGGGTTTTATCGCGGACATTAGATTTCTTAAATGCCTTTTTGGATAAATCAAGATCCCCAAAGAATGAAGAAATGCTGATGTTGGTATATCCATACTTCTTCGCCCACTTGAAAGCTCCAATAACGAGAGTTCTCATATTGGAGAAAGCTTTAGCTGTAAGATTAAGCTTTGCAATGGTTGTACGAACAAATATTTCTAATTCATGTTCTGTGATGTCACATATCTTTTTATCCTTAATATCGTTCCATCCAATGAATCTCTTGAATTCTGAGTGGTATCTGTCATAGGTTCCTTTACAAATCTCATTCATATCGAGCTTTTGCTGAGACCAGTTTTCAAAGCATGTTGTAAAAGTAGGTGTCCCATCAATTTCTGCATAATGCTCAAAGATAGCTTCGTGAAGTTCTTCTTCTGTTTTTCTTTTTAAAAGCCTCCTGTTGTTCTTCTTAGTGCAGTCCGGGAGGAGAGTGTAGTACGCACCGTCCTTCCCGCGCCATATCTTATGGCTGCTGCTATGGTCATTTATATATGTATTCTTTCTCTTCAAAATATACTCCTTTTGAAGAGCGTCCACATCTATCGTACCATTCGCTAGTGCAAACCGCAATAATACTGTACTATTAGGTGCTTCGATTTTGCTTTCGTTGTTCATATCTTAAAAACCTTGCCGTCTTAAGCTTCTTGAGTTTGATATGCTTTCCCTTAAAATAGACAAGCATACTATTCTCAGAAGGTAGATCACATATATCCTGTGGGCTATAAATCGCTTCCTGTTCTTCTATTACAGATATACCGCTGGTACTACTTTTCGATTCTGTAGTAGATAAAGAAGTTGATTGCTTAAGCACCCACTTTTTTCCCAAAAGTTCCGAAAAGTAGTTTGCGCTGTCAGGATCATTAGTAGCTAGTACTATCTGATAATGACAGTTAGCCATAATTGCCCTTGCTCCTTCATGTCCATATATTTTCTCCAGTTGGCCGATATTCTGGATGAGAATATCCACAATAACCTTCTTTGATCTTAGCGTTGATAATAGGGTATCAATGGTGTCATAAGGCATACTTTCTGAGAGCCTTGGAAATTCATCCAGTATGAAGAGCACAGGGCGAAGCTCTGCACCCGTCGAAGCATCAGGGCGCTGCATTAAGGGTCTCATAAGTCCCTCTTGTATAATTAGCGCCAACAAAGGCGCATATACATTTATATGCTCCTGCTTGATTTGTAGATACAGATCATAGCCGGCATCCAGATGCTTTATGGTGACGCACTTCTTAGGGTCTTTATTGGATAAAAGCACATCAAGAACATCATTGCTATAAGGCAGGAGACTGGTGGTAAGTGTGTCATAAGCTCCGCCCATATTCTTTTCGTTGCCATCCTTTAAGGAGAGAACCAGTTCCTTTGCAACAGTGCAATTACTGTTTTCAATCGCTTGTCCAACCTTAAATATGTTACTTTGAAGGATTTCATGGATAATGAACGGAAGATCGGCATTAGGTTCTTCTTCATCAAGATAGTAATGGCATACTCCTCTGAATATCTTACGAGCTCTGGACGTAAAATATGATCCAGACTCGCCTCCTTCAAACGGAATCATAATATTCGCGATGTTTTCGATAAAGAGCTTCTGATCAGTAGAATCCATGTTGTGGTAATCTCTGAATATATCAAATCTGACACTTTTTCTAAGTGCATCTTCTGAATCAGGACAGAAAGTCAGTATCTTTCTGTTTGAATGTGCCTTAACAATGGAACTGCAAGCACATTTTATGTCGACACAGATCACCGATCCTCCGAAGGTCATGCAGTTAGGTATTGCATGAAAAAAAGTTTTTCCAGATCCGGGAGGACCTACTGTCAAAAGATTAGATTCACAGTCTGACTTTATAGCCAATAATCTTCTGTTAGAATCCAGCCCCATGACTATACCTTCTGCATCTGTCCATCTCATATACGGGCAGTCTGAAGTATCAAGCCTGTGAATATCAGATCTTTTTGTATAAAACCTTATAAGCTCACGGTATGATTTATGAAAATCCTTGCTATCACGGAAATAGCTTCTGCCATATGTTAATAGCCTATATCGTCTGCTCATGACAGTGTATATAAATACCAGTCCAAGCAGAGCAAACAGCCCGTAATTGAAAAAGTACTCATATATATCATATAAAGGCCTGATAAGCCTAAGATCCAAGTAATAAAAGCTCATTCTAAATAAGCGATCTTTTACAACATAGATCAACAGAGCAGCAAACATATAAAAAGCTACCCTGTAATATATAAAACCTTCTATAAGCTTATTTCGCTTAGTTGTTACCATCTTTGTTCAAACTCCTTTTCCTTTGATGATTCCCATCCATTGTTCCTTTCATGTCCCCATGAGCCAGATCGTTCTTGCAATCTTTGCCATGAATGGTTTTGCTGACGTTCAATATGTTTTTCTAACGAGCTTATTTTTTCGTGTAAAGACAGATTTTCTTTCTCAAGCTCCTTGAGTCTTTCCTTTATCTTGGAATCAACTATCTCAATATCACGATTGCGTGTCACCATTTCTGCAAATTCAACAAGCGTAATAGGTTTATCAAGTACTATACCGGTTTTTCGGCTAATTTCCTTTAACTGTTCCACAGATAAATTTATCCGTTTTCCGTCACCCTCTGCCTTATTAACCACTTTGCATTTCAAGTCCGCGTCATCCAGATACTTTTGAAAATCTCTATGCACAGTCTGCATATCGCGCTTAGTTATGACAGAGTTAGCACATATACGTTCACTGTATTGTTCCATAGCCTTTACATGGTTCTTCTTTGCCATCAGTTTCTCTTTATCTATAGGGCAGGCGGGAATAAAGCTGCAATGCAGATGTTCGCGCCCGATTTCCATTTCGTCGGCGTTTGTGACCATGGAAATCAGGTTGTTACTTCCATATCTATTAGACAAGAATGTGCCACATGCAGAAAAGAAAGCATCCCTATCAGATTGTGTTGTAATCTCTTTAGGAAGAGTGATTACAATATTTACTAAAGTCTTCAGATCCTTTCGAGAATAGCAATAAAGCTCACTCTTTCTATCCAAGTAATGCTGATACTCCAATTTTTGGATAAGCTTCCTATTAGAGAAGTATTTGTCTCTTGGTAGTGATGTAACAATATCCCCATCTTTGATGTCTGCCTTTGTTATATCAACTATTTCTCCATTAACTACAGCTATATACGGCGTAAGGCACTGATTAGATGTTTTAGTTCTTTCAAGATCAACATCTTTATTCTTATCATTTTGGATCAGCCTATGCACATGCCTTAAAACATTTGATGCTGCGGAATGCGTCGACTTTTCGTAATGCATTATTTCGCCTCCTCACTTTTGAAAAAACCATTTTGTATTTTCATGCTTTCTGCAATCTGGAGTTTTTCAAGAAGCTTTATGGTTTCTTGCGCAAGTTTGATTTTCTTCTTTTGCCTTTCAATCTCCTTCGCAAGTTGCTCCTTATTCATTTTTACGTATGTTGTTACATTCATAACTGTTTCCTCACTATACTGAATCTCATAATTTCACTGTTTCTAAATGGAAGTTTTTCATAATCTCACTTTGTTCTATTTGTGTGGCATATCTTTTGAATTATTCAAAGGTCACATCTGTCATTCCTTGATAACATCGATTTCTAAAAATAAACAATTTACATTTTTTAAATCTCTGTTTTCCGGAACTCCAGATTGTTCCCAATGAATAATTCAAAATGCTATTTTCGCGCGCTCAACGCATGCTTCAATAGCAGCCACGCAAATAGAATATGCGTTCAATTTCTACAAACTCCCATACAAGTTATGGAAGCTTTTCTTGCTTGTGCGCAAAAACCTTCCACCGTTCGCTACGCTCTCTTAACTTGCCAACTTTCAGTTGGATCGAGCCAAGCAACAATTTACGCTATGACTAACGTTCCTTTTATGCGTTGCTTGGCAAGGGACAGCTGCGCTTTCCCTTCGTTTCAACAGCTCTTCAACAGAGCTATTGAAACTACCTTTTGCGTGGTTGCAATAACAAAGTAATTGCAGCCACAAGGGAGCACAGCTCCCTTCGAGTTCAAAGCCCTTTATCAGGGCTTTGAACTCTACCCTTGCTTGCACCAAGCCCCATCAATGAATACGCATATGTCATTATCCTATTGGCCTCCTCCATCTTCTTTAAGTCCTCTTGCTCCTTCTCTATCGGAGCATAGTACAACTTTGAGGCTTTATATATGATTTTTTTAATTCGCTCTTCAAATCTTGTGGGAGGTGTTAGGTCAACGGTAGACTCAATAAGATGTGTCACCATTGTATATAAGTAGGGATGTCCATACATTGAATCCCAATGCTTTATGATCGTGGAAATCACATCTGCAGGCTGATAGCTTATAAGTATTGGGCTCTCTTCAACACTTACCTCTTTTTTCATCGCCCAAAAGGGGGAATCGTCATACTTCCCTAAAAAAGAGAAGCGCGAATGGCGTGACCACGCGTCGTATATATGATCATCCCGCCAACTTGCCGTTATGAGCAGATCTTGAATCATGATCATCAAAGATTTTAATTGACGGCTATAAAAGTTATGAGACTTAAATACATGAACAACATAGAACAACAACTCAGCTTCGTTGTATCGTCCATCTCTGTATGCGTAATACAAGTCCCTGCAATCTACTTCAAGTGTATTTGAATTCATCTTTTCTTGTCCTTTCATATAAACCAACTAACTCGTTTTGCTTCTCGGATCCGATTTCTCAAGGTTATACTAATGCGAAGACCCACCGCAACTATACAAGGGTATTCAATTTTTCCAAAATATAAATCATAATCGTGATAATTTTTGTGCAAACATCACAGTGCGATGACTTTTTGTTGCCCTACGAATTGAAAGCATAATATAAGGCGCAGAGCCACAGCAAGTGTTAGAGTAACAGGTCACATTTCTCGGCAACTGTGCGCTTTGCAATGCATTTGCTACAACTATTGTATGAGTCTTTGCGTACCATTCCATACCCACGACGTATCGTCGCATCCCCTAGCCCGAACTCCTTCAGGGGATGGCGCTTCGCTTATGATGATTGAATATAGTCCCTTTTCTCCAACGGCTTTCCTGGGAAAGCCCCTCTTTTTTCGGCTATCTTTTCTGCTGTTTTAAACTCCTTTCAAAAAATATGCTTTCAGTTCTTTAGTCATTGGTTTGCGGGTAAGCACCGTAATAATCTCCCTTCTTTATGCAAGGCACATTCCTTAATTCTCCCTCGCTACCGCTTGGTCCGATTACCATTTTTCGCCTATGCATAAATTCATTCCGATTATTCCAAGATGTGCTACGCAAACCCGAAAATGACTGAAGAACTAAGGAAAGCACATTTTTTATATTGAAAGGAGTTAAAACAGATGAAAAGATTTAGCCTCAAAAAGGCCCGCACCCCTCCAATTCCATCAGAATCTAGAAAAGCACATTTTTATTTTTTTCATGAAAGGATTTCACTATGATTACAAAAGATATGATTATTACAGAACTTAACAACAGAGGTTTTATGGTTGACGTTAAAGACGTTACAAAGAACGGAATAAAGAAAACAGCTTTTTGCATAGTTAATGAAAGCGAGAAGCACAATGCTATTCCTACTTTCTATATAGACAGGGTAATAGAGAGAGCCAGTGCAATGAGCTTTTCACTTGATGAAGTTATTGATGATATTTTGGAGACGCATAAAAAAAGCCTTGCCAATTTCAATATCGGTTGCATGAGAGATAAAGAGTTTATACTTTCCCATTTATCTATAGGATTACAGAAAGAAAGTTCTGAACAGATGATAAAGAAGAAGTGCGAATTTGAAGGTCTTGAAGAATACCTATTTGTAAAAGTTACCTTTAACGGAATTGACGGAACTATAAAGCTTAAGGACGCAATGCTCGAAATTGCAGATATTTCAATAGATGAAGCATGGAACAGAGCAGAAAAGAATCTTCATGATGATACTGTGATAGAACCGCTCGCTAATTATTTTGGAAGTATGCTTGGAACAGACGATTTCCCCGGACTAGAAAACTATATGTTTATTCTGACCAATAAATCAAAAGTCAGAGGAGCAAGTTCTGTACTTGATAAAAAGGCACTTAAGCGCTTGGGAGAAAGTAAGAATGTAAGCCGTTTTGTATATCTTCCAAGTTCCATACATGAATCAATTTTGGTTCCTGCTGATGGCAACGTTGACCTTGATTTTTTTAAGGATATGGTTAAAGAAGTTAATCGTTCTGCAGTGAATGAAGAAGATAGACTAATCGATAACGCATATTTTTTGAATGTCTAATAGTACCAATAAATTAAGAATAGGAGAATATAACAAATGACGAACGAACAGATTATTTTAAATGAGAGATTTGAGCTGATGAAATCGGGCAAGATTGGAACTACAGGAAAATACATTTATATTGAAGATGCAGAGGGCAACAAGAAGAAAGTTAAGGAACCGGCACAGCTTCACACATTCTTTGCATGGAAAAAAAAAGGCTATAAGGTAAAGCATGGAGAGCACGCTATCACAAAGCTTGATATCTGGAAGCGCACAAATACTAATTCAGATAATAAGGAGGAATCCGATAAGAAGCCTACCTTTATGAAGATGACTATGTTCTTCTTTGCTGATTCACAAGTTGAGCCAATGCAGAAAGCTGAATGAATCTTAATAGGCGCAATATAATAGTGAATGCCAGGCACCGAGGGGAGCCTGGCTGCGCCAGCAAGGGAACCCCCAAAGCACCCCGGCTATACAGCCGTGCCCGTTCCCTTGACCCTCCCATGCTTAGAAATATCATTTCCGGAAGTGTAATTATTTTATTATGAATAATTGTTTCAGAAAATGCTTTTTTAAACGTAATAAAAATACATATTTATCAAAAAAACATTCAAAATATATTGAGATACATGGTCTGTTTCTGATAAAATCTCTAAGCTTATGCTAATAAATTAGTATAATAAATGACACCACTAATAAAAAGTCAGTGGAATACGGATGTCTACCCAACAGAAGTGGTTCCGAAAAATGGTGTCAATTTTGGGGTTCTGCCCCAAAAACAATATGTAACTCGTAAATTTTAAGAAGAAAAGATTAACGTAAAAAAGAAAGAGGAACAAAATGAAGAAAAGAATTCTTACGGGGCTGATGGCCGTAGTTACGGCATTTACAGTGGCGGCTCCTATATGGGGGATAAAGGCTGAGGCGAAGTATGTAACCTCAATCCCACTATACCCCTGTTCTGCCGCTCAAGAAGCAGACCTCACTAACCGCACCCTAGCAGTTGCAAATTCTATAGCGAGCAGCGCAACTGGTGAAGCTAATGAAAAAGTAAAGTATTTCCATGACAAAATCTGCGAGATCACAACATACTCTAACACAGGCAACTATGACGAAGCTTACCCCACCGGAGTTTTTCTCTATGGCAAAGCCAAATGCATTGGATACTCATCAGCATTTAAGCTCTTATGCGACATTAGCGACATTCCATGCATGGAAGTATTTGGCAACATAAGAAGCGAAGGTCACGCCTGGAATATCGTTCAATTGCAAGATGGGCAATGGTATGAAGTTGATGTTACAAATGATGATGATCGTAACGGACAGGTTTGTACCTATGATTATTTCCTCGTAACAACTGAGCAAATATCAAAGCTCGGAAATACTCGCGGAAATAGTCGATTAGATACTCAACTTAATACTGGTGTCCCAATTGCATACGGAACGAAGTATGCCTATGAAGATCCAAATGTCAAAGAAGAAGATTATCAAAAAGACAACCATCTGGTTATCTCTGACAAAGAAACAAAAGCACAGTTTGCAATAAATACAAAAGAAGATACATGCCAGTTAATTAGATTTCCAAAAAAAGTAACAAAATATATTGTTCCGGACACAATTACCTATAAAGAACATGTCCTTACAGTGAATGGTATTTCCATTGATTCCCCTAGCAAAATCAAAGAACTGATAATAGGAAATAACATAAAAAGGATATATGCAGAATCATTTACCAAATGCAAATATTTAAAGAAAATTACGATAAAGTCAGAAATACTAAATTCGATTGGTAAAAATGCTTTTAAAGGCATTTCTAATAAAGCAGTAATAATGATGCCAAAAAATAAATTTAAAGAATACAAAAAAATACTTACAAAAAAATCAGGGATTCCCAAGACTGCAAAATATAAAAAGTTTTAATATAGGACAGGTCAATTATGACCTGTCCTATATTTTACTGATTCATAGCCATATCAATGTATACCTCACCTACATGAAACCATCCATCTGTACTTCCCGCAATCTTATTCTTACCTGTTGAATTTGGCCATACAGTAATCACCGCCGTATACTTAATATTCCCAACAACACGGTCAGCTTTATAAGTAAAGTGACTACCATCTGTCCACTCTCTCCAGGTATTACCATCCCCTATGCCCCTACTATCAAACAATTCATCAACAGGATTTTCAGGACCGTAATAAGCACAATATACCATTGCCTTTTGGGCAGTCTCTTTAGCTGATGCCGCCTGGCATAATACATCCTTACCATCTCCTTGTCCCCCAGCAGCATCGTCCCAGTTCCACTTTCCTTCGCTAGAGTCAATCTCATTTGATGCAGCTACACCATTCCAAATTGAAATTTTAGGAAGGCTCGCATGAATTTCAGCTACAGTATTTTTGGAACCGACTACCTTTCCTTGATCATACCCATCCTGAAAAACATTCTGAGCATTTACATGTTTTATATTATGAGACTCTCCAAGTTCTATATCTCTTTGACCACTCGGAATATCTACAGTCAGAGTATGTTTCATAGCAGTTGTATCAATATACCTAACCTTATGGTTTTCGCCAAGATCAACTACCTCAGCCGTATTGATATCTCTTTTCTCTGTATGTTTCATAGCCTCAGATATCTGAGTATTGAGCTGGTCTGTAGAAATTGCACCATCCCTGTATACACCCCATGCAGGATTAGGGTAAGAAACCTTTACGCCACCATTTTCAAGAGAAATCTGTATATCTTTAAAATTGTGAATAGGCATGGCATTCATGGCACCCTTAATTGATGCCGTACCCCCACCAGTCACATACTTTGCATCTGCATTAAGTTTAAGAAGCCCAAACCTGTTCCAAGTGTTTATAAGGTCTTTCCTGTTCTGCTCTGCCAGATTGTAGAGCCTTGTGTACTCGTTTTTAAGTTCTGTCTCATTTTTGTCTATGGTGTTAAGACTCTGGGAGAGCTTCTGGTAATCCATGAAGTCGTAAAAGACTTCCTTTGAACGTAAAAAACAGTGCCATAAAGCACTGTCTCTACAAAGATAATATTTTTTGTTGAAAAATGCTTGAATAAGCGTTAGAATCAAAATATCTAAGAGGTGGTGCAAACCCCTCGCGTATAATTGTAGACTAAAATAGCTGCCAATCTTTGCGGGAGGGGCAGCTATTTTACTCACTTCATCTTAGATATTTTGTAAGTGAGTCCTATGATTGCTACGATCAGCAATCCAAATTGGATCAAGTCTGACCATGATACCATAGGCAACTCCTTTCGATTCTCAAAAAGTCGAAGGGCTGCACCACCATAGATTATTATACAGATAGTTGACTGAATTACAACGATAATTGTATGTCGGAATATTGTATATTGCTCTTTTCATTAGTCGGTTTATTGGACGCTCTTCATTTTTTTATTTTTTGTTTAACAGTTAAACCGAATTAAACCGTTAAAAAATGCTTCTAAACCGCTTGGTTGAGCCATTTCTTATGATTATCTATTACGTTCGATTCCGCTACGAGCTACTGACTGTGTAAACAGCCCAACCCTAAAACTCCAGACGCTAAACGCGTTTCGGAGTTTTTTATTTTCTCTGAAAATCTTCAAATTCTCCCAGTTAAACCGGAGTTAAACTGAAGGGTTTCAAAGATGTTTATTTTAAGGGGAATTCTCGCGATAGATAAATCATGTTTAAAGAAAAAAATGCCATCTCTTCTATCAAAAAGGGATGGCATTCATTATCTGCTGGCGCTTATGTTCAGCATTTCTTCTGCTATAGTAACTAATCTTCAAGTTTATAGTTGGGATGTCGATATAATTCGGTGGCTGAGCCATTGGATATTTTTTCCTTTAACATCCAATAAATCCCTGTTCCCCTGAAACTTCGTTTCTTTTGAAAAAAAGTGACCACAACATATGTATCGTCTTCAGTTCTTTTTCTGATGAATATATAGGCTGTACTATTGTTATATTTTGCCTCTATAAAGAAATCCGCTTTTATAAGACTTCCAAATCCCTGTAGTTCATATATTCTTATGAAATCACTTGTATCCAAATACTTTTCCAGATATCTAAGTGTACTTACACGATCCTTGATGCTGTCACCATCATTGTTGACTGCCTTGTATTTCTTGCTCTTTGATAGCAGTTCATCCGTAATTGTCTTATTTATTATTGCAGAAATGACTTTGTTTGGGTCTTTCTCGATCTCTATATCATCAACATAGTGCAGACCTGCTGCATGTCTGAAATCAGCTTCCCGAAAATCTATTGTAATATCTTTCATCTTACGCTTTGAAGATACGACAAAGTGATATTTTATATCGAACAGCTTCTGAAAGTTTGCTGCACACTCATATATTACGTCCATTGTCCTCCTATCACTAATAAAAGCCTTGCTTACGCAAGGCTTTTATTAATGCAACTTTCTTTTCGCTTTCGCTAGATGGTCTATGGTAAGTTGCCACCTTTTACGAAGCCTCCGCAGTCACCGCATACCATCACGGGTTCTGGTTCACAGGCAATGAAAGCATTTTTACGAGTATGCTTCTCGAGAAGTCTCCTTCTATAATCATAATACAATTGACAGTCTTTGATGTCAATTAGTAAAAAACTATTCTTGGAATATCTTTTCTAAAATAAATAATACCATTTATTTAGACTTTTGTGTTGGCATATATGATTATTGTTTATATCTGATGTTTTTCAAGACGGTTTATTGGACGCTCTTCATTTTTTATTATTGTGTTTAACAGTTAAACCGAATTAAACCGTTCAAAATACTCATAAACCGCTTGGTTAAGCCATTTCTTATGATTATCTATCACGTTCGATTCTGCTACGAGCTATTGACTGTGTAAACAGCCCAACCCGAAACCCCAGATCACAACAGTGATTTGGGGATTTTTATTTCTACTGCTCTTTATGGATGCTTTACATTCCATTCGCGCACTTATCCTTCATCGACTCCCTCTGCGGATGATTTCCCAGCTCTCCTGTCAGTCTAGCCGCGTACTTATTCTTTTGGGACTGCCGCAAAGATATTTTATATATAATTAATAGTTTTTTCATCTTCACTTTAATAAAATTATTAGTGGAATATTTGTTTCTATCAAAAAGGTATTGAATGAAGATGTTATGGAGGGTACAAAATGGGTAAAGTTTTAAAAAATCTTATGCTCAAGTTTTTATCTTTGACACTTGTCTTTATTTTAACCGCAACGATGGTTAATCCCATCACGGTAGAAGCCAAAGTAAAAAAGAAAACATTAAAGTCCTTGCAAAGTTTCTCCAATGATGACCCGGTTTTTTTGGATAGTGTCGCATATAAAGTAGGTAGGGGCCATTACAGATTTAAGATTAGTAAAAGGACAAGTTCAGGAGCGTACGCATTTATCAAATTCATGGCTCCTGCAGATAAAGATTACTCATTCACCGTGAATAATGTTCACGCGAATAAAAAGAAAAATTATGCTAATGGATATTTCAATATACTTCAGAAGTTTCAACAAACTGACGGAATTGCTTACACTAATACAATTGCTTACAGCAATATATTTGGTACTCGTAACTACGCCCTGTCCAGGAAGAAAAGAAGAGTTGTCCTATCTTGCCATCGCGGAAATGTTTTTTATATAGAGTTTTATGTTTCTTCAAATAAATCCAAATATGTTCAGCTGGATTTCACCATTAAATAAGATTGTGGAATCCTCAGCAAAAAGATTGATCAGAAGTTATCATATAAAAAGGTGATCACAGTGATGTGACCACCTTTTTTGACTCTTTGTTTTCACTTCATAAAATCAAATATACTTATCTGATTTGATTCCGGTATATCTCCAAGAAGCCCCATCTGTGCCATTTTATCCACAACAGCCTGAGGGCACTTTGTGCGTTGTTTAAAGTCATCTCTTGATATGAACGGGCCGTCCTTAGCTGCTTCTACTATCTGGTCGGCAGCTTTTTCACCGAGTCCGTCTATGCTTACAAGGCTTGGCATTATCTTATCTCCAACTACCTGGAATGATCTGGAGGCAGCCTTGAAAATATCGATAGGAACAACTTCTATTCCACGCTCATACATTTCTTCGGCAAGACGCATGGCAGCCAGCTCATTTTGCTCAGCATTTGTCATGGCATCGCCTTTATTCCTGTACTCAGTCATCCACATATGCAGAGTACCCTCACCCTGGAACATATGCTCATAATTAAGGGCTTTTGCTCTAATCGAAAACCATGCACAATAAAAAGCCTGCGGCACATACACCTTGAAATATGCTATTCGCCACGCCATCATAACGTACGCTGCAGCATGGGCCTTAGGGAACATGTACTTAATCTTTTTGCAGGACCAGATGTACCAGTCAGGTACTCCCGCTGCTATCATGGCTTCTTCCATCTCAGGCTTAAGTCCTTTTCCCTTACGTACAGACTCCATGGTTTTGAAGGAAAGTGACTTATCCATACCCTTCTGAATCAGATAAATCATGATATCATCACGACAACAGATGCAGGTATCGATTGTGGCCTTACCTTCCTGTATAAGAGTCTGGGCATTGCCCAGCCATACGTCAGTACCGTGTGAAAGTCCTGAAATTCTTATCAGATGGGACAGAGAAGTGGGCTGAGCATCTATAACCATCTGCATAGCAAAGTCTGTTCCGAATTCAGGAAGTCCCAGACATCCAAGCTTTGTACCACCTATCTGATCAGGCTCTATATTTAGTGACTTGGTACTCATGAAAAGTTCCATAACATTATGGTCATCCAAAGGCACAGTCTTAGGATCAAGTCCTGTACAATCCTGAAGGAATCTAATCATGGTGGGATCATCGTGTCCCAGTATATCAAGCTTTAGCAGGTTATGGTCAATAGAGTGATAATCATAGTGCGTAGTAATTGTCGCTGTAGTCATATCATTCGCAGGGTGCTGAACGGGAGTAAATGAGTTTATATCCTCTCCCACCGGAAGAACGATGATTCCTCCGGGGTGCTGACCTGTACCTCTTCTTATTCCAATACACCCCTGAGTTATTCTGTCGATCTCACATCTTCTTTTTCCAACACCGAGTCCGTCATAATACTTTTTCACAAAACCATAAGCAGTTTTATCTGCAAGACCTGCTATGGTTCCGGCTCTGAAGGTCTGTCCATAACCAAAGATAACCTCAGTATATTTGTGAGCCTTGGACTGATACTCACCTGAGAAGTTAAGGTCAATATCAGGCTCCTTGTCTCCCTTAAATCCAAGGAAAGTCTCGAAAGGAATATCAAAGCCATCCTTATTCATCATATGTCCGCACTTGGGACATCTCTTATCAGGCATATCGCAGCCTGAATTTCCGCCGTATTTTAATACTTCCTCTGAATCAAAGTCACTGTACTTGCACTTAGGGCAAACGTAATGCGGAGAAAGCGAATTAACCTCTGTAATACCCGAAGCAAATGCCACAAAGGATGATCCTACTGATCCGCGGGATCCTACCAGGTATCCATCCTCGACGGATTTCCAAACCAGCTTCTGGGCAATAATATACATAACCGCGAATCCATTCTTGATGATTGAGTTAAGTTCTCTCTCAAGTCTCTCCTCAACTATTTCAGGAAGTGTTTCGCCGTATATTTCATGAGCCTTGTCATAACAGATCTTGGTAAGAATCTCATCACTGTTTTCAATGACAGGAGGACACTTATCCGGTCGCACGGGAGATATGCTGTCGCACATCTTAAGGATGTTTCTCGTATTTTCTATTACGACTTCCCTTGCCTTTGCGGCTCCGAGATAATCAAACTCCGAAAGCATCTCTGCAGTAGTTCTTACAAAAAGAGGCGCAGGCTCCTCATCAGCCATACCTTTTCCTGCCATGATAACAGTCCTGTAGATCTCATCATCAGGATTCAAAAAGTGAGCATCACAGGTAGCAACAACTGGCTTGTTGTACTGTTCACCAAGCTTAACTATCTTTTTATTGATTTCCCTGATATCATCATCTGAATTGATATCCTCATATTTTTCAGAGTCCACCATAAAATGGTTATTGGCAATCGGCTGAATTTCCAGGTAGTCATAGAAATTCACTATTTTAGCAATCTCGTCCTCTGCTCTTCCTTCTACCACCGCACCATAAAGCTCACCTGCACAGCAGGCAGATCCTATGATGAGACCTTCCCTGTACTTTATAAGTTCGCTCTTGGGAATTCTCGGGAATCTGCTAAAGTAGTCTACATGTGACTTACTTACAAGTGTATACAAATTAACTCTTCCCACTGTATTTTTTGCAAGAAGTATTATGTGATGGGTTCTAAGATGCTTAACAATCTCAGGATTTGATGCCCCAAGTGCGTTAACCTTAGTCAGATCATCAGCTCCTTCATCAGCCATCATAGGTATGAACTTCTGAAAAATCTTGGCTGTACATTCTGCGTCATCTACGGCTCTGTGATGATGTTCATTTACAACTCCGAGAGTTTTACACAGTGCATCCAGATTATGCTTAGCCTGTCTTGGGAAAAATGCTCTTGATAATCCCATAGTATCGACAGTTGTATAGTCTACATCTATTCCAAGCTGCTTACAGTTTTCATTGATAAAGCTTATATCAAAGCTTACATTGTGGCCCACCAGAATTGCGCCCTCGCAGAACTCTACGAATCTGGGTATTATCTCATCCCTGGTAGGACAGCCAATTACCATGTCATCGGTTATGCTTGTAAGTCTGGTAATCCTGAAAGGAATAGGTTCCTTAGGATCTATGAATTCGGAGAATCTGTCGATGATCTCTCCATCCTTCATTTTTACAGCACCAATCTCAATAATTTTATTGTTTACAGGTGAAAAGCCTGTAGTCTCGATATCAAATACAACAAAGGTAGAGCCTGCTATCTTCTGTCCCTTATTATTTATTACAATTTCTTTAAGGTCATCAACAAGATAACCCTCTACGCCCTGTATGACTTTAAAGAAATCCTGTCTGTCAGGATTCTTATCTCCGGCTTCCTTGCGCTTTGCCTTTTCATCCTTCCAAAGATCCTCCCAGGCATGATTGGCATCAGTCAGAGCCTGTACTACTCCGTGATCAGTTATGGCTATTCCCGGCATTCCCCATTTATATGCTTGTTTAACTATATCTTTTACTTCCGAAACGCCATCCATATCTGACATCTTGGTATGGCAGTGAAGCTCAACTCGCTTTACTTCCTCTTCATCTACCCTCTTGGTAGTAAAATCAGGTATTTTACGTATTCCTGCAACACTCTGTATGGTAACCTCATGGTCGAATTTATCTACCATGGCAATTCCGCGGACTTTAAGAAAGGCACCTTTCTTTATATCCTTTTCAAGCTCAGGTACGTTCTCCTGCTTTGAAAAGACCTTTACAGTGATTGTATCTGTAAAATCAGTCATGGAGAAAATCAGAATAGCTTTTTCATTTCTGATATCACGTCTCTCGTAATTGATTACCTGCCCTCTGACAGTAACCTCTCCCATCTCACCAACAATTTCTTCCATGTTGATGGTCTCATCTTCAAAATCTCTTCCGTAGATGATGTTGGGATCATCAGAGCGCTTGAAGCTGCCGGTTCCACCTTTTTTGAAAAACTTGCCGCCCTGTCCGAATTTACTTCCGCCTCCAAACTTACTTGTTCCTGCAGCCTGGGAGGGTTTCGCAGCAGGAGTTTTTGTCTCTTCCGCTTTCGTGCCTGTACCGGCAGCTGCCTTTTTCTTAGCAGCTTCTGCTTCTTTCTCCTTGTGCTTCTGCTCAGATTTCTCCTCCGCAGATTCAAGTCTCTTCGCAAGTTTGGCCGTTTCCTTGGAATAGTCTATTTCCTTCTTTTTAGAAACCGCTTCTTTGTATGAGACATTCATCGTCACCGCAAACCCGCAGCGTTCATTGAGTATTTTCTCAAAAATACGCTGAATGTCCTGAGATTTTTTCTCAGCAATAACAGACTCCTCAAGAATCAGCTCTACTCTGTCTGATTCCGGAAATGAGAAGTCTGCGGATTTTAAAATAGTGTATTCAATTGGATCATAGTTCTTGAATTCCAGCAGAATACTGTCTTTATACATCTCAAGAAGATTCTGAGGCGTATATTGGGCAGACAGGAAAAACCGCTCATAAATCTTGACAGTAAGATCTGTCTCTTTAAAGAGCTGCTTTTTTATTTCCTTCTCTGCCTTAATCACGTCCGCCTTTTCGATAAGGCGATTGCTGGATAAATAGATGCGTACGAGATCCTTTTTCTCAGTGGTGGAAATTTTCTCAACCTGCACGTCTGATAGTTCTTCTTTTGTGTGTTGGTCTAATTTTAGGGTCTGGAAGACCTCAAGAAATGGTTTTCTCATACTGCTCGCTTTCTAACTCAGTCGTTCCAGTGAACAAGCTCCTGCCTCAAGGCATCAATAAGCTCTGCTTCCGGAACTTTTCTTATTACTTCACCACGTTTTATAAGTAAGCCTTCGCCAATACCGCCTGCTACGCCGATATCTGCTTCTCTTGCCTCTCCGGGGCCATTAACTGCGCATCCCATAACTGCAACCTTGATATCAAGAGGGAATTCCTGCACCATCTTCTCAACATCATTTGCAAGTCCGATAAGATCAATTTTTGTTCTTCCACAGGTGGGACATGAAACAACCTCTATTCCCCCCTTGCGGAGTCCCAATGTCTTAAGGATCATCTTAGCGGTTCTTATTTCCTCTGTCGGATCACCTGAAAGTGACACTCTGATAGTATCTCCTATTCCTTCATTCAGGATGATACCAAGGCCTATTGAGGATTTGATATTACCACCGTACAAGGTTCCGGCTTCTGTTATTCCCACATGAAGAGGATAATTTGTCTTTTCTGCCAGTTTTTTATGGGCATCTACGCAGAGCATTACGTTTGATGACTTTATACTGATCACAAGGTTATCATAGCCGAATTCTTCAATGATATGCACCTTATCAAGAGCACTCTCAACAAGTCCATCAGCAGTAACTCCGCCATATTTTTCAAGCAGATCCTTTTCCAGAGATCCGCTGTTTACACCTACTCTTATGGGGATATTTCTTTCTTTTGCAGTCTTAACAACAGCTTCAATCCTGTCCTTCGAACCGATGTTACCGGGATTGATTCTTATTTTATCTGCCCCGTTTTCCATGGCTGCAATAGCCATCTTGTAATCAAAATGGATATCTGCCACGAGGGGGATATGAATTCTTTCCTTTATACTTTTTATGGCATCAGCTGCTTCCTGATTAGGAACAGTACAACGAACAATGTCACAGCCCGCTGCCTCAAGAGCAAGAATCTGCTCAACAGTTCTGTCAACATCCTCTGTGGGAGTGTTGGTCATGGACTGGATCATTATCGGATTACCGCCACCTATAACTTTATTTCCTATGTGAACAACCTTTGTATTATCTCTATATGCCATGGAATTTCCTTCCTTTAAAACAAATATTTTCTGATTATTGCATGAACTTGGAAACATCACTTATAACAACCACAACCATGAATGCCATAAGTGCAACCATACCTACAAGGTGTACCATTCCTTCTTTCTCCCTGGGAACCGGTTTGCCTCGTAATACTTCAATAAACTGGAAAACAAGTCTGCCTCCGTCCAGAGCAGGAAATGGTAACAAATTCATTACCCCAAGGTTCACTGACAAAAGCACCATAAGCTCAAGCATTGTAAATATAACTGTAGACGCCCCATACTGGCTTGCTGCTTCATATTGGTCATCAACAATTTTTACCATGCCGACCGGTCCTGAAACATCGCCAAGAGTCAGTCGTCCCTGTACAAGGAGAGCAAGGCTTCTATAGGTTGCCTTAAAATAATAGAGAAGATCATACCAGGCATAAGGAATAACCTTAAGTCCGGTGATTTTTTCATATTGTCCAAGATAAATGCCCATGTAGTAGCGATCATCTTCTTCGCTGTAGGTGGGCTTTAATTCTGCTCTTCTGATCTCGCCATCTCTCTCGTAGTCGATGTGCATAACACCGCCCTTACTGAACTGTGAGATAAGCATGATTTCAGATGAAAGATGTATTTTCTCACCATCCACTGCCACGATCAGGTCGCCTTCCTGCAGTCCTGCCTCAGCTCCTGCAGAATTACCTTCAGTAAATCCTTTGATAACAGGGAATGACCAGTTTGTGTTAGCTACTACAATAATCGCAATGATCATTGCTGTAATGAAATTAAAAAAAGGTCCTGCGAACAAAACTGCTATTCTCGCCCACACGTTGGCATTAGGAAATGATCTCTCATCATAGCCGTGGTCTTCACCATCGATGTCATCCTCGCCTTCAAATCTGCAGGCGCCTCCGATAGGGAGTAATCTGATGCTATAAAGTGTTTCGCCCTTTTGCTTCTTAAAAAGCACAGGTCCCATTCCGACAAAGAATTCCAAAACCCTTATATTATTGGCCTTGGCTATGAGAAAATGTCCAAGCTCATGGGTTGTAACAAGCACTCCGAAAATAATAAAAAACAATAACAAACTTACAATCATTATTTTACCTCTCTGAAGTATTATTTATTCTCCAGATACTCGTAAGTATCAGCTTCAGCCATAAGTATTTCTTCAAGATCAGGATTCTCAATCTTAGTGTGATGAGCCATAGCTGAGGAAATCATGTCGTAAATATCCAGGAATCGTATCTCTCTGTTTATGAACTTTCTTACTGCCATCTCGTTTGCTGCATTAAATACTGTAGGCATACTTCCGCCGGCTCTGGCAGCGTCATATGCAAGCTTAAGTCCTACAAATGTATCTGTGTCAGGCTTTTCAAAGGTCAGCTGTGAAACTTCAAAGAAGTCGAGCCTCTTTTCATTCATGGGCATTCTGTCCGGATAAAACAATGCATACTGTATCGGAAGCTTCATATCCGGTACTCCGAGCTGCGCCATCACCGCTCCGTCAACATACTGAACCATTGAATGTATTATGCTCTGAGGATGTACCACAACCTGTATCTGATCAAGGGACACATCAAAAAGCCACTTGGCTTCCATAACTTCAAGTCCCTTATTAACAAGTGATGCAGAATCTATAGTAACCTTAGGCCCCATATCCCAGTTAGGATGCTTTAATGCATCATCTACTGTCATCTCAGAAAGCTCTGCTCTCTTTTTTCCTCTGAATGGTCCGCCGGATGCAGTCAGAAGGATCTTCTCAAGCTTGTTTTTAGGTTCACCGTTCAAAGACTGAAAAATTGCACTATGCTCACTATCCACAGGTAATATGCTTACATTTTTCCTCTGAGCAAGAGGCATTATTATATGTCCTGCGGTAACAAGAGTCTCCTTATTTGCAAGTGCTATATCTTTTCCGCTCTCGATAGCTGCCATGGTAGGTCTTATGCCTATCATTCCGACTACTGCGGTAAGAACAGTATCAGCATCAGGCACCTGGGAAATCTCCACAAGTCCTTCCATTCCTGAAAAAATGCGAACCGGCATGTCAGCGAGCTTTATTTTCAGCTCTTTTGCAGCCTCTTCGTCATACATAGCCACATATTTCGGTCTGAATTCACGTACCTGCTGCTCAACTTTATCAACACTTTTATTAGCAGCAATACCAACAACCTTAAGCTCATCAGGATTAGCTCTGACTACATCAAGAGTCTGTGTTCCAATAGATCCTGTTGAACCAAGTAGAATAATCTTTCTTCCCATTACTAACCTCTTTACATATTACTCATTATTTTAGCCAGAAAATAAATCACCGGCGTGATGAAAATAACACTGTCAAATCTGTCCATTATTCCGCCGTGGCCCGGTATAAGATTACCGTAATCCTTTATTCCCTGGTCTCTCTTAATGCCTGAAGCGATAAGATCTCCGACCTGTGATAATGCCCCTGCGACAAAGGTAATCACTGCAAAAGTGGCGATGCTTGTACTTACCGGCAGATTAGTGTCTGCATAACTTGCATATACATAACCATAGATCACACCTGCAAGTACGCTTCCGGCGATTCCGCCTATAGCACCCTCTATGGTCTTTTTAGGTGATAAAACAGGACAGAGCTTATGTTTTCCTAGTGCTCTTCCCGTAAAATATGCAAATGTATCACATATCCATGCAATAAATGGAAGCCATGCCAGATACTTTCCCGTAGGAAATGATCTGAGTAAATAAATGAAGGACAGCATCATAGGCGCATAAATAAATGAAAAAACTGACCCTATCATCTGGTTTGCCTTATATTTGGGGTAGCTAAAGACAAACACAATACTCTCGGCAACAAAAAGTCCCATGATTACTGCCAGGAAAATGGCCATGTCAGCGCCCTTAATAATCAACAGAATATAGTGGATACATACTGCCAGTAAGCCAATGATCTCAGGCAGATTGGTCTTTTCATCAGCCGCTTTTACCGCAAGAGCCGATGTCAGTTCACGGTATCCCACAATCGATACAAAAAGTAAAACTCCCGCTGTAACATATCCGCCGCTTATAAGTGTCAATACAAGTAAAACTACCAGTACAGCTCCGCTTATTACTCTAGTTTTCATAGTTTTCCCCTTTTAGTAAGGATTATTTATTCTGAATCGTTCTTTAATCCGCCAAATTTGCGATTACGATTGCCATATGCATCAACGGCCTTCTGAAGCTCTGCCTCATCAAAATCAGGCCATGCAATATCTGTATAATAAAATTCCGTGTAAGCACACTGCCAAAGAAGGAAATTACTAAGGCGCTGCTCACCACATGTGCGAATCATGAGATCAGGATCCGGAAGATTTGCTGTGTCAAGGTTACGTGAGATCATATCTTCGGAAATATCTGAAGGATCTACTTTTCCATCAGCACAATCTGCTGCAATCTTTCTGACTGCTCTTACTATTTCATCCCTGCTTCCATAATTTATAGCAATCGTAAAGGTAAGTCCGGTATTACCTGCAGTTGCAGTCTCCAGCTCTTTTATCGCATCCTGGATATCTGCTGAAAGCTTACTGCGCTCACCTATAACCTGACAGCGAACGTTGTTTTTCATGGACTTCTTTATACTGCTCTTAAGATACTGTCTAAGTATCATCATAAGTGCAGAAACCTCTGTCTCAGGTCTGTTCCAGTTCTCTGTGGAAAAAGCATATACGGTGAGATACTTTATTCCCATATCTCTGGCTACTACAAGGATATCCTCTACAGCCTTAGCTCCCTGCTTGTGACCATAGTTTCTGGGTAAACCTTTTGCTTTTGCCCATCTTCCGTTACCGTCAAGAATAATTGCCACATGCTGCGGTATTTTTGTGTTCTCGTTCATATTTTGTCCTCATTAAGTACACTAGTGCTCAAAAGTAAGCAGAGCCTGTGCAATAACCCACAGGCTCTTAATATAATTCATAAAGGGATATACGGGTTCAAAACCTCGTAATTCAAATCTCTTTATACAGTCATTATTTCTTTGCTCTTTTCCTCAATTGCTTTATCAATTTTCTTCACAAACTGATCTGTAATCTTCTGAAGATCATCTTCCATCTCAGCAATCTCATCCTCAGAAACATCTGATCCCTTAAGCTTCTTAAAGGAATCATTGCCGTCACGGCGAATATTTCTTACAGCTACCTTGGCATCCTCACCCTTTTTCTTGATATCCTTTGCAAGCTGTTTTCTTCTTTCCTCAGTAAGCTCGGGGAAAATAAGTCTGATAACGCTTCCATCATTGCTGGGTGTAATTCCAATATCTGATGCAAGAATAGCTTTCTCGATATCCTTTATAAGGCTCTTGTCCCAAGGTGCAATCTGAATCATACGAGCTTCAGGTATTGAGACATTACCAACCTGCTGAAGAGGTGTGGGAGTTCCATAATAATCCACCTTAAGCTTATCAAGCACATGCGGATTGGCACGTCCTGCTCTTACAGCTGCCAGTTCCTGGGAAAGGAAATCAAAAGCTTTGTTCATTTTTTCTTCATAAGGCTTAACTTTTTCATTCATACACTCATCCTCCGGATTATAGTTTAAGCTGTTACGGTGGTACCGTTAAAATCTCCACTAGCTGCTTTTATTATACTATTTTCTTCCTGAAGTGCGAATACCCTCATGGGAATATGATTTTCTTTTACCATGATAGAAGCTGTCATATCCACTACCTGCAGGTTCTGAGCAACCACATCATCTATGCTGATAGTATCATAGCGCTTAGCATCAGGATTCTTAGCAGGATCACTGTCATAAACACCATCAATAGCCTTGGCAAGAAGCATGTAATCTGCTTCAATCTCAATTGCTCTGAGGGCTGCTCCTGTATCTGTTGAAAAGAACGGATGGCCTGTGCCGCCTGCAAAGAAGACAACCATTCCCTTCTCAAAGTACTTATTAGCTCTGTCCTTGGAAAAGAGTTTTGTAAATGATCCGCATTCAAAAGGTGTAAGGATATTTGTTTTCATTCCTACACTTCTGAAAATCTCTGATACATAAATGCAATTCATTACAGTTGCAAGCATACCGATCTGGTCTGCCTTAACGCGGTCAATACTCTCACTGGTACGGCCTCTCCAGAAATTACCACCGCCTATAACAATTCCTATTTCTGTACCTTTATCTACCAGTTCTTTTACCTGCAGTGCAACCCCGCGAACAGTCTCTTCGTGAAAACCTGTCTTGTTAGGGCCTGCAAGTGCCTCACCACTTAATTTTAAAAGTATTCTCATTATTTCTGTCCTTTAAGTCCATCGAAGAATGCAGAAGGATTAACCTCAGCGTAAGCCTGTGAGCAGTTACCTTCTATTACAGCACCATTGTTGATCTGTACTGACTGTGATTTGATATTACCCATTACGATTGCAGTTGTATCAAGTACAACAGGTCCGGGAACATCGATATCACCCTTTACAGCACCTGCGATAACCGCACTTGTCGCAAAGATATTACCAATAACTACTGTGCTCTGTCCAATCTTAACGCTTCCGTTACTTCTTACTTCTCCTGTAATTCTTGCTGCCTCAGCATAAATCTCAGCTGCTCTTGAATCGCCTTCTACCTCACCGGTTACATTGAGCTTGCCAAGACATGTAACATTACCTGTAACCTTACCAATCAGGTCAAGAGAACCTGTAGTCTCAAGATTACCAACAATTCTCATACCCTCGGTAATGCTGGCTGTTTCATCTGTAGGTGTCTGTTGCTGAATGTCCATTGTGTCAAATCCCCCATTATTATAATTTGCTACTGCACTTTCCTCATACACAGGTGCCTCCTCAGCCTTCCCCTTAGCGATAGATTCAATTGCGCTAAGTGATGCGGCAAGATCAGCAACTGTATCCTCCTCTTCATCCTCTTCCATAGCGATTGCCTCATAGGGCTCATCATCTTCTTCTGAATCATCTATGGAAACCGGCTCCGGTTCAGGTTCTTCCTCAGGCTCCTCAACCTTAGGCTCTTCCTTAACGGCTTTATTAAAAATAGCCGGCTCAGGTGTTACTACTGACTCCTCAACCCTTTTGGATTCTTCCTTCTCAACATTGTCTGTTGCCCCGCCTTCATCGAGCTTGATTTCATCAAGGTGATCGAGCATTTCATTCAGATCCTTCTTAACCTCAGCTTCAGTCTTAGGCTTTACTACAGCCTCTTCTTTAGCTTTTTCATTCAGGCTCTGTATTGATTCGCTATCCTCAGGCATGATTGTCTTTGCAGCCTGAGAGAGATCACTTTTCAGCTCTGAAAAAAATCCCATTTTTCTTTCCTCCGTTTCAAAATTACTGAGAATTGCTGATATGTTGAACCGGTAACGTATCATCCGTTATCGGAACTATCACTGTATTATCCATTGCCTGTATCTGTTCAATTATCTCAGGCAATGCCTCTACTGTCGCCTGCTTATCAGAAGCATCGTGCAGAAGAATTATTGATTCGTTATGCTTTGGAACCCCTGTCATAACATTGGCTACTATTATGTCTTTATCAATTCCCGCCCTGTCATCGCTGCTGGCAACATTCCAGTCATAAAAGTTTATCTGAGAAAGATCAAGATACTTCACCAGATCTGCCATAGGAACCTTGCTGACAGTATTAGAACTTCCTCCGGGAAATCTATAAAGCCTGGACCAGACTCCTGTAGTCTCATACAAAAAAGTCTGTAGCTTATGTAAATCAGCAGAGAAGCTGTCAAGTGACTCATACAACTCACTATATTTATGACTATAGGAATGCATTCCTATAGTGTGACCGCTTTCAGCAATACGCCTGTAAATCGCGGCGTACTCTTCACCCTCCTTGCCGGTCACAAAGAATGTAGCCTTAACTCCATATTGATCCAATATGTCCAGTATTGCGTTGGTAGAGGTACTTGGCCCGTCATCAAATGTTATATAAACCTTCCTGACGCCATCCCATTCATCCTGACCTGAAGCAATTCCCGCACCGGCTGATGTAGCCCCGGCCTGTAAAGTTCCGGATTCTGCTGAACCTCCGCTAACCTGTGACACTTCTATATCATCAGGATCTTCCTGTCCGCGTTCCAAATCTGCTTCATCCAGATCAGTCCACTGAAGTTGATCGGCCTCTACAGTATCTGCGTCAGCCAATACAGCATCTCCAAAGCGCTCCTCATACCAGGCCATCTCTGTTTTAGCTTTTTCAAGAATCCTCTCACTGCGATTCAGATGAATTGCCAGAATTATGCATATGATGGTGGGAATAAGGCATGAAGCTGCAATGGATATAAGAATCAGTCTTCTTAAAAAGCGGATTCTTTTGGAACGATCCACTAAAGAGCCCTGACCCTCCGTGTTCGCCATCATATTCATTACCACATTTCCAACTTGCTATCATGTCTAATCGACATCCGGCCAATTACATAGCCACAAAAGATTATAACATATTATAAGAAGTACAAAAAGGAAAAATTGATGTCATCTCTTGTCAATCCTCAAAATTCACTAAATATTCATGAAAAATTTTGGATGCCAAAAAAGCCTCAATATATAGAATTTTAAGATTTACTTTATCAGATATTTATTCTCATTTGTTATCCTAATTACACCATAAAATACCCGGAGGAACATAGGTATGAAAAAGATATTAAGTTTCGTTATTTCAATTACAACAGCTATGATTTTTGTTGCAAGTTCTGCAACAGTTTCCAATGCAAAAACAGGTGAAAATGACATTAAAATCACAGATGAATATGAAATAGCAGATGCTGATGGTCTTCATACCAGATATGTCATCATAGCCACCAACAATTCTGACAAGGATCTGGAAGTCTCTGCATTTTTCAGTGCAGTTACTTCTTACGGTGACGCTATTAAAACTGTCTCAGACTGTGAAAACACAGTTAAGGCAGGCCAGTCTTTCATGCTTTACGGTCAGTTCAAAAATCGTGATATAGAAGATGCTGCAGATTTTTCCTATACTCTGGAATCCGAAATTACTGAAAATTGCAGATATGACTCTGTTGACATTGATGTTCAGAAAAACGTCGACAACTCCCTTTCCGTAACGGGAATCAACAATACATCAGAGGATGTCAGCTGTGTAAATGTAAGAACAGTATTCTTTAAGAATGGCTCACCTGTAGCTTTTGATACTGTTAATTTAGGTGACAGCGCTTTCTCACTCCAGGGCGAAGGCTCTAATACCCAGGAACTTGGCATGCTGCTTGAGAATTATGATGACTATCTCTTAACCTACTCTGTTGCAGGTGACATGTAATACGATGTTTTTTAATAAAAAGCAGAAAAAGATTTCAGGAAACAGGCAGCACTATTAGCGCACCATTTTCCAACTAATCATTATATAAAAAGTCAGCTCCCCCTTTAGTCAAAAAGGTGGGAGCTTATTTAAATTTAATACTTAGTCCATCTTGTTTTAGTAATCAACTTTCATAAGGCAAAGTCCCTGAGGCGGTGCTGTGGGACCGGCTTTTTGTCTGTCAGTAGCCTCAATGATATCTTTAAGCTCTTCAGGCTTAATGTTTCCATATCCAACTTCCAGAAGCGTCCCTGTCATGATTCTGACCATGTTCTGTAAGAAACCATTCCCATGAAAATATAATCTGATCTGTGGTCCGCTCTCTTCTATTCTGATATTGTCCACACATCTTACCGTGGACTTCTTCATTTTCGTGTTGCCGCAAAAACTCTTAAAATCATGGGTTCCGATTATGTACTCGGCAGCTTTTCTCATCAGCTCGATATCAGGCTTTTGTTCAAGCACAGTGACATACTTCCTGTCAAAGACCGGCTTTGAATTACCGTAATAACAAGTATATCTATATGTTTTTCCAATAGCATTGTATCTGCTGTGGAATCTTTCAGCACATATTCTCACATCATTTATGCTGATATCCTCCGGAAGATACTGGTTCATATAGCTTTGAATTTCTTCTTCACTTAGCGTAGTATCAAGCATGGCGTTAGCTGTCATGGCTCTTGCATGGACTCCGGCGTCAGTCCTTCCTGCACCTATAACCTGAACTGACTCACCTTCAGGAAGCCCAACCATTCTGCTAAGAACACTTTCGAGTTTTCCCTGAATTGTCATTTCCTTGTTAGGCTGCCTCTCCCAACCAAAGAAACGTGTTCCATCATAACTCAGTGTAAATTTATAATTTCTTTTCATTACTAATTCTCCAAAATCTTGCGATGAGGTTTTTGTCGGTGCTCTGCTCAAGCAAGTTCCACTAAACTCGATAATACCTCGCTAAGTGGACTTGCATGGCTCGCACTATGCTCGATAATACCTCGCTAAGTGCTCTGCTCAAATTAAAATCGGATGTTTCCATCCGATTTCAAAAATTATTTTTTAAGCTGTTCTCTGATTGCAGCAAGAAGCTCGTCATAGTTTTCAAAAGCAGGGAACTGAGGATAATCCTTTTTGATCTGCTCGGTTGTTCTAAACAGGTATCCTGCCTTACTTGCCTCAATCATTCCAAGATCGTTAAAGCTGTCACCACTTGCGATAGTGTCAAGTCCTATGCTCTGGAAAGCTTTTACTGTAGTGAGCTTACCCTTTTCGCAGCGAAGTTTAAAGCCTGTGATTTCTCCATTGTCTGCAACTTCAAGTGTATTGCAGAATATTGTAGGCCAGCCAAGCTTTTTCATAAGAGGTGTTGCAAACTGTGTGAATGTATCACTCAGAATAACTACCTGTGTTATTTCTCTAAGCTGATCCAGGAATTCCTTTGCGCCCGGCAAGGGATCAATAGTTGCTATTGTATCCTGTATTTCTTTAAGTCCAAGTCCATGTTCCTTAAGAATATCAATTCTAAACTTCATGAGCTTATCATAATCAGGCTCATCTCTGGTAGTTCTCTTAAGCTCAGGTATTCCGGTTGCCTCCGCGAATGCAATCCAAATCTCAGGAACAAGAACGCCTTCAAGGTCCAAACAGGTAACGTACATCTTTTCATCCTCCTCGTACTTATGCATTGGTACGATTACTCCGTAATCCTACCCTCTCGGTCGGAACCATTCAAAATCATGTCTTCGACATGACGGTTCCCCTTACATGTTAACAAATTAGTAGTAGTTTAACATATTTTCAATAAATTAGAAGAGGAAATCAGCACTTTTCCCACGTCATTCCATTAAATTGAGTATATTTTCTGCTTTCTTCCATAGGCTGAGGTTTTCCAAAATGATACCCCTGCGCCTTATCGCACCCTATTGTTTTAAGAAACTCAAAATGTTCCTCTGTTTCAACACCCTCAGTCAAAGTGATATGTCCCATACTGTGGGCTGCCTGAACTATGAATCCAAGAACCGCTCCTGATCTGGGATTCTTATCATATTGCCTAAGGAATGCAAGATCTAATTTCAATGTATCGAATCGATAATTTAAAATAGTTGTAAGTGATGAATAACCGCTTCCGAAATCATCGATCCACACCTGATATCCAAGGCTTCTGAACTGATCAATTTCTCTTTTTATGGTTGCATCATCTTCGTTAAGTGCGCTCTCCGTTATCTCTATATCAAGCATATTTATTGGCATATTCACTTTTTTTCTGCAATTTTCAACTTCATCTATTACGTTGCAGAGATTAAAGTCCAGCCTTGAGAGGTTTATGGACACAGGAACCAGCATTTCTCCCCTCTTTCTTAGAGAGGCATAGTCCTCACAAACTTTCTTTACCACAAACATATCAAGTTTATGGATTTGTCTGTGTTCTTCAAGAATTTCAATAAAGGATCCGGGTGATATCAACCCTTTTTCCGGATCTTTCCATCTGGCCAGAGCTTCATACCCACAAATTTGTCCGGTTTTGGTCCTGATTACCGGCTGATAGAAGACCTTGATATTTTCATTTTCAACAGCCGAATCTATATTATCCAGGACAAACTGCTGCATTTGAAGCTTTGTATGAATGTCCTCATTATAGAAGGCATAAGGTATGTCATACCTTGTTTTTATACTTCTGCAGGCAAGTCTTGCATGGTCACAGGCAAGTCCTATGTCATTGCAGTTACTTTCAACTTTATATATTCCTGCCTTTATCTCAAGCTTTGCTCCTACCACAAGCTTCGCCACATCATCATGTATCTTTGAGACTATCGCCTCAACTTCTCTTGATACAGTACATACCACAAAGTGATCCTCAGAGAATCTCGCGACCATTCTCTCAAGAAAAGAATGCCATAACAGTCTTGCTATATCGTATAAAAGCTCATCGCCTTTTTTGAATCCATATTTTTCATTAAAAAGCTTAAAATGATTAAGATCAAAATATATGACTGATATGCCCTGTCTTCTGAATTCCCCGTCCATCATTTTTTCCTGGACAACCTTGTAAAAATGGGCCTGATTCCACATGCCGGTGACGGAATCCATTTCCTGATTCATCTCCAGCACCTGTGATTCAGCATAACTGTTTTTATTGTTGTTATAATATTCATTCTGGTCTATATCAACTATGTAAACATAGTAATAGCTAACCCCGTCATCTCCGTGAACCAGATGACCAAAATCCTCCACATACCTGATGTTGCCCTTCCTGGTCCTTATCCTGTAGCGGACATAATCATGGCGCATGGCTCCAAAAACTGTCTGTTTACTGATATTCCCCTGGGTAAGGTCATAGTCCTCGGGATAAACCATTCCGCAAAAACAGTTACCTACATGTTCTCTGAATTCATCCATGGATTCACATTCATATAGCTTTATGATGTTTTCGTCCGCAAAGACAATCTCACCATTTCCTTCTGCATAATATATGAAAAAGCCCCCCGGAACCCCACTCGGAATGAATCCCATATCTATTTTGGGGTTTCTTTTAATAGTTTTTCTTGTCCTGTCCTCCATAAATCCCCCTCTTGAAATTCACCGGTAAAATATCAGCATCGTTACTGTTCACACCTTATTGTGCTCACAGCAACGGGATTTGCCCATTCCAGTTGCCTTCGGCAAGAGGACAAATCCAATATTAAAATCTTTAAACATTCTCAAACTCAGCACAATAAGTGCGCAGAGCTGTGTTAACAGTAACTATATATATCCACTATGTTATAATTTTAACTTATGTTTTAGATAAAATCATAAATAGCTTATAAAATTATAATAAAAAGAATGTCACCTGCAGGATTTCATGACTTTTTGTGGGCAAAAGCGGAAATCGCCCACAAAAATCCTGCCTTCGGCAGGACACGCCCCTCGCTTCGCGAGGACCTGGTCCAATACGA